>JBOGDE010000223.1:0-9573 GCA_050701695.1 Micromonosporaceae bacterium
GGCGAGCAGGGTCCGGCTCAGCAGCGGCCGGCGGCTCGCCCGGCGGGCGGACCGGCTGGCATCGCGGATGGGGCTGACGACGCGCGCGGCGAACCGGCGCAGGGTGGCGTGAGGGGTCACGTGGTACCTCCGAGGGGTGGTCTCGCCGAGTCATCGTCCCAGGTAGCGGGAACATTTCATCGTCCGCTCACGGACGCACCTCGCTGGCGCTCGGGCACCCGCGAGCGGGCGCTGCTGTGTACGTTGGTTCGCTCGCACGCTCGCTCACGATCGGGCGAAACACCAGGACACTGGCGCGTACGGCGTGATCACGGTACAACCGGGGTATGTCCGGCTCGGACGACCCGCACACCGCGGTGAAACAGGAGCTGCTGGTGCGGTATCTGGACGCCTGGACGCCGACGGTGCTGAAGTCGCGTCGGCGGGCGACGTACCTGGAGGCGAGCCGGGACGGGTCCGCGGCCGGCGCGCTGCGGGTCTTCGCCGAGTTCGCCGACCGGCTCGCCGGGCACCGGCTCGACGTGGTGGTGCTCGGCGCCGAGGCCCCGTCGGTCGCGGAGGTCGGCAGCCCCGAAGGGCTCAGCGTGATGCCGGTCGCCGATCCGGAGGCCGTCGAGGTGCACGGGCCGGTGCTCGCCTACCTCGATCTGGTCGCCGGCGGGCTCGACGAGCCGACCGCGTGGCAGCTGGTCGCCCGGCTGGCCTCCGGCGAGACCGAGCTGCTGCTCGCCATGCCACCGGCGGACGCCGCTCGCGTCACCGCGTACCGGGGGCGGCTGGCCGACACCGGGCTGCCGCATGTCGTACACGTCGAGCTTGTCGACGATGCCGGTCGGGTGCAGCTGCTGGTGTTCGCCACCGCGGTCGAGAAACACCTGACGGCGTTCAAGGAGGCGTTGTGGGCCGTCGACGAGTACGCCGGGATCCGCTATCGCGACCCGCGTGACCCGAGCGGTGCCCTGGTCGACATCTCGCTGCGCCCGCAGCTGCTGCCGCTGAAGCGGGAGCTCTCGCAGGTGCTCGCCGAACGCGGCCCGAGCAGTGTCGCCGAGCTGCAGCATCACACCGTCGCCGAGACCATCTACCGCGCCGAGGACGCCATCCGGGGGCTCACCGCGCTGGTGAGCGCGGGCACCGTGAGCCGGGAGCCGGAGAAGGGCCGGATCAGCCCCCGCACCCTGCTGCGCCCCGCCGGCTGACCCGCCGGCCGCATCGGCCGCACCGGCTTCACAGTGAGGCGAGTTCGGCGCGCAGCTCGTCGGCGCCGGACACGCCCATCCGTTCCAGGATCCCGATCGCCTCACCGAATGCGGCCCGTGCCCCGGTGAGGTCCTCGGCCCGCCGCAGCACCCGCCCCAGCTTGGCCAGGCAGTCGGCCCGTGACCAGTGGTCACCGAGATCGGCGTACAGCACCTCGGCCTTGCGCAGGTGCTCGACCGCCGCGGCCAGGTCACCGGACTGTTCGTACGCCTGGGAGAGGGTGTCGCGCACCCGGGCCTCGCCGCGGCGGTGCTGCAGTTTGCTGACCAGGTCCAGCGCCTCCGACGCGGCCTCGATCGCCGCCTCGGCCCGCCCCATATCGCTGTACGTGCGGCCCAGCTGATGCAGCGAGACCGCCAGATTCCCCGGCTCGTCCATGGTGCGGTCGATGGCGAGGCACTCGTGGAGGTAGCCGAGCGACTCGTCGTACCGGCCGAGTGCCCGGGCCTCCGCTCCGAGGTTGGACAGTGCGGTGGCTATCCCCAACTCGTCGCCGAGCTCGCGGAAGATCGCCAGCGCGGCGTGCTGGTACTCCATGGCGCGCGCCAGGTCGCCCCGGCCCCGGCAGGAGTTGCCGATGTCGGTCAGGGTCTCGGCCTCGTTGCGGCGGTCGCCCAGCCGCCGGGTGGCCGCGAGCCCCAGGCCCTGCACGACATCGATGTCGTCCCAAGCCTGGCAGCCGTCGAGGTAGACCCACTGCACGTGCGCCAGCCGCCAGCACAGCTCGTCGAAGCCCTCGTCATAGGCCGACTGCACCGCGTGCTTCAGGTTGAACCGCTCGGCGTCGAACCACTGCAGCGCCTGCCGGTCGTCGGCGATCGTCGGCGGCACCACGCCTTCGACCGGGTCGGAGGGCTCCGGTGCGGAGATGCTCGGATGCAGCAGGTCGCGCCCCTTCCACCCGGCGTGCATGTACCAGTCGAGCACCCGGCGCCGGGCAGCCGCGCGCTCGTCGCCGCTGTCGGTCTGTTCGGACAGCTCCGCGGCGTACGCCCGGAGCAGGTCGTGCAGCTCGTAGCGGCCCGGCCGGCGCTGGTGCAGCTGGTGGGTGTCGGCCAGCGCGTCGAGCAGCCGGCGGCCCCGTACCGGGGTGGCACCGGCGAGCGCCGCGGCGGCCTCGGCGGTGATGTCGGTGCCGGGCGCGATCGCGAGCAGCCGCAGCATCCGCGCCACCTCCGGCGTCAGCGCCCGGTACGACCAGGAGAACACCGCGCGCAGGTCGGTGGCGGGATCCTCCCCGGTGTCCAGGGCGTCGAGCCGGTCCCGCTCGTCGCGCAGCTCCTCGGCCAGCTCGTGCAGCGGGCTGGCGGGCTGCCGGGTGGCGCGTTCGGCCGCGATCGCCAGCGGTAGCGGCAGATAGTCGCAGAGCCGGGCCAGCTCGGTCACGGCGGCGCTCTCGGCGGCGGCCCGCTCGACCCCGATCACGTGGGCGAGCAGGTCGATCGACTCCTGCTCGGTGAGGTGGTCGAGGGTGACCCGATGGGCGCCGTCGCGGGCGGCGAGGCCGCGCAGCTGGTTGCGGCTGGTGACCAGCACCAGGCTCGAGGATCCGGGGAGTAGCGGGCGTACCTGCTCGGCGCCGCGGGCGTTGTCGAGCAGCAGCAGCACCCGCCGGCTGGCCAGGGTGGTACGGAGCAGCGCCGATCGGGAGTCGACGTCGGGTGGGATCTGTCCCGCCGGGATCCCCAGCGACCGCAGCAGGGTCTCCAGCGCGGCGCCCGGCTCCACCTGGTGACCGGGGCCGAAGCCGCGCAGGTTGACGTAGAGCTGCCCGTCGGGAAACTGGTCGGCGACCCGGTGCGCCCAGTGCACCGCGAGGCTGGTCTTGCCGATCCCGCCGGTGCCGTCCACCGCGGCGATCACGATCGGGGGAGAGGCGTCGGCGTCGGTGGGCAGCAACCTGTCGAGCGCCGCCAGTTCGCGCTCCCGCCCGGTGAACCGGACGATGTCGGACGGCAGCTGCTGCGGGCGTACCTGCACGGTGTCCGCGGGTGGTGGTGCCGGTTCGTCGCGAGGCGCGGCGTCGAGCGAGGGGTCGTTGGTGAGTACGGCCTGGTGCAGGCGTTGCAGCCGGGTGCTGGGATCGAGCCCCAGCTGCTCGCGTAGCTCGTCCCGTAGCGCGCGATATGCGCCCAGCGCGTCGGCCTGCCGGCCGCAGCGGTAGAGCGCGGTGATCAACCGTGCCCAGAGCGCCTCCCGCAGCGGGTGCCGTGCCGTGAGGTCCCGCAGCTCGCCCACCAGCTCGGGGTGCCGGCCGGCGTCGAGCAGGAGATCGATCCGGCGCTCCACCGCGCCGAACCACTCCTCGGTCAGCCGGGGACCGTACTCGCCGCGCAACTGCTCGGACGGTACGTCCTCCAGCGCCTCGCCCCGCCACAGCCCCAGCGCCTGCTCGAGTCCTGCCAGCTCGTCTTCACCGTCCCGGGAGCCGATCACCAGGGAACGGAAGCGATGCACGTCGACCGACTCCGGCGCCACCCGGAGCAGGTACGCGCCGGGCACCGCCTCCACCAGCTCGGCGCCGAGGGTCTGGCGCAGCCTGCGGATCACGGTGTAGAGGCTGCCGCGTACGTCCGCGGGCAGCGCATCGGCCCAGATGTGGTCGGCGAGCGACTCCATGGAGACCGGCTGGCCGGCCGCGAGCGCGAGCGTCACGAACAGCACGCGCGGTTTGGCGCCCGCGATGACGACCGGACGGTCGTCGACGGTCACCTCGAGCGGGCCGAGCAGGCCAACCCGAACGTTGACTGGCAATGTCCTTCACCCTTCGGGCCGTACGGGTGCAGCTTATGCCTTGTGGTTTGCGGCGATCACCCGCCGCGGGCGGTCGTCACCGGTGGAGTTACCGCGACTGGGGGAGCCGGACCGCGCCTCTGCGGCCGCGAGCGGCGGACGGTGGCGGCACCACCGGGCCGATGTCGCCGTCGGGGGCTTCGTCCAGGTCGACGATGACCGGAGCATGGTCACTGGGCCCGGTGCCCTTGCGGGCGTGCCGGTCCACCCAGGCGGCGCGGACCCGGTCGGCCACCGGCGCGGTCGCGAGCACCAGGTCGATCCGCATCCCGAGATCCTGATGGAACATACCGGCCCGGTAGTCCCAGTACGTGAAGACCCGCTCGGTGGGCCAGCGGTCGCGTACCACGTCGTGCAGGCCGAGGTCGGTCAGCTCCGCAAGCGCGGCCCGTTCCGGCGGCGTGACGTGGGTCTGCCCGGCGTACGCCTCGGGGTCGAAGACGTCGGCGTCGGTGGGCGCGATGTTCATGTCGCCGCACAGCAGCGCGTCGCCCGGGCCGGCCCGCACCACGTCCCGGAGCGCGGCGAGCCAGGCCAGCTTGTAGTGGTAGTGCGCGGAGTCGGGCTCCCGGCCGTTCGGTACGTACAGCGAATGCACCCGTACCCCGCCGCAGGTGGCGGCCACCGCCCGCGCCTCCGGATCCGGGAACCCGGGCGCGCCGGCGACACCGGTGACCACGTCGTCCAGCCCTACCCGGGACAGGATCGCCACCCCGTTCCAGCGGCCCTCGCCGTGTGCGGCGACCTGGTAGCCGCGCTGCCGCAGGTCGTCGTGCAGCAGCGCGGCGAACGCCTCGTCGGTCAGCTTGGTCTCCTGCAGACACACCACGTCGGGCTGTCGCTGGTCCAGCCACGGCAGCAGCCGGGGCACCCGTTGCTTGACCGAGTTCACGTTCCAGGTCGCTACCCGCACCGCTCTACGGTAGCGGCGCCCGCCGTCAGCCGATGTGGAAGGTGGTCATCACCGCCCGGTGGTCGGAGGTCCACTCGTTGTTGGCCGGGTCGTTCGGGTCGACCACGCCGACGGTCAGCGCGGTGGAGTCGAGCACCTGGAGCCGTCCGGCGTACGTGACGAAGTCGATCCGATCCTGCGGGTCCTCGGGGTAGATCGGCGACCAGGTGTTGCCGGGGTCGCCCAGCGGGTCCGGGCGGGCCGCACGGTACGAGTCGGTGAGCCCCGCGTCGGCGACCTTCACGGTGGTGGGCCAGGCGATCTCGTACCCGCAGTGGGTGTCCTTTGTGACGGCGGTCCAGTCCAGGTGCGACGGGGTGTTGAAGTCGCCGACCAGGAACACCGGTGTGGTCGCCGCCTTGCCGACGTCGGGGGCCAGCTTCTTGAGGATCCCGGCGATCTGGCGGGGCCGGCCGGACTGCTCCTCGCGGCGCAGGATCTGCTCGACGGTCATCTGCGAGTGGCAGGCGTCGTACGGGCCGTACGGGGTGTAGTGCAGGTGGGCGGTCCACAGCACGATGTCCTGCGGGTACTTCGCGTCCAGCCGGATCCGCGCGCCGGCGCCGTACATGGTGCCGTTGGTGGAGGAGGAGTCGGTGGCCGTGATCGGGTAGCGGCTGATGATGCCGAGGCTGTAGCTGGCCTGGTAGTGGTGCCAGCCGAGCAGATCCGCCAGCTCGCGGGCGGAGGTGGAGTACGACTCCTGGAAGCCGACCACGTCGACGTTCTGGCTCAGCAGGAACCGCAACTGCTTGGTGCGGTAGTCCTTGGACCGGGTGCCACCGAACCACAGGTTGTACGACATCACCTTCAGGTCACCGACCAGGGGCTGGGTCGCGGCCCGTACCGGGATGCCGACCGTGGTGGTGGTACGCCGTCCGTCGCCGTCGACCGCCTCGACGCCGACGCTGGCGGTGCCGCCGGCATCCGTCGCCGACGGGGTGCCCGACACGGTGCCGGTGGCCGACACGCTCGCCCAGGTCGGACCGCTGGTCTTGCGGAAGGTCAGGTCCGTCCTTGCCGGTCGGACCGTACCGGCGATGCTCTGGGCGTACGCCTCACCGGCCCGCGCCGGTTTCAGGCTGAACGCCGGCAGCACGAACGACGAGGCGGCGCCGGTGACGATGTCGAACCCGACCGGGTCGGCCAGCCACGTGTAGCCGTCGTTGTACAGGAAGTAGAGGATGTAGCGCCCGGGGTCCAGGTCGGCGGTGCCGAACCGTACCTGTCCGGAGGCGCCGGGGGTGTACTTCCACTTCAGTGAGGGGCCGACGTACTTCTGGTTGACCGGGCCGTTGCCGGGGTCGGTGTAGAGGCCGATCCAGTTCTGGTCGTCGGGCCGGTCGGTGGTGTAGTCGGCGACCAGGTCGGTGCCCTGCGACACCGTCGACGACTGCACCGACAGGGTGCTCGCGGCGGGTGCCGGCGTGGCGCTGGCCGGCGCGGCGGCGGCGGTCAGGCCGACCGCGAGCAGGCAGCCCGACAACAGTGCGGCGATGCTCCTTCGCATCAGGTTCCTCCCCATTGAGGCTCATAGGTGCTCAGAACTTATCGATCTGAAGCAGATATGAACACCCGCCAACGAATGACATGGGGTTGAACGTCGGGTGAGCGGTGCGGGGCCCCAGTCGCAGTGCAGCCGCCGGGTCACCGTGGCCGCTGGCGGGACCTGCTCGACGGCGGGCAGGCTGGCGTAGAACGCGGCGGCCCGGTCACCGCACTCGACCACGGTGAAGATCGCGGTCTCGCGCCGGAAGTCCAGGTGGGCGTCGTCGACGTCCAGCTCCACGGTGGCGTGCCAGCTGCGGTGCCGGTCGAGCTGACCCAGGCTCGGGTGCAGGCCCTCGTGCGGTGATTCATGCGGGTAGTACGTCCTGAGCATCGTCTGCGCGAACGCCCGGCCCGCCCGGTCCAGGTCGTCGGGGCCGGCGTACCCGAAGCGCGCCGGTAGGCCGCCGATGAAGATCCCCGCGATGTACGGACCGCGCGGGGTCTTCCCCACCACCAGCTCCTGCCCGACCACGTCGTCGATGTCCGGGTATCCCGGGCAGCGTCGCCACGGCGGGTCCAGGGCGGGGTACGACAGGCCCGCGGCGCGGTACCGCCCGTCGGGATCCGGTCCGGGCAGTGGCGGCGCGGGCGGCGGCTCGGTACGCCGGTTCACCGTGGTGTGCTCGGTCCAGGCACCGCCGTCCCACCAGCGGAACAATCCTGGTCGATTCCCCGGATCCCAGTACCAACCCGGAGGAGTCGGTTGCATGCCGCCAGCGTAACCGCGGCAACCGGCGCCCGCTCCCCGGCGGAACCGCACCGGGGCCGGCGGGTAACGCACCCCGTCACGTCGCGCGATGGCCAGGTAGGTGCGAGCAGGGTGGAGGCGTGCGATGCGGCGACGGTCGATGTTCGCTCTGGGATGCGTGGCGGCGCTGGTGCTCGGCACCACCGGTGGTGGGCCGGTCGCCGCCACGTCGACCAGCGCGCTCAGTGAGCAGGTCAGGCACGTCTTCCACGACGGCAGCACCACGGGCGGCCACGTCACCGTGCAAGGGGACCGGCTCTACCTCGGTGCGTACGGTCTGGGCTTCCGGATCTTCGACATCTCCGACCCGGTGGCGCCGCGGGAGATCGGGTCGTACCTGCCCGGTGGCCGGGCGGACGCGGTGCCCGACGCCGCGGTGTTCGACGGCCGGCACATCGCGGTGCTCAACGGCACCCGGCGGGTCTCCTCGCGGCCGCCGGCCGAGGGTACGGACATCTCGGAGTTCCTGGACGTCACCGATCCGGCGAACCCGAGGTTGCTGTGGAAGTTCGTGGGCCAGGAGCACGGCGAGGCACACAATGGCGACATCGTGGACCAGCGCCGGCTCTGGTTGCCATCCGGCGGCTCGGCGGAGAACGGCCTGCGGGTGTACGACCTCAACCCGCTACTCGGCACCGAGCCGGCGGCGCCCGCCCAACTGACCAGGGCCAACCCGGTCGAGCTGTGGGAAGCGTCCCCGTTCCGGGGAGGCCGCCACGTGGGGCCTGACTTCACCCACACCCACGACATCAGTGCGTACCCCGACTATCCGCTACGTCAGCCCGACGGGACCGTGACGCCGCGCGACATCCTGCTGCTCGCCGAAGGCGGCAACTACTCCGACGACGGGCCTGACTACGGCGCCGAGCACGGCAACACGGGCAGCGTGTTCGTCATCGACGCCACCGACCCGGCCAACCCGGTGGTGCTCAACCGGTGGCTGCACGAGCGCGGCCCCGGCCACCACCCGATCCGCTACACCCACGAGGCGCAGTTCCTGGACGGCGACCCGCGGCTGATGCTGGTCACCGACGAGGACATGCACCACCCGTGTGGTGCGGGCGACGGCGCAGCGATCGACACCGCGGGCGGCGGGGTCACCGCGGTACGCCTGTCGGACACGCTCACCTCGGCGACCGAGGAGTCGGAGTGGTTCATCCCCGCCGGCACTCCCGCGCCGGTCTGCTCGGTGCATGTGATGTCCTCGAAGTCGCACTACCTGCTGCTGGGCTCGTACAACGCCGGGCTGCAGGTGGTCGACGACCGGGACCCCACCACACCGAAGCAGGCGGGGTACGGCATCCAGCCCGGCGCCACCTCCTGGGGTGCACAGGTCCATAAGCAGGGCGTGGTGTACGTCGGCGACATGACCCGTGGCCTGGACGTGTTCGTCTTCGAGCCGCTGGTGCCGCGCGGCCGCCGTACCTGATCGGTCAGGCGCGGGTCGCGACGTAGACGGTGTTGGCTGAGTCGTCGCGGCGCAGCGGGTTGGCGAAGCTGACCGTGTGCGCCTCGACGGTGTCGAACACCTTGCCGAGGTCAGCGGTGAAGGCCGCGTCGGGTGGGTCGTCCGACCACAGCCCGAACACACCTCCGGGATGCAGGTGGCGGGTGAGTCGCCGCAGCCCGTCGGGCTGGTAGAACGCGGTGTGGCTCGCGTTGAGCGTGTGGCGCGGGGAGTGGTCGATGTCGACCAGGATCGCGTGGAACCGCCGCGCCGGCTGCTCCGGGTCGAAGCCGTCGTCGCCGGCAGCCATCGCGAAGAAGTCGCCCCGCACCAGCCGGGTACGCCGATCCCCGGTGAGCTCGGTGGAGTGCGGCACCAGCCCGCGCCGGTGCCAGTCGATCACCGGTTCGAGCGCCTCGACGACGGTCAGGGACCGTACCCGTCGGTGTTCGAGTACGGCGCGGGCGGTGTAGCCGAGGCCGAGCCCGCCCACCACCACGTCGAGCCCGTCGGCCACGTCGAGCCCGTCGGCGTTGCCGGACAGCGGGGCGAGGCCCAGGTGGGCCAGCTCGACCTCGGCGGTGGTGTAGAGGCTGGACATCAGATACTCGTCGCCGAGCTTGACCTCGTACACGTCGAGGTTCAGTGCCGGGTCCAGCCGCCGCCGCAGGCTGATCTCACCCAGCGGGGTCGGGCGCCAGTCGAGTTCTTCGAAGCGGCGGGTCACAGCACCTCCCAAGTGCGCTGGCCACTAACGTTCACCGGGCCCGGCCGGGCCCAGAACGACGCTGGCAACGTCGGATCTTGGCCCCGATACAACAC
>JBOGDE010000224.1:0-9503 GCA_050701695.1 Micromonosporaceae bacterium
GGACCTACGCGGCGGGCCCGAACCTACGCCGCGGGCCGGGACCTAGGCGGCGGGCCGGCGCAGCAGGCTGGCCATCATGTCGGCGTACGCCTCGGCGTGGCCGGGCGCGACGTCCAGGTACAGTCCCGGCTCGGTCAGCTCCAGCTCGCTGAGCGCCAGCGCGCCGTCCGGCATCCGCATCAGATCCACCCGGGCGTACGGGAGCGAGACGTCCCGCAGCCGCTCGGCGGCGGCGACGGTGGCGAGCGCGAGCTCCGCCGCCTCGCCGGTGACCGCGACCGGCGTGGACAGCCCTCCGTACTGCGGGTGGACCCGGATCTCCCCGCCGGTGGCGACCTTGCGGATCTGGCCAGCGACCCGGCCGCCCAGCACCAGCACCAGCACCAGCACCAGCACCAGCACCAGCACCAGCACCAGCACCAGCACCAGCACCAGCACCAGCACCAGCACCGAAGTCTCGCCCTCGGTGGTGATCGACTCCACCACCGGCTGCACCAGCCATGGCCCGTCGCCTTCGATGCTGTCGATGTCGGCGGTGCTGTTCAGCACCGTGACGCCGATGCCCCCGACGCCGACGCAGGGCTTGACCACGACCCGTCCCGGGAACTCCGCGGCGGCCCGCGCCAGATCGTCGGCGCCGGCGGCGAACCGCGACGGCACCACCGGTACGCCGGCCGCCGCCAGCTCCAGCAGGTAGCTCTTGTCGGTGTTCCACCGCAGCGTGTCGGCGCCGTTGAGCAGGTACGTCACCGCGTCGACGGCCTTCGCCCAGGTCAGGAACTCCTCGCGCCGGTTCAGGTAGTCCCAGGTGCTGCGTACCGCCACCGCGCGGGCCGCCGACCAGTCGACGGTCTCGTCGTCCCAGGTCGCCCAGGCCGCGGTCACGCCGCGCGCCGCCAGCCCCTCGACCAGCAGCTCGCCGCGCGGCTCCATCGGGTGCGCCCGGCAACCCGCCAGCAGTACCTCGGTCATCAGCCCCTCCCGCCATCGAAGTTCAGCATCAGCCTGGATGGCCCGAGCGCTCTGGTCACGCGGATTTACCGCGATCCGGGCCGGGCGCTGGTAGGCCCCGCCCACTTGGTGCGTTGTACGGTGCGTGACACGCCGTCGGCTCCGGCGTGTCGCGCACCCCTGGCGCACCAAGTCGGGGCGGGGGCGGCCCGGGATTGTGTGAGCGGGCGTACGTTGCGGGGGTGGCTGGTCGCTTAGGCTCGCGATCATGGTGCTGCGGTTGGTGCTCGGCGTGGTGTACGTCGGGATGGCGGTGGGTCAGCTGGTCTCCTGGCAGCAGATGCCGGAGATCCTCGCCGCGTACCGGGTGATGCTCGATGCCCAGGCGCTTGCCGGCGTACTGATCGCGGGCGAGCTGGTGTGCGGGGTGTGGTTTCTGGCCCGGCCGCGCTCGCAGAATCTGGCGCCGGTCTGGGTGTACACAGCGGTGTCGGTGGTGTGGGCGGCGCTCGGTACGCAGGCGTACCTGCGTGGGCTCGACGTCGCCAACTGTGGGTGCTTCGGGGTGTACCTGACGCAGCGGCTGAGCCTGTTCGTGCTGGCGCAGGACGCGTTGCTGCTGCTCTACGCGGGGCTGATGATCCGTTCCGGTCTGCGCGCCCGGGTGGCGCCGCCGGTGAAGGTGGAGGCGGGATGACCGAACAGGTGGACGTGGTGGTGCTCGGCCTCGGCGTGGGCGGCGAGGAGGTCGCCGGCAAGCTCGCCGAGGCCGGACTCTCCGTGGTCGGGGTCGAGGGCAAGCTGGTCGGTGGGGAGTGCCCGTACTGGGGCTGCGTGCCGAGCAAGATGATGATCCGGGCGGCGAACCTGCTCGCCGAGACGCGGCGGGTGCCCGGCATGGCCGGCAGCTCGGAGGTGACGCCGGACTGGGCGCCGGTGGCGGCGCGGATCCGCGAGGAGGCCACCGACACCTGGGACGACCGGGTCGCGGTGGAGCGCTTCGAGGGCAAGGGCGGCCGGTTCGTACGCGGCTGGGGCCGGCTGGAGGGGCCGGGCCGGGTCCGGGTCGGCGACCAGGTGTTCGAGGCGCGCCGGGGCGTGGTGATCGGTACCGGCACCACTGCGGTGATCCCGCTGATCGACGGGTTGGCGGACACGCCGTACTGGACCAACCGGGAAGCGGTCGAGGCGGAGCGGTTGCCGGGCTCGCTGATCGTGCTGGGCGGCGGCGCGATCGGGCTGGAGCTGGCGCAGGCGTACGCCCGCTTCGGGGTCGCGGTCACGGTGGTCGAGGCGCTGGACCGGCTGCTCCCGGTCGAGGAGCCGGAGGCCTCGGAGGTTGTCCAGAAAGCGCTGGAGGCCGACGGGATCACGGTGCGGACCGGGGCCCGGGCGGTGAAGGTGGACCCGGGATTCTCCGTCAGCCTCGACGACGGGTCCACTGTGGAGGGCGAGAAGCTGCTGGTCGCGGTGGGCCGCCGGGTCGACCTGTCGGGGCTCGGGGTCGACGCCGCCGGGCTCGACCCGAAGGCCAAGGCGCTGCCGACCGACGAACGGCTGTGCGCCGCCGAGCGGCTGTGGGGCGTCGGCGACGTCACCGGCCACGGCGCCTTCACCCACGTCGCGATGTACCAGGCCCAGATCGTGGTACGCGACATCCTCGGCCAGGAAGGGCCGCCGGCCGACTACCGGGCGCTGCCCCGGGTCACCTTCACCGACCCCGAGGTGGGCGCGGTCGGGCTCACCGAGGCACAGGCCCGCGAGGCCGGCCTGACCGTGAGCACCGGCCTGGCCCAGGTGCCGAGCACCGCGCGCGGCTGGATCCACAAGGCCGGCAACGAGGGCGTGATCAAGCTGGTCGCCGACACCGACCGGGGCGTGCTGGTGGGCGCCACCGCGGTCGGGCCGACCGGAGGCGAGGTGCTCGCCGGGCTCGCGGTCGCCGTACACGGAGAGGTGCCGATCGAGCGGCTGCGGCACATGATCTACGCGTACCCCACGTTCCACCGGGGCATCGAGGACGCGTTGCGCGATCTGGGGAGCGGCCGGTGAAGCGTGACCGCGACGAGGTGTTCGTGGAGTACACCAAGTCGATCTGCCCGGTCTGCAAGGCGGTCACCGACGCCCAGGTCAACATCCGCGACGACAAGGTCTACCTGCGCAAACGCTGCCGGGAGCACGGTGAGTTCGAAGCCCTGGTGTACGGCGACGCCCAGCTGTACCTCGACAGCGCACGGTTCAACAAGCCGGGCACGATCCCGCTCACCTTCCAGACCGAGGTACGCGACGGCTGCCCCTCGGACTGCGGGCTGTGCCCGGAGCACAAGCAGCACGCCTGCCTCGGGATCATCGAGGTGAACACCGGCTGCAACCTGGACTGCCCGATCTGCTTCGCCGACTCCGGGCACCAGCCCGACGGCTACTCCATCACGCTCGACCAGTGCGAGCGGATGCTCGACACCTTCGTCGCCTCCGAGGGGGAGGCCGAGGTGGTGATGTTCTCCGGCGGCGAGCCGACGATCCACAAGCAGGTCCTGGAGTTCGTCGACGCCGCACAACGACGGCCCATCCGGTCGGTCAACCTGAACACCAACGGGATCCGGCTCGCCTCCGACAAGCGGTTCGTCGCGGAGCTGGGCCGCCGCAACACCCCGGACCGCTCCGTCAACGTGTACCTGCAGTTCGACGGGCTCGAAGAGCGTACCCACCGGGAGATCCGGGGGCGTGATCTGCGGGAGGTCAAACGCAAGGCGCTGGACAACTGTGCGGCCGAGGGGCTCACGGTCACTCTGGTCGCGGCGGTGGAGCGCGACCTCAACGACCACGAGCTGGGTGACATCGTTGAGTACGGCCTGGCCCACCCGGCGGTACGGTCGGTGTCGTTCCAGCCGGTCACCCACTCCGGGCGGCACGTGGAGTTCGACCCGCTGACCCGGCTCACCAACTCCGACATCATCCACGGCATCGCGGCGCAGCGACCGGACTGGTTCCAGTCGTCGGACTTCTTCCCGGTGCCGTGCTGCTTCCCGACCTGCCGTTCGATCACGTACCTGCTCACCCAGGGCACGCCGGGGGCGCCCGACTTCGGGGTGGTGCCGATCCCGCGGCTGCTCAACGTCGAGGACTACCTGGACTACGTGTCGAACCGGGTGGTGCCCGACTACGCGGTCCGGGAAGCGCTGGAGAAGCTGTGGTCGGCGTCGGCGTTCATGGGTCCCGAGGTCACCGAAGACCGGCTCCGGACAGCCGCCGGGGCGCTCGACTGCGCCGATGCCTGCGGGGTCAACCTGCCCGACGCGCTGACCAACCTCACCGACCGGGCTTTCATGATCGTGATCCAGGACTTCCAGGACCCGTACACCCTGAACGTGAAGCAGTTGATGAAGTGCTGTGTGGAGGAGATCACCCCGGACGGGCGGCTGATCCCGTTCTGCGCGTACAACTCCGTCGGTTACCGGGAGCAGGTCAGAGAACAGATGTCGGGGGTACGGGTCGCCGACGTGATCCCGAACGCGACGCCGATCCAGCCCCTGCTCGCCGAGTCGCCGTACGGGTCGAAGGTGGCGCGCGAGAACGGCCACGCTCGGGGGCCGGTCGCGCCCGACCAGACCAATGTGGGGAGGCGGCTGCGATGACCTCGGCGGAGGAGATCAAGGCGTGTTGCGCGGCGACGTACTCCTCTGACCTGGTGGCGATGCTGCTCGGGGAGGCGTACCACCCGGGCGGGCTGGCGCTGACCCGGCGGCTGGCCGGCGCGCTCGACCCGGCCGCCGGCGCCCGGGTGCTCGATGTCGCGTCCGGGCGGGGCGGCACGGCACTGCTGCTCGCCACCGAACACGGCGTCCGGGTGGACGGGGTCGATCTGGCCCAGGCCAATGTCGCCCTGGCGCAGGGTGCCGCCGACGGGCGGGGGCTCACCGACCAGGTCAGCTTCACCGTCGCCGACGCGGAGGCGCTGCCGTACCCGGACGAGGCGTTCGACGCGGCGGTGTCGGAGTGCGCGTTCTGCACCTTCCCCGACAAGCCGACCGCCGCGTCCGAGCTGGCCCGGGTGCTGCGCTCCGGTGGCCGGATCGGCATCACCGACGTGGTGGCGGACACCGCCCGGCTGCCGGACGAGCTGACCGGGCTCGCCGCCTGGGTGGCGTGCGTGGCCGACGCCCGCCCGCTCGGCGAGTACGCCTCGCTACTGGCCGACGCCGGGCTGCGGACCCGGCACACCGAGCGCCACGACGCCGCGATGATTCGGATGATCGACCAGATCGAGGCACGGCTCACCCTGGTACGCCTCACCGCCCGCGAGCGCGCCGAAGCCCTGGGGCTCGACTTCGACCGTGCCGGTCCGGTGCTCGCCGCCGCCCGCGCCGCGGTCACCGACGGGGTGCTGGGCTACGCGCTGCTGATCGCGGAGCGGCGATGAGTGGGGGCGGCGCCGCCGGGCGATCACTCGATGGACGCGCAGCAGCGCGGCGACCCCGAAATCGGCGGCCCAGCGCCCATCGCCTGATCGAGGGGCACGGATGACCGGGTACGACCTGATCGTGGTGGGCGGCGGCGCGGCGGGGTTGGGGGCCGCGCGGGAAGCGGTGCGGCGGGGGGCGAAGGTGCTGCTGGTCTCCGACGGGGAGCCGGGCGGCGACTGCACCTTCACCGGCTGCGTACCGTCCAAGACGCTGATCGAGTCGGCGGCGCGCGGTGAGTCGTTCGCGGTCGCGACCCAGCGGGTGCGGGACGCGGTGGCGCGGATCGCCGCCACCGAGGACGCCGCCGCGCTGCGTACCGAAGGTATCGACGTGGTGCTGGGCCGTGCCCGGCTCACCGGTCCGGTCCGGGTCGGCGTCGACGGCCGGGGGTACGCCGCCCGCCGGCTGATCGTCGCGACCGGATCCGCGCCCGCGGTGCCGTCGATCCTCGGGCTGGCCGATAGGGCGTACCTGACCAACGAGACCGTCTTCGACCTGGCCTCACCACCGGCCAGCCTGGCGGTGCTGGGCGGCGGCGCGGTCGGCTGCGAGCTGGCCCAGGCGTACGCCCGGCTCGGGGTGGCGGTGACGGTGGTCGAGGCCGAGGACCGGCTGCTGGGCCGTGAGGAGCCCGAGGCGTCGCGGGTGATCGCCGACGTGTTCGCCCGGGAGGGGATCGCGGTGCACACCGGGGCCGGCGTCACCGAGGCGGCCCCGCACGGCCTGACGCTCGCCGACGGCACCACGGTGCGGGCCGAGCGGCTGCTGGTCGCCACCGGACGTACCCCCGTCACCGCGGACCTGGACCTGGACGCGGCCGGGATCCGGGTCGACGAGCGCGGCCACGTGGTCACCGACGACCGGCTCGCCACCACCGCCCCCGGGGCGTACGCCGCGGGCGACGTCACCGGGCGGCTGCCGTTCACCCACGCCGCGTACGCGATGGGGCGGATCGCCGCGGGCAACGCGCTCGGCGGGCGGCAGCGCTACCGGGCGTACGGCACGCCGTGGGTGACGTTCACCGACCCGGAGGTGGCGCGGGTCGGCGTCACCGAAGCGGAGGCGGCCGCGCGCGGCGGGCGGGTGGCGTACCTGCCGATGGCCGAGATGGACCGGGCGATCACCGCCGGCGCCACCGACGGGTACGTCAAGCTGATCGCCGGACCCCGCCCGGTGCTGCGCCACCTGGGCGGCGGCCGGGTGCTCGGCGCCAC
The DNA here is from genome assembly GCA_050701695.1 of Micromonosporaceae bacterium. GTDB lineage: Bacteria > Actinomycetota > Actinomycetes > Mycobacteriales > Micromonosporaceae > WHSM01. The sequence goes on from JBOGDE010000224.1 coordinate 6,629, forward strand.
GATCGTCGCCGCCCGCGCCGGCGAGATGATCCACGAGCCGGCGCTCGCGATGGCCACCGGGATGTTCACCGGCCGGCTCGCCGCCGCCACCCACGCCTACCCCACCTGGTCGTACGGCATCCAGCTCGCCGCCGCCCAGTTCTGCATGACCATCGGCGGCCGGAAGGCCACGCCCGCCCGCGACCCGCTCAGCGGCGGGCGGTGACCACGATCGAGACCGCGACCCGGGGGTGGCGCTCGGCCGGCATGGCTGGGTGGAGTTCCTGCGGGCCCGGTATCCGCGGGCGGAGCGGGCGCTGCGTACCGCCGCGGAGTTGGCCGGCGGCGACGACGCCGAGCTGGCCTGGATCGACCTGACCCGGGGCGGCTGCCGCAGCGACGTCGGCGACTACTCCCAGGCGTACCAGCTGCTGCGCTCCGCGATCGAGCGGGCCGGGGCCAGCGACGCCGGGCGGCCGGAGGGGCTGGCGCTGGCGCTGCTGGGGCGGCTGCACCTGCTGCGCGGCGAGTACGACGCCGCCCGGGTCGCGCTCGACGCCGCGCTGGAACGGGTCTCGGCGATCGGCTGGACCGGCATGGTGCCGTGGCCGGAGGCGCTGCGGGCCGAGCTGGACCTGCGGGTCGGCGACGTCGACGGCGCCGCGCGGCGGTTCGAGCACGCGTACGCTCTCGGCACCCAGCTCGGCGACCCGTGCTGGGAGAGCATCGCCTGCCGGGGGCTCGGGCTGGTGGCAGCCGCCCGCGGTGAGCTGCCCCGCGCGTTCGCGCTGCTCGACGAGGCACCGCGGGCGTGCCGGCGGCTGCCCGACTCGTACCTGTGGGTGGAGGCGTACGGGCTGGAGGCGCTGTGCGGGCTGGGCGTGGCGCACGGCGCCGCCTCCACCGGGCAGTGGCTGGACGAGATGGAAGCGTTGGCCTCGCGGCACGGGATGCGGGAGCTGTTGGTACGGGCCACCGCGCACCGCGCCCGGCTCGGTGAACCCGGTGCCGCCGACGCGCTACGTTCGCTAGCCGCCCAAATAGACAACCCGGCCCTAACCGCCCTCTGAGCGTGATCTTGCGGTGTCAAGATCGTCAGTTGGGGACCGAAGCTGTCGCGTGGGCACACGATCCGTTCCCCAACTGGTGATCAAGGCGGTGGTTGTGTGAGCGCGGTCACCGAACTCGGCCGGCCAGCGGGCTTAGCGTCGCCTCGACATCCGAGGAATGGAGGCACCATGAGCACCGCAAGCACTTCGCCGATCACGGCGGCGCTACCCACCCGACTGGTCGCCGGAGTAGTCGGTGGTCTCGCCGGCGGCATCGTGTTCGGGATTCTGATGCAGATGATGGGCATGATCCCGATGGTCGCCATGCTTGTCGGCAGCGAGGCGGTGGCCGTCGGCTGGCTGGTGCACCTGTTCAACTCGGCGCTGTTCGGCGCCATCTACGCCCTACTGTTCGGCACCTGGGCGGACAAGCTCGCCCAGGGCGCGGGGATCGGCATGGCGTACGGCGTGGTGTGGTGGGTGCTCGGCGCCCTGCTGATCATGCCCGCGTGGCTCGGCATGCCGGTCTTCATGTTCAACACGACGGCCTGGCAGTCACTGATGGGCCACCTGCTCTACGGTCTGCTGCTCGGCGTGGTCTACGCGCTGGTACGCCCCCGGCTGAGCCGGGGCTGACGCCTCCTGCGGTACCGGGCGACGGACATGTGCCCGCCGGAACCACCAGACCGTGGCAATCCGCCCCACGGCGCCCCGCAACGGGGCGTCGTGGGCGGTGCGCCGGCGTATTGTCTGGAAGAGAGCCTGGGAGCACTCGAACGACCGGTATGGGGAGCCGTACCGCCGCCCTGGGCACCGGGACGTCGCGAGGAGAGCGCACACGTGGAACGCATCGCGGCCGGGTACGACCGCACCTACTGCATGTCCGAGGTGGACATCTTCGCGGACCTGTCGGCACCGGAGATGGACGCGATCGCCGCCGCCGCGCCGATGCGCACGTACGCCGCCGGTGAGCTGCTGTATTCGCCGCACAACCCGGTGCACACGCTGTTCATCCTGAAGCGGGGCCGGGTACGCGTCTTCCGGATCGCCGGCGACGGCCGGGCGCTCACCACCGCGATCATCACCCCGGGCACCATCTTCGGCGAGATGGTGCTGCTCGGCCAGCACATGTACGACAACTACGCCGAGGCGATCGACGAGGCCGTGGTCTGCGTGATGAGCCGGGAGGACGTGCAGCGGTTCCTGCTCTCCGACCCCCGGATCGCCGCGCGGATCACCACCATCCTGGGCGAGCGGCTGATCGAGATGGAGCGCCGGCTCTCCGACACGGTGTTCAAGTCGGTGCCGCAGCGGGTCGCCGGCACGCTGTGCACGCTGGCCCGGCAGCAGCGGCTGGGCCGGGCCACGCAGGTCAGGCTCACCCACGAGCAGCTCGCCGCACTGGTCGGCGCCTCCCGTGAGACCACGACCAAGATCCTCAACGAACTGTCCCACCAGGGCCTGGTCACGCTCGGGCGGGGCCGGATCACCATCCTGGACACCGCCGGTCTGGCTGCCGAGGCCGGCGATACCGCCCTCACCCCCGCCGGCTGAGCCCCACCCGCTGAACTCTCGCCCCGGCCGGCGATCCCGGCCGCGCTAGGTACGGCGGGCGAGGAGCAGGCCGGCGATGCCGGCCACGGCGAGCGCGGCCAGCAGTACCCCGAGGGTGCCTTCCGGTACGGGGACCAGGCTGATCAGGGTGAGCACCAGGCCGGCGGCCAGCCCGGTGCCGGCGAGTCCGAGCGAGCGGGCCACCCGCTGGCCGGTCAGCGCCGGGTCAGGCGCCGGGCCGCGGTGCTCGCCGCACCAGGTGCCGAGCTCGGCTGCGGCCAGCAGCAGTGCCC
>JBOGDE010000225.1:0-9500 GCA_050701695.1 Micromonosporaceae bacterium
CCGCCTGGGGGGCGAAGCCGGCGGTGACGCCCGCCGGCAGCCCGGAGGCGGTCAGGTCGACCGCGGAGTTGAAGCCGCCGCTGCTGCCCACCGTCACGGTCGACTGCACGTTGCCGCCCTGGGCGACCGAGACGGCGGTCGGGTTGGCGGCGAGGCCGAAATCGGGGCCGGCCGCAGCCTTCTTGCAGGACCCGGTGACGTGGTCGGTGAAGGTACGTCCGGCCACCGGCCGGAAGTCCACGGTGTAGCCGGTCGCTGTCAGGGTCAGCTCGCCGACACCGAAGGTGTTGTTGTTGAACCGTTCCGACGGGCCGGCGGTGCTCGACCGCGAGCTGTAGAGGGACTTGCCGCCGGTCCCGATCACGATCTGGCGGACCCCGTTCGTGTCGTCCCGGGTGCCGTCCGGCCGGGCCGGCGCGAACCGCTCGTACGAGTGGTCGTGACCGACGATCACCAGGTCGGCCTTGGCGTCGTAGAGCGCGGTGTAGAGCGCGTTGACGCTGGTGCTGTCGCCGTGGTTGCCGCTGGAGAACCGGGCGTGGTGCCAGTAGGCGGCGGTGCACGGCTTGGTGCTGCTGGCCAGGTCGTTCCTCAGCCAGGTCTCCTGCGCACTGCCCGCGCCGCGGCTGACGTTGCTGTTGAGCGCGACCATGTGCCAGTCGCCGACGTCGTAGCTGTAGTAGCCTTGCCCGCGCTCGCCGACGTACACGCCCTGGCCGGTGAAGTAGTCGAAGTAGCCGGCGGCCCCGGAGGTGTAGTACTCGTGGTTGCCCGGCGACGGGTGCACCCGGTCGTTGAATCTGCCCCAGGTCGGGTGGTACTGGTTGTTGAACTGCGACAGGGTGCCGCTGTCGTAGGCGTTGTCGCCGGCCGTGATCACCGCGGTCGGGTTCATGGTGTCGAGCAGGTCGTCGGTCTGGTTGCACGCCGACCCGCAGATGTCACCGGCGGCGGCCACGGTCACGCTCGCCTGGCTCAGCTGCTGGCTCCCGGACTGGTACGCGTCGACGGCGTACCGGCTGCGCGGGTCGCGCAACCGCGGCGTGACCGTGACGCACTCCCCGGCGAACGCCCGGGTGTAGAACGCCTTGCCGTTCCAGTGCCGACCGGTCAGGGTGTACGCCCCGCCCGCGGCGCCGGTGACGGTGACGGTGTCGCCGCCGGCCAACGACAGCGCGGTGAACCGCAGCCGCAGCCACTGCGCGCCGTCGTCACACACGGTCTGTGGCGTCGCGCTGGAGACGTTGATCCTGCCGGTACGGGCGCCCCGCTCGGCAACCTGCCGCACCGCCTGCGCGGGCTCGGGTGGGGCCGCGCCGGTGGTGTCCGGTGGCGACGCGGCGGTGGCTTGTGAGAGGGACGCGGTGATGACGGAGGCGGCCGCCAGCGCGAGTGCGCTGAGGCCGACCACCAAGCTACGACGATTCATAGTATGGAACCTCCCCAGGAACCTTCAGCAGGGATTCGACACCCCGCCGGCACGCTCCACCACTGTTGGCCCGCGACAAGCTGGATAACTCTGGAAGAAGTCCGGGAATCCGCCCGTCCAGGGGCCACGCCAGGCCGTATATTCGCCACGCGCGGGGGCACCACACGAGTAGGACATCCGGTGAGAAACCCATTCAGCGAGGCGCTGCGCACCGCCCTGACAGCCAGCGGGTACAGCCTGGAGCAGCTCTCCGCCGAGCTGCGGCGGCGCGGCACCCCGGTCAGCGTGAGCGCGCTGAGCAACTGGCAGACCGGCGAGAACCATCCGGAGCGGGCGTCCTCGATCGCGGCGGTCTCGACGGTGGAGGCGGTGCTCGGGGTGCCTGCCCGGTCGCTGGTCACCCTGATCCCACCGCGCCGCAGCCGGGGCCGGCGCCGCACCGTGCCGGGGCTGCCGCACCAGCGGCTCTGGCGCTCCCCCGAGGTGGTCACCCGGCTGCTCGCCAAGCTCGACGCCGACCCGGCCGAACTCACCGCGCCGGCCCGGATCTCGCGTACCGAGAAGGCACGGATCGACGAGTGGGGGCACGAACGGGGCTCCCACACCCGGCTGCTGCTGCAGGGCAACCGGGACCGTACCGAGCGGCTGTTCGTGGTGACCCGCTGCCACTCGCTGCCGCAGGCGCCGACGGTGTACGGCACCGAGGGCTGCCGGCCGGGCCGGTTCCGGGCCGACGCCACCGCCTCGCTGTACGCGTTCGAGCTGTTGCTGGACCGGCCGCTGGCCGCCGGCGAACTCACCGCGGTGGAGTACGGGCTCCGGCTGCCACCCGGTCAGCCGGAGACCCGCAGCACGGTACGGGTGCATCCGGGCCTGCGGGATCTCACGCTGCGCATCGACTTCCACCCCGGCCGGATGCCGGTGCGCTGCCACGGCTTCCACCAACCCGCGTACGACCAGCCGGAACAGCCGACCCTGCGGCGCGGCGGCGACGAGCTGGCACGCGGCTTCCAGCTGGTGCTGCTGGACCCCGCTCCGGGGATCCACGGCGTGCGCTGGGAGTGGCCCGAGCCGTAACGACGTGGTGCACGATAGGCTGCCGGGCCGCGCCGGACCCATTTGCCGACCGGCGGCGTTGTCGGCTCGCCCGGATACAACACCGGTATCCGGACAACCCTCCGCCTTGCCGGACGACAAACGGGCCTCGCCGCGCCTCCGGCGCTATCGTGCACCACGTCGTGAAAGTGGTGGGCCGCGGTCACGCATAGGCTTTGCCGATGTCGACCAGCACCGCGCTCGCCACCGACCACTACGAGCTGACCATGCTCTCCGCCGCCCTGAAGGACGGCACCGCCCACCGGCGCTGCGTGTTCGAGGTCTTCGCCCGCCGGCTGCACCACGGCCGGCGGTACGGCGTGGTCTGCGGCACCGGACGGCTGGTCTCCCTGCTCCGCGACTTCCGGTTCGGTGAGGACGAGCTGAGCTTCCTGCGCGAGACCGGCGTGGTGGACACCCCGACCGCGGACTGGCTCGCCGGCTACCGGTTCGGCGGCGACATCGACGGGTACGCCGAGGGTGAGCTGTACTTTCCGGGCTCCCCGATCCTGACCGTGTCCGGGACGTTCGCCGAAGCCGTACTGCTGGAGACGCTGGTGCTCTCGGTGCTGAACCACGACTGCGCGATCGCGTCGGCGGCCGCCCGGATGGTGACCGCCGCGAAGGGCCGGCCGATCATCGAGATGGGTGGCCGGCGTACCCACGAGGAGGCCGCGGTGGCCGCGGCGCGGGCGGCGTACCTGGCCGGGTTCGCCTCGACGTCCAACCTGGAGGCGGGCCGCCGGTACCAGATCCCCACCGCCGGCACCGCGGCACACGCGTACACCCTGCTGCACGACGCGGAGGCAGACGCGTTCGCGGGGCAGATCGCCGCACTGGGTACGGAGACCACCCTGCTGGTCGACACGTACGACATCAGCCAGGGGATCCGCACAGCGATCGAGGTGGCGGGGCCGAAGCTACGCGCGATCCGGCTGGACTCCGGCGATATGTCGGTGATGGCCCGGCAGTCCCGCGAACTGCTCGACTCGCTGGGGGCACCCGACACCAAGATCGTGGTCTCCGGCGACCTCGACGAGTACGCGATCGCGGCGCTGGCCGCCGAGCCGGTCGACGCGTACGGGGTCGGCACCTCGCTGGTGACCGGCTCCGGGGTGCCGACCGCGCAGCTGGTCTACAAGCTGGTCGAGGTGGAGGGCCGGCCGGTGGTCAAACGCAGCGAGCACAAGGGCACCCGGGGCGGCCGCAAGAACGCGGTACGCCGCCACAAGCCCACCGGCACCGCCACCGAGGAGGTGGTGGTCTCGCAGGGCACCCCGCCGGCTCTCCCGCACGACCGGCCGCTCCAGCGACGGTTCGTGACCGGCGGCGAGGCGGTGGACGCGCCGTCGCTGTCCGACAGCCGGGAGCGGCTGCGCACCGGGCTGACCTCGATACCGTGGGAAGGTCTGAAGCTCTCCGAAGGGGACCCGGCGATCCCGGTGACGTTCCAAGGGGGTACGTGATGACGCGCGCACTGATCGTGGTGGACGTGCAGCGTGACTTCTGCGAAGGCGGCTCGCTGGCGGTGGCCGGCGGTGCCGGGGTGGCCGGCGCCATCACCTCGCTGCTGTACGACCCGCAGCGGCCCTGGGACCACGTGGTCGCCACCCGTGACCACCACGTCGATCCCGGCGAGCACTTCAGCGCCGACCCGGACTTCGCACACTCCTGGCCGCCGCACTGCGTGGTCGGCACCCCCGGTGTCGAGCTGCACCCGGGGCTGGACGCGTCCCGGATGGAGGCGATCTTCGACAAGGGCGAGTACGCCGCCGCGTACTCCGGATTCGAAGGCCGCTCCGGCGGCACCCCGCTCGCCGATTGGCTGCGCGCCCGCGGTGTCACCGACGTCGACGTGGTCGGCATCGCCACCGACCACTGCGTACGCGCCACCGCGCTGGACGCCGTACGCGAGGGCTTCACCACCCGGGTGCTGCTCGACCACACCGCCGGCGTCGCGGCCGACACCGTGTCCACCACACTGGAGTCGCTCCGCGAGGCCGGCGTGACCCTGGTCGGTGAGCCCGTGGTGAAGGCCTAGCCCTGTCCCGTCGATTGCCCGGGACCCCCGCCGGTGGCGGCGATCGCCGGTCCGGCACGCTAGGGGCCATGACCGTACTGGATGGCACTCGCTTCGCTCGTGCGGGTCATGCGGCTTTGAGCCGCCCTGTAGCCGACCCTGCGGCTCAGTCGCTGCGCTCCCTCACCTCCGGGCCGACTGCGGGCGGCGCCGCATGACCGACACCGCGATCTCGGTACGCGGCCTGCGCAAGGCGTACCGGGGCACCACCGCTGTCGACGGGATCGACCTGGACGTGGCCCGTGGCGAGGTGTTCTCCCTGCTCGGGCCGAACGGCGCAGGCAAGACGACCACCGTGGAGATCCTGGAGGGTTTCCGGCGGCGGGACACCGGCGAGGTGTCGGTGCTGGGCCACGATCCTCGTGAGGCCGGCGCCGACTGGCGGGCCCGGATCGGGATCGTGCTGCAGTCCACCGGCGAGTTCGAGGAACTCTCCGTCGCCGAGGTGGTGCACCACTTCGCCGCGTACTACCCGCGGCCGGACGACCCCGACGCGGTGATCGAGCGGGTCGGTCTGAGCCACAAGCGCGGCGTACGCGCGAAGACCCTCTCCGGCGGGCAGCGGCGCCGACTCGACGTGGCGCTGTCGATCGTCGGCCGCCCGGAGCTGCTGTTCCTGGACGAGCCGACCACCGGGTTCGACCCACAGGCCCGGCGGGAGTTCTGGGAGATCACCCGCGGGCTCGCCGAGGGCGGCACCACGATCCTGCTCACCACCCACTACCTGCACGAGGCGGAAGCACTCGCCGACCGGGTCGCGGTGATCAACCAGGGCCGGATCGTCGAGGTCGGTACGCCGGCCGCGCTCGGTGGCCGGGAAGGCCAGCCCGCGAAGGTGCGCTGGCAGGGCGCCGGCGGCCCCCGCGAGCTCACCACCGACACGCCCGACAAGGCGGTTGCCGAACTGGTCGCCGAGCACGGCGAGCTGCCCGGACTGACCGTGACCCGGCCCAGCCTGGAAGACATCTACCTGAGCATGATCGGCGCCGCTGACGGCGAGGAGGACCAGTGACCACCGTGACCCGCAGCCCTTCCGGTACCGACCTGGGGCGGCCCGGTGTGGTCCGGCTCGGGCTGCTGCGCGGGCGGCTGGAGCTCAAGCAGTTCTTCCGGGGCCGGGAGTCGGTGATCTTCTCCTTCCTGTTCCCGGTGATGCTGCTGGTGATCTTCGGTTCGATCTTCCACCAGGAGATCGCGCCCGGGGTGAGCTTCACCCAGTACTTCGTCGCCGGCATGATCGCCGCCGGTCTGCTCTCGATCAGCTTCCAGACCCTCGCCATCCAGATCCCGATCGAACGCGACCGCGGTGTCCTGAAACGTCTCGCCGGTACTCCGATGCCGCGCGCCGCGTACTTCCTCGGCAAGATCATCATGGTTACGGTGTGCGGCCTGCTGGAGATGGCGCTGCTGCTCGCGGTGGCGGCGCTCTTCTACGGCGTGACGCTGCCGACCACGCTGGACCGCTGGCTCACCCTGGCCTGGGTCAGCGTGCTCGGGATCGCCGCCTGCACCCTGTGCGGTATCGCGTTCTCGTCGATTCCCCGGGAAGGCAAGCGGGCGCCGGCGGTGGTCACCCCGGTGGCCCTGGCGCTGCAGTTCATCTCCGGGGTGTTCTTCGTCTTCACCTCGCTGCCCGGCTGGATGCAGCAGATCGCCGCGGTGTTCCCTCTGAAGTGGATGACCCAGGGCATGCGCGCGGTGTTCCTGCCCGACTCGTACGCCCCGAACGAGCCCGCCGGTGGCTGGGAGCTCGACCGCATCGCCCTCGTCCTGGCCGCCTGGATCGTGATCGGCCTGCTGCTGTGCCTGCGCACCTTCCGCTGGACCTCCCCCACCGACGGCTGACCCGCGCACTTCGCCCCAGCCCCGGGCGCCCCCGCTCACTTGGGGACCGGGCTACCGGTCAGTGTTCGGTGTCGCGGCAAGGCCGTGGTGGGCCATGGTTGCCACGAGGCGCTCCTCGTCGGCCGGGGAGAAGGCGCGGCGGAGCAGAATCGCGGGACGCTCACCGGATTCACCACTCAGCACCCAGAAGTCAGCGGTACGGATGGCGCTGCGCAGGCCACGCCATGTCCATTCCACGGCCAGATTGGCGCCCTCCTGGCGTACGCCGTCCGGCCCGATCCGGTAGGTCTGCTCGGCATACGCCGACCGCGGCAGCCGGCGGACCAGCGAGCCTACGAGAGTGAAGGAGCGGAGGACCAGCAAGACCCCGACGACCGCGATCCCCAGACCGACGACCGTCATCATCGGAGCTTCCGCGGTCAGGGCAAGGACACCGACGAGCATGACGAGGGCACCGACGATCCTCAGCGCTACCAGCTGTGAGCTGACGGCACGGCGCACCACCCGGCGATGATCCACCTCGGTTGGCGTCACGCGGACGACGAGTGCGACATCCACTGTCGTAGGCCGAGCTCAGGCGGGGTCGGGGCCAGGGCTGTGGTCCTTCTCGGCGCCGGGGGTGCCGCCTTCGACGGGGTAGGTCGCGCCGTCCACCGACTCCAGCGATGCCGGCTTGGCGCCGCCCTCGGGCGGGGCCTCCAGCGAACCACCCGGCGCCAGGTGCGGGAACTTGGCGTCGAACGCGGGGCGCTCGCTGCGGATCCGCGGCATGTAGTCGAAGTTCCGCAACGGCGGCGGGCAGGAGGTCGCCCACTCCAGCGAGGCACCGTGGCCCCACGGGTCGTCCACGTCCACGGTCCGCCCGGCCTTGTACGACTTCCACACGTTCCACAGGAACGGCAGCGTGGAGATGCCGGTGAGGAACGAACCGATGGTGGAGATCGTGTTCAGCGTGGTGAACCCGTCGGTCGGCAGGTAGTCGGCGTACCGGCGGGGCATGCCCTCGGTGCCAAGCCAGTGCTGCACCAGGAACGTCATGTGGAACCCGATGGTGGTCAGCCAGAAGTGCACCTTGCCGAGCCGCTCGTCGAGCATCCGGCCGGTCATCTTCGGGAACCAGAAGTAGATCCCGCCGTAGACCGCGTACACGATCGTGCCGAACAGTACGTAGTGGAAGTGCGCCACCACGAAGTACGTGTCCGAGACGTGGAAGTCGATCGGCGGCGACGCGAGCAGCACACCGGACAGACCACCGAACAGGAACGTCGTGAGGAAGCCGATGGCGAACAGCATCGGCGTCTCGAACGTCAACTGGCCCCGCCACATGGTGCCGATCCAGTTGAAGAACTTGATCCCGGTCGGCACCGCGATGACAAACGACAGGAACGAGAAGAACGGCAGCAGCACCTGGCCGGTGGCGAACATGTGGTGCGCCCACACCGTCATCGACAGGCCGGCGATGCCGATGATCGCGCCGATCATGGTCTTGTAGCCGAAGATCGGCTTGCGGCTGAACACCGGGATGATCTCGGAGATGATCCCGAAGAACGGCAACGCGACGATATAGACCTCAGGATGACCGAAGAACCAGAACAGGTGCTGCCAGAGCATCGCACCGCCGGTCTCCGGGTCGAAGACGTGCGCGCCGAGCTGCCGGTCGGCGATCAGGCCGCTGAGCGCGGCGGCCAGGATCGGGAACACCATCAGCACCAGCATGCTGGTGATCATGATGCACCAGGTGAAGATCGGCATCCGGAACATGGTCATGCCGGGTGCGCGCAGCGTCAGCACCGTGGTGACCATGTTGACGCCGCCCAGGATGGTGCCCAGACCGGAGATCAGCAGACCGACGATCCACAGGTCGGCGCCCACGCCCGGCGAGTGGATCACGCTGGACAGTGGGGTGTACGCGAACCAGCCGAAGTCCGCCGCGCCGCCCGGGGTGAGGAACCCGGCGACCACCATGGTGCCGCCGAGGGCGTACAGCCAGTAGGCGAAGGAGTTCAGCCGCGGGAACGAGACGTCGGGCGCGCCGATCTGCAGCGGCACGATGTAGTTGGCGAAAGCGAACAGCACCGGCGTCGCGAACAGCAGCAGCATGATCGTGCCGTGCATGGTGAACGCCTGGTTGTACTGCTCGGGCGAGAGGAACTGCATCCCCGGCCGGGCCAGCTCCGCGCGCATCAGCAGCGCCAGGAAGCCGCCGATCATGAAGAACACGAACGACGTGACCAGGTACATGATCCCGATCTGCTTGGCGTCCGTGGTACGCAGGATCCGGGCGAACGCGGAGCCCTTGATCGGCCGACGTACCGGCCAGGGCCGGGTCACGATCGGTTTCGGTGCGACCTGCGTCACGCCCCTACCTCCTGGTGCACGGACGGCCGGGCCCCTCACGGCCCGGCCATACATCGGTCGCAGAATAGCCGCCGGGTACGCCTCCCTCAGCAGCGGGGGCCGCGCGCCGCACCGGGGAAGGCCTGCAGGTAGGACGGCACGCCCTCCCACCCGGTCGCGGCGAGCACCGCGTGGCCCATCGCACGGGTGAAGCAGTCCGCCGCCGCGCCCAGCACCGCGTTGAAGCCGGCGAGGTCGGCGGCGGGACGGGTACCGGTCGCCAGCCCGAAGATGGTGTCCCCGTCGGTCATGGTGTGTGCCGGGCGTACGGCACGCGCCAGCCCGTCATGGCCCGCCGCCGCCAGCCGGGCGCACTGCGCCTTGCTGAGGCTGACGTCGGTGGCCACCACCCCGATCACGGTGTTGAACGGGCCGGCACCGGGCGGCGCACCAGACGGGCCGGCGTCGGGCGGCAGCTCCCCCAGCGGGCCACCGGTACGTCCGAGCCACCCCGCCAGCTCGGCCGGATCCGGGGTGCCGACGCCGAACTCCCCCGGCAGGCCGAACCGGGCCGCGTACAGCTCTCCGGTGGCGGGGTCGAAGACCGAGCCGGCGGCGTTGACCACGGCCAGCGCCGCGACCGTGCCACCCTCGGGCAGCAGCGCGCTCGCGGAGCCGACCCCACCGGCCAGCCCGCCGGCCACGGCCCCGGCG
>JBOGDE010000226.1:0-9495 GCA_050701695.1 Micromonosporaceae bacterium
GGGTAAACCTCCGCCTTGCCGGATCGCCGCCTGGACTCCGCCTCGCTCGACCCGAGGTATCGCGACAGCCTCTGATCCGGGGCCTGTACGCGGTGCCGCTGGCGGTGCTGTTGGCCGTCGCGGGCTGCGGCACCACGCCGGAGAACTCGGCCGACGGCCCATCGAAGGCATCGCAGGTCGGCCCGAGCGCGGCCGCCCCGCAGCCCCGCGACACCCGGGTGCCACTGGCCAAGCTCGGCGCCCCCTGCGCCCTGCTCAGCTACCAGCAGGTGGACAAGGCGCTCGGCGTCGAGTTCGACATCGCCGACGCCGGCAAGGACGGCACCAGCTGCGCGCTGCAGGTCAACGGCCACGTCTACCCGGACCTCACGTTGACCAGCGTCGCCACCAAGGCCGACGCGAAAGGCTTCGCCGAGCAGCACACCCCCGACGGCGCCGACACGGTGAAGGGGCTGGGCCAGGCCGGCTACCGGATCACCCGCTCCCCGGACAAGGGCTCCGGCCCCCGTGCCGAGGTCGGCTGGCTCGCCAAGGGCAAGATCTACGTCCTGCGCTACACCTTCGAAAAGGGCACGTCGGACAGCCAGGCCGCCACCATGACCACCAAACTGGTGGCCCTAGCCAAACAGCTCAAAACCGGCTGAGCGGTCTGAGCCGCACGCTGGCGGCGTTCTCCGCGCCTTGCGTGCAACACCACGCACGCGGCGGCTTGTGCGGCCTTGCCAGCGCACACCTCAGACCGCTCAGCTCAGCTCGCGATGAATACCCGGCTCGCGGCGTCTCGGGTGAGCTGTAGGGTCTCGCCGTCGTGGCGTACGGTCACGGCGTTGCCGAGCTGCTCGACGGTGACCGTGGCGCCCGGGTCGACGCCGGCCAGGTGCAGCTGGTGCAGCAGGTCGGTGTCGATCTGGATGCTCTCGCACAGCCGGCTTACCACCACGTTGCCGGTGACACCGGGTGAGGCCAGGTGCCGCTCGGCGGCGTCGTCGGCGGGGACCGTGGCGGCGGCGTCGAGCTCTGCCAGGCCCGGGATCGGGTTGCCGTACGGCGAGCGGTCGGGGCGGCCCAGCAGCTCGTACACCTTGAGCTCGACCGCGTCGCTCATCACGTGTTCCCACCGGCACGCCTCGGCGTGCGCCTGCTCGTACTCCAGGCCGATCACGTCGACCAGCAGCAACTCGGCGAGCCGGTGCTTGCGCATCACCGCGACCGCGTGCCGGCGGCCCTCGTCGGTGAGCTCCAGGTGACGGTCGCCCTGCACGGTGAGCAGGCCGTCGCGCTCCATCCGCGCCACCGTCTGGCTCACGGTGGGGCCGCTCTGGTGCAGCCGCTCGGCGATCCGGGCACGCAGCGGAACCACACCCTCCTCTTCCAGCTCCAGGATGGTGCGCAGGTACATCTCGGTGGTGTCGACCAAGTCGTTCAACGCGGGTCCTCCCTCGGTCTCCGATGCTACCCGGAGATCGGTCGCGATCCGGTGCCGGCGCGTGCTCCGGCCGGTGCGTTGGCAGACTAGGGACCATGTCCGACAATCCGCTGGTCGCCCCGCTGGTCGACGCCGACACGCTGCGAGAATGGCTGGACTCCGATCGCCGTACGGTGGTGATCGACGTAAGGTGGCGGCTTGGTGGCCCCTCGTTACGCGAGGACTATCACGCCCGGCACGTGCCGGGGGCGTTGTTCGTCGAGTTCGACATCGACATCTGCGGCCCTCCGGGCGCCCGGGGGCGCCACCCGCTGCCGGATCCGGCGCACCTGCAGGCGACGCTGCGCCGGCTCGGGATCCGCGACGGCAGCCGGGTCGTGGTCTACGACGGCGGCGACGCCCTCGCCGCGGCCCGCACCTGGTGGACGCTGCGCTGGGCGGGCCTGTCCCAGGTGTACGTGCTCGACGGCGGCTACCCCGCGTGGACCGGCGAGGTCAGCACCGACGTCGGAGTCCCGGTCCCGGGTGACGTGCTGGTACGCCCCGGCGGGATGCCGGCGCTGGACGCGGCCGGCGCCGCGGAGCTGGCCCGCGACGGGGTGCTGCTCGACGTACGGACCCCGGAGCGGTACCGGGGCGAGACCGAGCCGATCGACCCGGTGGCGGGGCGGATCCCCGGCGCGGTGAACCTGCCCGGCGCGGAGCTCGACGGCGGCCGGTTCGCGGCGGCCGCCACCCTGCGCGAGCGCTACGCGGCGGCAGGCGCCACCGGCGACGTACCCACGGGGGCGTACTGCGGGTCCGGGGTGACCGCCGCCCGTACCGCCCTCGGGATGACGGTGGCCGGGCTGCGCCCGGCGCTGTACGTCGGCTCCTGGAGCGAGTGGATCACCGACCCGGCACGTCCGGTGGCGACCGGGGATCCGGGGCCGCCGGCCCACTGACATGCGAGGATGAGCCGCACGGCGAGGATGAGCCGCACGGGGAGAGGGGCGGCACGCGCATGCCACACGACACGCTCGTGGTCTGGGACGAGGGCCTGCTCGGGTACGACCTGGGAGACCACCCGTTGGACCCGGTGCGGCTGGAGCTGACCATCGCGCTGGCGCGGGGGCTGGGTGTGCTGGACCGGCCCGGGGTGAGCATCGCCAAGCCGCAGCCCGCCGACGACGAGACCCTGCTGCGGGTGCACCGGCGCGACTACATCGCCGCGGTGAAGGCCGCCTCTGACGACCCGTGCTTCACCGGCGCGGGGCTCGGCACCGGCGACAACCCGGTGTTCGCCGACATGCACGCCGCCAGCGCGTACGTCGCCGGGGCGACCGTACAGGCCGCGGAGGCGGTCTGGTCCGGGGAGGTACGCCGTGCGGTCAACATCGCCGGTGGGCTGCACCACGCGATGCCGGACCGGGCCGCCGGGTTCTGCGTCTACAACGACCCGGCGATCGCGATCACCCGGCTGCTCGATGCGGGAGCGGAGCGGATCGCGTACGTCGACGTCGACGTACACCACGGCGACGGGGTGCAGGAGATCTTCTACCACGACCCGCGGGTGCTGACGATCAGCCTGCACGAGACCCCGCTCGCGCTGTTCCCCGGCACCGGCTTCCCGGAGGACGTCGGCGGCCCGGAGGCCGAGGGATACGCGGTCAACGTCGCACTGCCGCCCGGGGTCGGGGACGCGGGCTGGCTGCGGGCGTTCCACGCCGTGGTGCCGGGGCTGCTGCGGGCGTTCCGGCCACAGCTGCTGCTCACCCAGTGCGGCGCCGACACGCACCGGATGGATCCGCTCGCCGATCTGCGGCTGTCCGTCGACGGGCAGCGCGCCAGCTACCTGGCGCTACGTGAGCTGGCCGAGGAACTGTGCGACGGCCGCTGGATCGCCACCGGCGGTGGCGGGTACGCCCTGGTGGAGGCGGTGCCCCGGGCCTGGGCCCACCTGCTCGGGATCCTGTCCGGCGAGCCGCTCGACCCCACCACGGCGACCCCGCTGCCGTGGCGGGCGCTGGCCCGGGAACGCCGGCCAAGGGTCACCCCACCGAAGCGGATGACCGACGACTGCGACACCACGTACCAGCCGTGGCTGCCGGGAGACAGCCCCGACGCCACCGACCGCGCCATCGCCGCCACCCGGTGTGCGGTCTTCCCGCTGCACGGCCTGGACCCGTACGACCCCCGCGACTGATGTCCACACCCGACGTACCGGCCGCGTACCCGGCACACCGCGCCGCCGACGTGGTGCTCGCCGACGGTGCGGTGGCGCACCTGCGCCCGATCCGGGTCGACGACGCGCCGGGGCTGGTGGCGCTGCACTCCCGGTTCTCCGACCGCACCCGGTACCTGCGGTACTTCTCGCCGTACCCCCGGATCCCGCAGCGGGACCTGAAGCGGTTCGTCACCGTCGACCACCGGGACCGCGAAGCACTGGTGGTGGAGGCCGGTGGTCACCTGATCGCGGTCGGGCGGTACGACCGGATCGCCGCCGACGAGGCCGAGATCGCATTCGTGGTGGAGGACGCGTACCAGGGCCGGGGGGTGGGGTCGGTGCTGCTGGAGCACCTGGCGGCGGCCGCGGCGGAGGAGGGGATCACCCGGTTCGTCGCCGAGACGCTGCCGGAGAACCGCCCGATGCAGCGGGTGCTCGCCGACGCCGGGTACGCCTTGGAGCGCTCGTACCGCGACGGGGTGATGCACCACAGCCTGGAGCTCACCGACGTGACCCGCGCGGTGGAGGTGGCCCGGGAACGCGAGCAGGTCTCCGAAGCCCGGTCCATCGTGCGGCTGCTGGCGCCCGGGTCGGTGGCGGTGGTGGGCGCCAGCGACCGGGAGGGCGCGGTCGGCAACGTGATGCTGCGCAACCTGGTCAACGGCGGTTTCACCGGACCGGTCTACCCGGTCAACAGCAAGGCGACCACGGTGCTGGACCTGCCGGCGTACCCGGCGGTGAGCGCGATCGGGCAACCCGTGGAGCTCGCGGTGGTCGCGGTACCGGCACACGCGGTACGCGAGGTGGTACGCGACTGCGGCGAGGCCGGCGTCACCGGTGTGGTGATCATCAGCTCCGGGTTCGCCGAGACCGGCGAGGCCGGTGGCGCCCTGCAACGCGAGGTGGTCCGCACCGCCCACCGGTACGGCATGCGGGTGGTCGGGCCGCACTGTCTGGGGATCGCCAACACCGACCCCGACGTACGGCTCAACGCCACCCTGGCGCCGCGGCTGCCGTACCGGGGCAGGGTCGGGTTCTTCTGCCAGTCCGGGGCGTTCGGGGTGGCGCTGCTGGCCACCGCCGCCGAACGCGGGCTGGGGCTGTCCGGGATGGTCTCGGCGGGCAACCGGGCCGACGTGTCCGGCAACGACCTGCTGCAGTACTGGCACACCGACCCGGCGACCGACGCGGTGCTGCTGTACCTGGAGAGCTTCGGCAACCCACGCAAGTTCGCCCGGGTGGCGCGGCAGCTGGCGCGGCGTAAACCCGTGGTGGCGGTGGCGAACCAGGGGATCGCCGCGGGAGACGAGGTGGCGGACCTGTTCGCCCAGCATGGGGTGATCCGGGTCGACACCGTGGGGGAGCTGTTCGACGCCGGGTTGCTGCTGGCGTACCAGCCGCTGCCGGGTGGTCACCGGGTCGGCATCGTGGGCAACTCCACGGCGCTGGGTGAGCTGGCGGCGCAGGCCGGGGCGGCGGCGGGGCTGACCGTACCGGCCGGCTATCCGGTGGACGTGGGCCCGGTCGCGAGCGCGGAACAGTTCGCCGAGGCGGTGGGTGCCGCGGTCGCCGACCCTGAGGTGGACGCGATCGTGGCGGTGTTCGTGCCGCCCCTGGCGATGCCGGCCGCCGGGTACGCGCGGGTGCTGCTGGAGCGCACCATAGGTGGCGACAAACCGGTGGTTGCCACGTTCCTCGGCACCGGTGAGCCCGGCGAGCAGCAGCTGCTGCGCCGGCTCGGCTCCGACGGCACCCCGGAGCGGGGCACGGTGCCGGCGTACCCGTCGGTGGAGGAGGCGGTACGTGCCCTGGGCCGGGTCGCCGGGTACGCGGCCTGGCGCCGGGAGCCGGCGGGCACCGTACCGGAGCTGCCGGGCATCGACGCCGAGGCGGCCGGTGAGGTGATCGACGAGCTGACCGCGGACGCGCCCGAGGCCTACACCGAGGTCGACGACGGGCTCGCGGCCCGGCTGCTGGCCCGCTACGGCATCGACGTGGTCGCCTCGGAGTCGGTGACCTCCCCGGAGCGGGCGGTGGCCGCCGCCGAGCGGTTCGGCTACCCGGTGGCGTTGAAGGTACGCGAGAAGGCGCTGCGGGACCGGCTGGACCTCGGGGCGGTACGGCTGCGGCTCGACACCGCCCACGCGGTCGCGGAGGCGTACCGGGAGATCACCGAGGCGTTCGGGGGGCGGGCCGGGTCCGGGGTGCTGGTGCAGCCGATGGTGCTGCCCGGGGTGGCGTGCCGGCTCCAGGTGTACGAGGGGCCCGCGTTCGGTCCGGTGGTCGGTTTCGGCCTCGGCGGCGCGACCGCGGTGCTGCTCGGCGGGGCGCAGTGGCGGGCGGCGCCGCTGACCGACGTCGACGCCGCGGCGATGGTCCACGGCTACCGGGGCGCGCCGTTGCTGCTCGGCCAGGTCGGCTCGCCGCCGGTGGACGTCGCGGCGCTGCAGCAGCTGCTGGTACGGATCGGGCTGCTGGTCGACGAGCATCCGCGGGTACGCGGCCTGGAGCTGAGCCCGGTGCTGGTCGCCACCGAGGGGCTCGCGGTGCTGCATGCGGCTGTCCGGCTCGGCCCCGCCGCCACCCGCCCCGACGCCGGCCCCCGCCGGCTCACCTGAGGGAACGGGCGAGGGCCGGCGTCCCCCGACACCGACCCTCTTCACCCCGGTTTTTCCCTCTCCGCGGCCCTGCCGGGCGCGGCTGTTACGACACGTACGCCTCCAGGCGCTTGGCCCGCGACGGGTGCCGCAGTTTGAGCAGCGTCACCTTCTCGATCTGCCGGATCCGCTCCCGCGAGAGCCCGAACTCCTTGCCCACCTCGTCGAGGGTGCGCTGCCGGCCGTCGTCGAGCCCGAACCGGAGCCGGATCACGTCCCGCTCCCGTGGGTTGAGGGTGGCCAGCACGCCGTCCACCTCGTGGCGGAGCAGCCCGTAGGAGACGTTGTCCTCCGGGTCGTTCTTCGGGTCGGTACGGCACACGAAGTCCGACAGCGCGGAGTCGCCGTCCTCGCCGACCGCCTGGTCCAGGCTGACCGGCTCCCGGTCGTAGCTGAGCAGCTCGATCACCTGGAAGGTCGGTACGCCGAGCGCCTCGGCGATCTCCTCGTTACGCGGCTCGCGACCCAGCTGCATCGACAGGTCCCGGCGGGTGCGGACCATCCGGTTGACCTGCTCGACCATGTGCACCGGGATCCGGATGGTGCGCGACTGGTCGGCCATCGCCCTGGTGATCGCCTGCCGGATCCACCAGGTGGCGTACGTGGAGAACTTGAATCCCTTGGTGTAGTCGAACTTCTCGACGGCCCGGATCAGACCCAGGTTGCCCTCCTGGATCAGGTCCAGGAATGCCATGCCCCGTCCGGTGTACCGCTTGGCGATGCTGACCACCAGCCGGAGGTTCGCCTCCAGCAGGTGGTTCTTGGCGGCCCGGCCCTCCTTGACGATGATCGCCAGGTCGGCCGCGTACGCCGCGTCCAGGTCGCCGCGGGTCTCGATGAGCTCTTCGGCATACAGCCCGGCCTCGATCGCCTTGGAGAGCTCGACCTCCTGCTCGGCGGTGAGCAGTTTGGTACGCCCGATCCCGTTCAGGTATGCGCGGACCAGGTCCGCGGATGCGCCCCGGTCGTCCCGGTAGTCGGCGCCGCCAGCGATGATCTCCGGCTCAGTGTCCATCAGTGGTGCTGCCACAGTCCCCTGACCTCCCCCGTGAATTCGTGCGGGTCGTTCCCTGTGGCGATGAGCTTGCCCGCGGGATGACGACCCTGGTGTGGCGCAGGGGACAGGGT
Source organism: Micromonosporaceae bacterium (assembly GCA_050701695.1). Lineage (GTDB taxonomy): Bacteria > Actinomycetota > Actinomycetes > Mycobacteriales > Micromonosporaceae > WHSM01. Next base: position 7,418 of record JBOGDE010000226.1, read on the forward strand.
GGCACGAAGTCGTGAGTTCCCGCCGTACCCGACCGGGTCAACTGTCGTCAATACGACGATTTGCCGGTCTTTTCGTTGCTGATTGTTGTCCTCGCGCGGCCTTTTGGTCGCCTGAGCGTCACGTAGCGCCGACGGGTCAGACCTCCAGAAGGAGCGTGCGTGGGCCTACGTTGACGCTCTCCACGAGCATCTGCGCGCGGAACCGCCCGGTCTGTACGTGCGCGCCCCGCCCGCGCAGCGCGTCGGCGAACGCGGTCACCAGCGGCTCGGCCACCTCCGCGGGCGCCGCCGCCGACCAGGACGGCCGGCGGCCCTTGCGGGTGTCGCCGTAGAGCGTGAACTGGCTGACCACCAGCACCGGGGCGGCGGCGTCGGCGGCGGAGCGCTCCTCGTCCAGGATCCGCAGCTCGTACACCTTGCGGGCGAGCTTGTCGGCGTGCGCCGGGGTGTCGTCGTGGGTGACGCCGAGCAGCACCAGCAGTCCGTCGCCGATCGCGCCCACCACCTCGCCGTCGACCGTCACACTCGCCCGGCTCACCGTCTGCACCACCGCCCGCACGTCGCCTCCTCGCCCTCACCGCCGCGATCCATGATCAACGGTCCGTCCATGCTGTCATGGGCAGACCGTTGATCAAGGGGAGGGGCGGGGACGTACCGTCTGGGGGTGAGTGGGATCAGGTATGGGGCCGAGGTCGCGGCGGCGCGGCGGGCGGGGCGGCCGGTGGTGGCGCTGGAGAGCACGATCGTGGCGCACGGGCTGCCGCGCCCGGACAACCTCGCAGTGGCCCGCCAGATCGAGGAGGCGGTACGTGAGCACGGTGCCGTACCGGCCACGGTGGGCGTGATCGGCGGCGAGCTGGTGGTCGGGCTCGACGACGCCGAGCTGGCCCGGCTCGCCGGCTCCGACGACGTGGCGAAGCTGTCGGTACGCGACCTCGCTCCCGCCGCGGCCACCGGCGCCGACGGGGCGACCACGGTGGCGAGCACCGCGGCGATCGCCGCCCGCGCCGGGATCGGCGTGTTCGCCACCGGTGGGCTGGGTGGGGTGCACCGGGAGGCGGCGAGCAGCTTCGACGAATCCGCCGACCTGGTGACACTCGGCGGCACCCCGATCTGCGTGGTCTGCGCCGGCGTCAAGTCGATCCTCGACGTACCGGCCACCCTGGAACGGCTGGAGACCCTCGGGGTCGCGGTCCTCGGGTACGGCACCCGCGCCTTCCCCGGCTTCTACCTCACCGACTCCGGGTACGGCGTGGACTGGTCCGTCGAGTCGCCGGCCCAGGTCGCCGCGGTGCTGGCCGCGCGAGCGGCGCAGCAGGTCTCCCGGGGCGCGGTGGTGGTCGCCCACCCGCTGCCGCCGGACGAACAGCTCGACCCCGCACTGCACGACCGGGTGCTCACCGACGGGCTCGCCCGGGCCACCGCCGAGCGGATCTCCGGCAAACACGTCACGCCGTACCTGCTGGCGTACTTCCACGAGGCGACCCACGGGCAGAGCCTGGCGGTCAACGTACGGATCATCCTGCGCAACGCCGAGCTGGCGGCCCGGATCGCGGTGGCGGCGACATGACCGAGTCGGTGCTGGTGGTCGGGGATCTGGTCACCGACGTGGTGGCGGTGGCGCCGCGCCAGCCGGAGCTCGGCACCGACGTACCCGCCGAGGTCTCGTTCACCGGCGGCGGCTCGGCGGCGAACACCGCGGCCTGGCTGGTCCACGCCGGTCGCCCGGCGACGCTGGTCGCCTCGATCGGCGACGACACCGCGGGCGAGCAGCGGCTGGCCGAGCTCAGCCACGCCGGGGTGCGCTGCGCCGTGGTGCGCCACCCGGCCGCCACCGGCACCGTGGTGGTGATCGCCAGCGGTGGCGAGCGCAGCATGCTGGTCGACCGCGGCGCCAACGCGCTGCTCGCCCCCGGCGACGTGGACCGGGCACTGCGCGGCGCGCCGGGTGGCGTACACCTGCATCTGTCGGGTTATCCGCTGTTCGACGAACGGACCCGGGCCGCCGGCCGGCACGCTCTGGCCGCCGCCCGCGCGGCGGGGCTGCGCACCAGCGTCGACGCGGCGTCCGCCGGCCC
>JBOGDE010000227.1:0-9436 GCA_050701695.1 Micromonosporaceae bacterium
CCCCGACCCCGCGACACCGCCCCGACCCCGCGACGGCGCCCCGACCCCGCGACACCGCCTCGACCCCGCGACAGCGCCCCGCCTCCGCGGCAGCGAGACGGCGGCGCGGGGCGTTGGACAGGTGCAATGAAACCGCCCGGCCGATTCTGTAAGCAGACGTCCAATGCCGCGGCCAGAGGGTTGCGTCAGGGGAGCACGGTGACGTGGCCGGTGTCGAGGTCGTAGCGGGCACCGTACACGGCCAGGCTGCCGCGGGCGACGTGCTCGCGGACGATCCGGCTGCGGTCGACCAGCTCGGCGGCGGTACCGCGGACCGCGGCGCGTACCCCGTTCTCCACGGGATCACCGGGCTGGTCGAGCGCCGGCTCCACGTACCGGCGCAGGGTGCTCACCACGGCGGCGATGTGCCCTGGCGGGGTATGCCCGGTCCGGATCGCTTCCACGGTGGCGGTGACGGCGCCGCAGCGTTCGTGCCCGAGCACGAGCAGCAGCGGCGGCGTCAGCTCCTCGACCGCGTACTCGATGCTGCCCAGCACCAGGTCGTCGACCACGGCGCCGGCGACCCGGTTGTCGAAGAGGTCGCCCAGCCCCTGGTCGAACAGCAGCTCCGGCGCCACCCGGGAGTCGGCGCAGCCGAGCGTGATCGCGTACGGTCGCTGCCCGTCCGCCAGGTCGCGCAGCCGCCGGGGTGACTGCCGTGGGTGCCGTTGCCGGCCCGCGACGAACCGCCGGTTGCCCTCCAACAGTCGGCTCAGCGCCGCCCGCGGCCCGGCCGCCACCTGCGCCCCGGTCGCCCCCTCCACCGGGTACGCCATCAGCCCGGCCGCCGCCGCTCCACCCGCCATCAACAAGACCCTGCGCCCGTACTGCATGGCATTCCCTCCACTCAGGCATTGGACGGTTGCTTACGAAATGGGTCCCTCGATTTGTAGGCAACCGTCCAACGCCTCGCCCAGGCGATGTGAACATTACGGAGATCACTACACCTGAAACGCGGAGTTCCGGCCGGAGAACGCGGGATTCCGCGCGATGTTGGCAATCCCCCCATCGGGGGTGCATTCTGTGGAATCCGAGAGTAGGTAAAAGCGCGGGTGCGGGGTGGTGATGACGATGCTGCCGCTGGCTGACTACGAAACGCTGCATACCCGCGACGTCGACCGGGCGCGGGAGATGATCGGCCGTGCCCTGGCACCGCACACGCTGCGGGTGCTGGACCACGCCGCGGACTTCGACGCGCGTCAACACAGCGCTCCGCTGGGAGCGGTGACGCTCGGCTACCTGCGGTACGGCGCGGAGGTGCAGATCGCCACCGACCGGATCGGGTCGTTCTACCTGATCCACATCCCGATCAGGGGCTGGATCGAGACCGACAACCGGCTCTCCCAGGTGCAGTCGACGCCGGCCACAGCCTCGGTGGCGCAACCGGGACTGCCCTACCGGATGCAATGGCGGGTCGGTGCCGAGCAGCTGCTGGCCCGGTTCGAGGCAGGGGTGCTGCACCGTAACCTCGGAGAGCTGCTCGGCTACATCCCGAAGCAGCCACTGCGATTCGACCTCGGCATCGACCTCAGGACGCCGCGGATGCGCAGCTGGCTGGACACGATCGACCTGATCCGCCGGGACACCGAACGCGGACAGCCCCTCGCGGCCTCCCCGCTCGCTCTGGCCCACCTGCAGGATCTGCTCGCCATCGGCCTGCTCGTCGGCGCCCGGCACAACCACTCCCCGCTGCTGGACAGCGACGGGGTACGGCCAGCCCTGCCGCAGCACGTACGGGCGGCGGTCGACCTGATGCGGGAACGGCTGGCCGATCCGATCAACGTCCACGACCTGGCACGCGGCGTCGGGGTGGCGACCCGGTCGCTGCAGGAAGGGTTCCAGAAGCATCTCGGTACCACTCCGACCGCGTACCTCGCCCAGCTCCGACTCGAACAGGCACACGCCGATCTGTTGCGGGCTGACCCGTCGACCACCACGGTCACCGCGATCGCGACCCGGTGGGGCTTCACCAACGGGTCACGGTTCGCCCAGGCCCACCGCCGCGCCTACGACGAGACACCCTCACAGACCCTCCGCCGCGCGGCCATCTGACCTCCCGCCCATCATTGGGCGCCGACGGTCAGGCCTGCTTCGGTGGCAGCAGCGCGAGCTGGCGACCCTGGGCGACCAGAGTGCCGGCGCTGTCCCACAGCTCGACGTCCTCTTCGTGGTAGCCGTCCATGATGTAGCGGGTGGCGACCCGGCAGGCCAGCCATCCGGGTGCCGGGTGGGCCCGCAGGTGCACGGTCAGCTCGATCGTCGAGCGCCACTCGCCCAGCTCCATCACCGCCGGCGGCGCGGCGTCGGCGATCGCCGGCAGCGACAGCACGTCCGGGTCACGGCCGTCGGTGAAGCGCACCCACAGCTCGGCGTGCGGGTCACCGCTGAGCTTCCCCTCCTGCCAGCCCGGCGGCTCGGGATAGCGGTATTCGTACCGGTCTCGGATGGTCAGCCCGGGGATGCCGCCGGGCAGCGCGTGACACTGCTCCGGGGGCGGGAGCTTCGGCGGCTCGCCGAAGACGGTGGTACGCCCCTGGGCGGCGGTCAGGTCGGTGAAGTTGGCGACCACTCGCAGCGTCTCGGCGCCGTCCTGGGTCAGCCGTACCTCGCCGGTGGTGATGCGGCGGCCCCGGCGTACCACCTCGGTGGTCAGCTCCGCCGGCCCCGGTGTCGCGCGCCGCAGGAAGTACGCCGAGACCACCAGCGGATCCGGCTGGTCCACCTCGGCGGCGAGCGCCCGCAGGGCGACGCCCAGCGCGTACCCGCCGTAGGGGATGCCGTTCAGCAGCGACCAGCGATCGGTCAGGGTCGCGGCATAGCCGCCGGGGGTCCCGTCCGGGGTCACCGCGGTGTCCCGGTCGTACTCGAAGCTCGCCATGGCGCGATTCTGCCGCCTCAGCGGTCCCGGGTACATCAACCCGGGTCGATCAACCGCGCCGTAGAATGGGCGCGGCCCGCACCCAGCCAGGAGGCAGCAGCGTGAACGACGACGACATCCGGGGCGCGGTCCGGACGATCTGGGCGCAGGTGCTCGGGGTCCCCCGGACCGGAGACGCCACGTTCTTCACCCTGGGCGGCCACTCGATCGCGGCGTTCCAGATCCTCGCCAAGATCGAGGACCGGTACGGCGTCGCGCTCGAGGTCGACGAGCTGTTCGACGACCCGACCGCGGACCAGTTCGCCGACACCGTCTCCACCGCGCTGAGCGCCGCCTGAAGCCACCCGGGCCGCCGACTGAGGGCCGCCCGAAGCGTCACCTGGAGCGGCGTACCTTTCCGGTGCGCTCCCGCAGCGGGCCGGGCACGATCTCGTACGACATCGGCACCTTGGCCGCCGACAGCAGCTGCCGGCAGTGTGCCTCCAGCACCGCCGGGTCCACCGGACTCGCCGGGTCGGCGGGCACCACCCGGGCGTGTACGGTCTCGCCCAGGTACGTGTGGGGGCGGCCCACCGCCACCGCGTCAGCCACCCCGTCGACCTGCAGCAGCACCGCCTCCACCTCGGCGGGGTACACGTTCGCGCCGCCGACGTTGATCACGGTGCTGGTACGGCCCACCAGAAACAGGTAGCCGTGCGGGTCGAGGTAGCCCAGGTCGCCCACGGTGTGGAAGCCGTCGTGCTCGGCCAGATGCGGGCCGTCACCGACGTACGCCGGCTGGCCGGACCCGGCGGAGCGCAGGTAGACCTCGCCGACCTCGCCGGGTGGCAGCCAGTGCCCGTCCTCGCCGAGGATCCGCACCTCGCACTGGGTGGGCCGGCCCACGCTGCCGGGGTGTTCCAGCCACTCGTCGCCCCGGATGATCACGTGGCCGAGGCGTTCCTGGCTGGCGTACTCCTCGTACACCTTCTCCGAGCCGACCAGCGCCAGCCAGCCGCGCTTGACCTCCTCCGGGCAGGCCGCGGCGCTGTGGTGTACGGCCTGCACGCTGGCGAAATCGGCGGCGTCCAACCCCGGCACCCGCAGCACCATCCGCATCAGGGCGGGCACGATCCGCAGGTAGTTGACCCGGTATTCGGCGATCAGCTCGGGCACCCGCCTGGCGACGAACCGCTCCATCACCACGACCGTGTGGTCGAGCGCCAACCCCTGGTAGAGCGCACTGAAGCCGGCGTGGTGCATCGGCAGCACCACCAGCTGCACCTGGCGCTCGGCCAGCCCACGGTCGCGGTCGGCGTCGGCGAGCAACCGCTCCGGTGGGTACGTCCACGGCCGCCGGCGCAGCACCACCCGCGGCAGCCCGGTGGTGCCGCCGGTGAGCGAGGCCGAGTACGGGGTGCCGACGGGGGTGGGCGGCTCGGTGGGCCAGTCGCGCTCGCGCCACCAGCCGGCCGGCGCGTCCGCCGCCTGGTGCGGCCCGATCAGGATGTGGTGTCCCAGCGTCCCGGTGAGCGCGGCGATCTCACGGTCGGCCGCGTGGTCGTCCAGCGGCACCACCAGCGTGCCCAGCTTGAACGCCCCGATCGTGGTGACCACGTGCTCCAGCCCGGCCGGCAGCGCGATCGCCACCGGGGTGTCGCCGGTGGCACCGAGCGCCGCCAGGGCGTGCGCCGCCGCGTTGCTCTGCCGTTCAAGCTCGCGCCAGGTCAGGGTCTGCCGGGTGCCGTCGGGCCGTACCGCCACCACCGCGACCCGGTCACCGTCCCGGGTCGCCCGCTGCGTGACAAGTTCCCCGATACTGACCCGGTGCGGCTCCGCTGGCGACATGGGGGCGACCCTACGTGGGCGGCCCGGCCACCAGCCATACCCGACCGGCCGCCGGCCATGCCCGGCCGCCGGCCATGCCCGAGGATGGGACCCGTGACTGACGTACCCGAGCTGTTCGCCGGCGCCGCGGCGCACTACGCCCGACACCGGGCCGACTATCCGGCCGAGGTGTTCGGCGAGCTCGCGGCACGGTTGGGGTTGGACGGCCGGCAGCGGGCGCTGGACCTGGGCAGCGGGCCGGGGATGGCGACGTTCCCGCTCGCCCGGCACGTCGCCGGGGTCGTCGCGGTGGACCCGGACCCGGACATGCTCGCCGAGGGGGAACGGCTCGCCGCCGTACGTGGGGTGGCGAACGTGACCTGGGTACGCGGCGACTCCGGCACCCTGGCGGGGCTGCGGCTCGGCGAGTTCGACCTGGTCGTGATGGCGGCGTCGTTCCACTGGATGGACCGGGACGCCACCCTGGCGACGCTCGCGCCGATGGTGCGTCCCGGCGGCGCCGTCGTGGTGGTCACCGGCGGCATGAGCGGCACCGGCCCCGACGTGGCGGACCGTCCGATGTGGGCGGACACGGTGATCGGGGTACGCCGTCGCTGGATCCCGTTCCGGCGCCGCTGGCGCGACGACTCCACCTCGGACGCGCGGACCTACTCCGACGTACGCCGGGGACACGCCGACGCGCTGCGCCGTTCGGCGTTCTCCCGGCTCGACACATACCAGGTGCGCTGGGTACGCCGGCACGACGTGGACTCCCTGGTGGGGCTGCAGCTGACCATCCCCGACTCCACGCCCGACGCGCTCGGCGAGCACGCCGAGGCGTTCCAGGCCGACCTGCGGCGGGCGCTCGCCGCGATCGCGCCTGCCGGCGGATTCACCGAGCCGATCCGTACCGAGGTGCTTATCGGTAAGCGCCCGGCAGCGTGATCTGGCTGATCGCACGCCCGGGGTCGGCGGCGAGCTGGTGCAGCACCGCCAGGTAGCCGTCCACCTGTGCCCGCGCGGTGGCCTCGGCGACCACGTCCGGCGTGTAGTGGACAGTGCCGGTCAGCCCCCCGGACGCCTCGGGCTGGGTGGTCCACAGGCCGTCCAGCGGCAGCGCCGCCCCTTCCTGCTGCCGGTTGGCGCGGCGCTGGATGCCCTGCCGGGTGCAGCCCGGCCCGAACGGCAGCTCCTCGGTACGTTCCCGCGACGGCAGGTGCTGGAACGGCACCACCAGCGCCCCCTGGCCAGCGATCGCGGCGGCCGCGGCTGGCACGGTCAGCGTCAGCTTCAACACCGGGATCTCGTACCGGTACGCGTCCAGGCAGGTGCGCCGCACCCGGGCCAGGCACTCGGTCAGCGCGGGGTCGCCGGCCAGGTCGAACCGCAGCGGTACGGGATTCAGCAGGTACCCCACCAGCCGCTCCACCTCGGGCCGCCCGCGCCCCGAGTTCAGCGTCAGCACCCCGATGTCGGTTTCGCCGGTGAGCCGGTGCAGCAGCACCGCGTACCCGGTGAGCAGGGTGATGAACGGGGTGCAGCGCGCCTGCCGGCCGACGGCCGCGAGGCGGTCCGCCAGCTCCGCCGGTACCGCGAACCGGCGCTTCGCCTTCACCGCCCGCCCGCCCTTCGGCCGGGGCGCGTCGGCCGGGACGCTCAGCACCGGCATCCCGTCGAGCTGGCGTTCCCAGTACGCCAGCGACCTGGGATTGTCGGCCGCGGCCAGGTCGGCGGCGACGTGGTCGGCGTACCGGCCGGCCGGGGGGAGCCGCGGCTCCTCACCGGCGGACCTCGCGGCGTAGCAGTCGGCGAGCTCACGTACCAGCAGGTCTACCGACCAGGCGTCGGTGACGCTGTGGTGGGCGACGACGCCCAGCACCGCGTCGTCGGAGGCCAGCCGCCCCAGGTACACCCACAGCAGTGGCGGGGTGTCGGCCGGATACTCCGCGGCGTCCAACTCGTCCAGGAACGCCTCGGCGCGGGCGGCCCGCGCCGCCGGGTCCGGCGTGGCCAGGTCGACCACGGTGAACCGCCCGGGCGTCGGCGGTGAGATCACCTGCTCCTGCCCGTCGAGTACGGTGCGCAGCCCGTCGTGCCGCGCCACCAGGTCGTCGATCGCCGCGGCCAGCGCCGCCTCGTCCACCGCGCCCCGCAGCCGGCAGCCCAGCGCGATGACGAACCGCGGACCCCGCGCACCGCCGGTATGCACCAGATCCATCACCGACAGCAGTTGCAGCGCGTACGTCAGCGGCAGCCTGGTCTCGGTCAGCTCGGTCTGCTCGGTCACGGCTCTCCTCATGAGTTCTGGCGGGCCCGCGGCCCACGGTGGACGGTCAGCGGCGGCGCAGGCGGATCCGCCGCAGCAGTTCGGGGGCGAGGTCGTCGTCGGGCGTCACGTACGCCGAGGGCACCATGGCGAAGGGCTGCCGCGGGCCGGTCGACGGCGTGTGCACCGGCACCATCCCGCGGTCGTGCAGCACCACCCGGAAGTCCACCGCCACCTGACCCCGCTCGTCCACACAGCCGGTGCCGTGCCACGGCAGCAGCGTCGAGCCGCCGAGGTAGGTCAGCCCGAGCTCCCCGGGGCCGGTCAGCCCGGAACGCAGCCGCAGGTGCGGGGGCAGCGCCTGGTCCACCCGGCACCGCAGGTCCGCGGCGAGCACCGCGAGGTACTCGACGGTGGCATCCCAGGCCCGGCGCAGCACCGCCCGCCGCGCCAGCCGTACCGCCGCGGGCACGTGCCGGCCGTCACCGGGCAGGTCGGCGAGCACCCGCCGCGACCACTCCGGGCCCACCTCTCCGTTGGGCGAGGGCACCGGCACCGAGTACAGCAGCGAACGGTAGAGCCCGCTGAACCGCGGTGTCCGCTCCGGCAGCACCGAGGCCAGCGGCTCGTCGGCGGCGGCCGCGTCGTGCCGCGCGGCGTACGGCCGCACCCGCTCGTCGATCAGCTCCTGGTAGTCGCGGACGTACTCCTCGCGCCGTGCCGCCGCCGTACCCAGGCTCTCGGCGATCACGTCGCGCTTGATCCGCCAGCGCAGGGCGCCGCCGAGCCCGGCCAGCTCCTCCAGCCGCCACAGCGCCGTCCGGTAGCGGTGCAGGTCGGCCGGCGCCCGGGGGCGGAAGTAGCCCCCGTCCGCCATCACCATGACGTCCAACCCCGGCGGGTAGTACGCCGTACACGCCCGCTGCAGCTCGACCAGCCGCAGCACCGCGCCGAGGTCGCCGAGGTCGGGCAGCGGCCCGGCGGCCTTCAACCCGTTGTCGCAGTGCTTGAACGGGAAGCCCTGCAGCGCCACCGGCACCGGCTCGCCCGCCGTGACGAACCGGCCGACCCGGTCGCGCAGCGCCGCGAGCGGGAAGTGACGGCGCGGCCCGCGGCGGAACCGGCTGTGGGTCAGCACGTGGTGCAGGAACCCGAGCGGGGTACGCTCCGCGGCCCGGCGCCGGCCCTCGGCGACCAGCTGGTCCACCGCCCGCCAGGAGTGGGCCACCAGCGCCGAGAGCAGCCGGTTGGTCGCCTCCCGGTCCAGCTCCACGCGGCGTGCGGGCGGCGCCGCCAGCGACCGCATCCGGGCCAGGTCCACCGCCGCGAGCGACCGGACATGCGACAGCAGCGGCCCAGCCCCGGAGGTCTGCTCCGGAGCGGTGACGGCGTCCGATGTGGACCCGATGGCCCAGCGCCCACTGTCCACGGTCCCCCCGCGTAGTCGCCTTTGAGGCGAAATAAACCGGACTACGGGCCATATCCCGGCAACTTCCTACATCTACCAGCGCCTATGGTAACCGGCGCGGCTAGGGTGGCCCCGTGAGTGAGGATCGGGGCTGGTGCCCGCGGCTGGTGGTGCTCGACCTGGACGGCACCCTGGTGCCGGGGCCGGGCTTCACCGGCGAGCCACCCACCCCGGCGGTACGGGACGCGGTGGCGCGGGTACGGGCGGCGGGGGTGCCGGTGTTGGTGGCCACGGCGCGCACCATCATGCTGTGCTTCGACACCCTCGGTCAGCTCGGGATCGCCGACGGCTGGCTGGTGTGCGGCAACGGTGGCATCACGTACCACCTGGGGAGCCGCAGCTTCGAGCACCGGATCACCTTCGACGCCGACCCGGTGGCGCACGCCCTGGCTACGGCACTGCCCGGTGCGGAGTTCGCCGTCGAGGAGGGAGCCCACGGCTTCCGCGCCACCGCCGGGTTCTGCGCCGGCCTCCCGTTCACCCCGCTCGCCACCCAGCCGCTCGCCGAGCTGGTGGCCGCCCCGGTCACCCGGATGGCCTGCCGCGCGCAGCGACACCCGCCGGAGGCGGTCACCTCCGCCGCCGGTACGGCCGCCGCCGGCCAGCCGGTGACCTGGTCTTCGGAGATCCCCGGCTGGCTGGACATCGGGCCGGCGGGACTGTCGAAGGCGGTGGCGGTGGCGAAGGTCGCCGAGCGGCTCGGTGTCGCGGCCGCCGACGCCCTGGCGATCGGCGACGGCGCCAACGACGTACCGCTGTTCACCTGGGCCGGTCGCTCGGTGGCGATGGGCGACGCCCCGCCGGAGGTACGTCAGGCCGCCACGTACGTCACCGGCGACGTGGCCGCCGACGGCGCCGCGACCGCGCTCGCCCGGTGGTTCCCGTGACCTCCGAGCCCGCCCGCCCGACCCGCCCTTCCCGCCCGACCCGCCCTTCCCGCCCGACCCGTCGGACCGGCCCAGCGCGGTCGGTGCGGAAC
>JBOGDE010000228.1:0-9358 GCA_050701695.1 Micromonosporaceae bacterium
GTTCGGCGAACACGAAGGCTTATGGACCCGCGACGTGCGAGTCGCGCCGCTGCCGGGCGTGCACTACTCCCGCGAAAGCCGACGCCGCGTGGCACCGGGGCGTTGGCGGCGCTGCGGCTGCTCGACGCCGACGCGGTGGCCACCGCGTCGGGGTGCCGGCACACCCTCCCGGCCGAAGACGACCCGCGGCCGCCCCGTACCGGCGACGGCCGCGGCTGGGCGAGCACGTGGGAGGTCTTCGAACACTTCGGCCCGTAGCCACCCAGCCGGGCCCCGACCCACCTGCGCCGCCCAGTCCCGGGCGGCGTTTTCGCATCCTCACATCCCCTGTGAAGGAGGATTCCCAATGAGGTTGTCAAGCTGCCGCGCTAGTGGGTGGAGCTTGGTAGCTGGTGCCGTCGCGGAGCATGGCCCACAGGACGTTGAGGCGTCGGCGGGCGAGGGCGAGGACGGCTTGGGTATGTCGTTTGCCCTCGGTTCTCTTGCGGGCGTAGTAGGTCTGGGATGCGGGGCAGCTGCGGACGCTGATCATGGCGGAGAGGTAGCAGGCACGCAGCAGTCGGCGGTCGTAGCGGCGGGGTCGGTGCAGGTTGCCGTGTATGCGTCCGGAGTCGCGGGGTACCGGGGCGAGGCCGGCGACGCCGGCGAGGCGGTCGGCGCTGCCGAACTGGGTCATGTCACCGCCGGTGGCGGCGAGGAACTCGGCGCCGAGCAGGGGCCCGAAGCCGGGCAGGCTCAGGATGATCTCGGCGTGTTTGTGTTGGCGAAACCGGCCCTCGATGAGGGCGTCGATCTCGGCGAGTTCCTCGGTTGAGGGCGATCACCCCCTTCGCCAGCCGGGTGACCATGGCCGCGGCGAGCTGCTGGCCGGGCAGGGTGGTGTGCTGGGCGTTGGCGGCTGTGATGGCGGTAGTGGCGACGGCGGTGGCGTTGCGGACCTTGCGGTTGCGCAGCCAGGTCTCGAGCCGGGCCGGGCCAAGTCGGCGCAGTCCGTCGGGTGTCTGGTAGCCGGTCAGCAGCATCAGTGCGGCCTTGCTGGTGCTGTAGTCGAAGGCGCGTTCCAGGGCTGGGAAGTATTCCAGCAGCTGGGCGCGCAACCGGTTGATGGTGCGGGTGCGGTCGCAGGTCAGATCGGTCCGGCGAGCGGTGAGGATCCGCAGGTCCACGCTGATCTCGTCGCCGTGCCGCAAGGGCTGCAGGTCGTGGCGCATCCGAGCCTGATCGGCGATGACCGCGGCGTCTTTGGCGTCGGTCTTGCCATCGCCCCGGTAACCGCCGGAGGCGTGGTGCACGGTGCGGCCCGGGATGTAGAGCAGCCGCTGGTCGTGGTTGACCAGCAGCGCGATCAACAGCGCCGCCCCGCCGGCGTTGAGGTCGATCGCCCAGGTCACCGGCCCGTCCTCAGCGAGTGCGGCCACCTCGCCGATGAGCTCCAGCAGGACCGTTTCGTCGTTGGCGACCCGCCGAGACAGCAGCCGTCTGCCCTCGCCGTCGATCACCACGCAGTGATGCTCGGTCTTGCCCGCGTCCACTCCTGCCCACAGGTCGGGCACGGTCACCTCCGTAGTCGGTTGGGTCATGGTCCCAGCAGACGACCTCGCCGTCGTGTCCTTACACAGCGATCAGCTCGCACATCCCAATCAGCGGTCGAGTCGTCGCGGGGCACCGGGCGGCCAATCCTCCTGGGCCATCAACGGCAGAGACATGAAAGCCATACCCGGCACCCCTGGGTGCCGCGAACCATACGACCGGCCCGAAACACCTGGGCAGAAAGGTAAGGAGGACATGTCTGAATACGAGCGACTGTGGTTCCCGGTCGCCGAGCTGCTCTCGCTGCTGACCTGCCCGTCTACCGTGGACCGGCCGCACCGGCCACAGCGACTGCTGGTGATCGCGCACGGCCACGCCCGGTACTTGGTCACCGACGCCGACCTGCCGGCGCCGGTCGACCCGCCGAAGACCGCCGGCGTCCCGCGGTTGCACTCCGTGCCCAACCCGTCGCCGGGCCCGGCGGGCGACGCGGCTGTCCACGCCGCCGTGCACGGCGAGCCGAGGTTGCTGGCAGCGCTGCCCCTGCACGAGACCGAGCCCGGCTACCCCGATCTCGACGCCGAGCTGCGCGACGCGCGGCACATCGGCCAGGCCTGGCTGAACATCACCGTCGACCCGACCGGCCAAGCGCAGTGGGAGATCCTGGTCCACCCGCCGCCGGTGCCCGGGCGGTGGCGAGACACGCGGCTGGCGGCCCGGGGGCTGCCCGGCGTCTACCCGGGCCAGTACCTCGACGACCACACCTGCGACGGATGGGTCCTGCCACGGTTCACCCAGCCCGTGGCCGAACGCGTCGCCGCCGCCCTCGCCGCGCTGCCCGCCCCGCCGCCCGCCGCACGGACCCGGGTGCGCGTCGTCGACGACCCCGACCAGCGCTGGCATGTGATGGGCCCACGGTTGCGGTGGGTGGCCCTCAGCGACACCCCCGACGGGCGCCTGGAGCCCTTCGCCGGGCCGGCACCGCGCGGGATCGACTCAAGCCGACTGCCCACCTTCGGGCAGGACGTGTGCTGGGCCGCCGGTTACCTGTGGTGGCTCGATGACGGCGAGGTCGTCTTCCACCCCGTCGACGAACGCACCGGCCAACCAGACACGCACGTCCTCGACGGCCTCAGCTACGCCGAATACGACATGATCGACCCCGACGCCGCGCGGCAATGCCGAGCCGTGGAACACCTGCTGCTCACCACCGCCGACAACCGCGCCAAGACCCACCCCGCCGAGACCGGCCGCGCCGAGACCAGCCCCACCGGGGCCGGACGGGCAGACCCGTTTCGCTGGGCGCGCGTGGACACCGAGCCCCGGCCAAGCAGCGAGGATGTTGGACAGGTCGGCGGCGACCGGCACGTCGGACAGGCGTGGTCGCTGAGGTGGGGCCACCCCGACCTGCCCGACGCGTCGATCACCGAACACTGGTACGCCGAAGAAGACGACGCCGGGCACTCCTACACAGTGACCCGCCGCACCGACTATCACCTGCGCAGCGGCCCGGCCGGCGGCGGCTGGTCGCAGGCGACGTACGAGACGGTCAGCGGCCCTCACAAGCGAGAGTATTTGGCGATCAGCAACGCCCGCGCGCTCGCCCTGATCGCGGCCAACTCGCCGCCAGAGCACACCTGGGACGGCGAACCGTTCCACGAAGACCACACCGCTGCCTTGCTGGCGCGGCCGCGGCGCCCGGCGGTGAACTTCACCGAGGTCAACAACGCCGCGACGTTCGACCCCGGAGGACCCGAATCCGGGTACCCGAGCCTGGAAGTGGCTGGTGTTCGGGTGTTCCTATACCTCCACCCGGCCGATGGGTTCGTCCAGGTAAGCGTTGACCTGGACGCGACCGCGGACTGGCTGATCCGAGACGACGGCGCGCTGCCGTTGCGGGTGTCGGTCAACGGCGCCGATGTCTTCACCGACACCCGCCTCGAGCCCCGCGCCGAGCGTGCGGTCACCTTCGATCCCGTCGTCGCAGAGCGGTGGCTGCGCTCGCCCAGCGCGGGCAGCCTTGGTGTGTCCAACGCCGAGAACCTGGGCGTCGAGCCAGATTACTTCGGCCCCGATCATGAGTTCCTGCGGGGGGTGGAGGACCTGCTCGCCGGGTGGCCGCCCGGATTTCGGGTGCGAGGCGATGTCCGCGCGGTACTGCTGTGGCTGATCCCCGACGGGGACGCCCTCGGCCAGGGCGCGCTGATCACCGTCGATCTCGCAGACGGGACACGCCTGGCCAGTACCCACCAGGACATCAAGGACTTCGCCGACCGCGAGGCCTGCGGTGTGCCCGCGGCCCTGTCGGCCCTGGCACACATCGCCGAGCAGGCATCCCGCCTCGTCGAAGGCTACCAACGCGTCAACCCCACCTACGGCCAGTAGCCGCAGACGAGGTGAAGACCACCGCCCACCGGCGGCTGCTCACCCTCACCCGCTGAACCACCGCCACCAGACGACAGGTCCTGCCGCGGACGCCGACCAGCGTCCGCGGCAGGGCAAACACGCCCAGCCCCGCCCGCCGTCGACGCCCGCGCTTCGGGGGCCGCTGGAAACGAGAAGGGGAGACAGAGATGAGAGTGACCATCGGTGAGGCGCTGCGAGAGATGCGGCTGCCTCACGACACCGACGCCGGCCGCCTCAAAGGCCACAGCCTCAGATACGGCCCGGCCACAGGGCACCGGTTCGCCGACCTGCCCGGCCAGTGGGGCGAGCGGTTCGCCGCGGGGATCGCCGCATGCGCCAGCGGCCGGGGCTGCGGCGAGACGCCGCACTACGTCGTCACATCTGACGGGCTGCCGGTCGCGTGGCTGACGGTGCACGCCGCGGTCATCGCCCCGGACGCGCCGATGTCCCGCAATCAGGCCAAGCACCAGCGCCTGGCCGCCGAGGTGCTCGGTGACCTGGCCCGGTTTTCGATAGAGGAGCTCGCCGACGGCCGCGATGACCATGAACGCCGCGTGCAGCCGTCCTATGACCAGCAGCAGCGCATGATCGGGGCGGTGCGGGTCGCGCCCGGCGCCGACGCCACGAACACCCGGTGGGTGCGCATCGGCGGCGACCTCGACGCCGCCCGCGACGCGATCGGTGAGGCGGTCGGCTGCCACGCCGGCGAGGTGTTGATCGTGGCCGGGGTCGGCTACGGCCGTCACGGCCAGTACGCCCACCGCCTGGACCTGGCCGTGTTGTGCGCGATGAACCGGGTCGCCGACGAGCACCAGGTCCCGCTATCGGTGGTCGGTGACTGGGTCGAGGCCGCCGCCGGCCTGGCCGGCCAACCCGAACCGGACACCCTGCCGGGGCTGTTCCGCGTCGCGTACGCCGGGCGGTTCGACCACCGGTCCTGCTACACGAGTCAGCGTATGACTGAACAGGGCTGGGACACCGTGCTCCGCGACACCGGGATGGCCGAGTTCTTCGACGAAGACCGCTACACCTACCACCTGTTCGCCCGCGAGGTCTTCGACATCGCCCGGCCCACCCATCTGCCGGGCATCAGCACCCTCGCCGGCGTCGACGTGTTCGGCCGCCGGCCTGCCCCACCCGCGCCAACCGGGGAGGCTTCGCGATGAGCGAGATCGCATGCGCGGCATGCGGCGCGCGGCCCAGTCCTCGATGGGTACGGCCTTGGTGTGAGCACTGCGGCATATGGCTGGTGCTCCACGAGCCAACCGGTGAGTGGGTCGGCTACGGCGAACGCGAGCAACGCCAACGGCGGGCCGACCTGTGGCGGCTCGTCCACGCCAGCGAAACCGCCGTGCACGCCTGCCTGCAGCAGGCACGAGAGCTGGCCCCGGCGGGGTGGCGGGTCGACGCGACCCAGGCCGCGGCCGGCGCGTGGCCGTTCTACCTGCGCCTGACCCCACCACCCGGCTCCCCCGACGTGACCGCCAGCCTGCACCCGCCCATCACCGGGGACGGCTGGTACGTGCAGGTCAGCGACCGCGTCGACCGTGTCGGCTACCCGCTCTACACCGCCGGCGTGCGCGCCGCGTCCTACCCCGAGCTGCCCGACGCGATCGCCGCCGCTGTCAACGCGGTGCGCGTCGCCTGCGGCGCACATCAACCCGACCAGCCCCCGCCGGCCACCAACACCGGAGAGCAACCGTCATGATCCTCAGACCCGCTACACCGCCCGCCCAACCGAGCAGCGCCGTCTCGTTCGGCGCCGTCGCCTCACTCCTCGACCTGGCCGCCACCCTGGTCCGCGCCCGCGGTGAACTCGGCGACACCGGCATCCGCGACAAGCGGCCCCGCATCCGCCGCGCCATCGACCGCGCCGCCCACCTCACCGGTGATGTTGAGGCCGCGCGGCAGAGCAGCCGCTGCCTCGCCTCGATGAGTCCCACCGGGTCCGCGACGCGTCTGTTCGTGTGTTCGACCGAACCGACCACAGCGACGACGCCAGCGACATGTACGTCCTCGACGTGTTCGGCATCACCCTGCTCACCCGGCTGGTTCTGCCGCACCGACCCCGAGCAGGTACCGCAGCTGTACGTGCACATCGAAAACGACACCGGCGAGCACCACGAGATCGCCGTCGAAGTCAACAACACCGGTGCCCACACCTACCGCTGACCACCACGATCTTCGGCGGCACGACCAAAGCATCAAAACCCCATCAAGGCCCCCGGCCCCGTCCGGTGGCGACCGGGGGCTGCGACCAGGACGGAGCAAGCCATGCCCGATCACACCGTCATCGGCTGCTGGGACAACGCCCGACCCGTTGTCGTCGGCGTCGTCGTCGGAGCCCACGAGGTCTACGGCGGCGACGAGCAGCGATTCGACGAAGGCCTGTGGGCCACCACCGTCGACGCCGACGACATCGACCACGCCGAGGCACTCGCCAAACAGGAAATGACCGAAAACGGCCTGTAGGAATCCCGGCCCCACCCCAGCGACCAGCCCCGCGACCAGCCGGCTCCGCTCGACGCGGAGCCGGCCCCTTCGCCTGCCCAACCACCACCAACTCAGCGCACGCCCGCGCCATGCGCCCTGAGCGCGTGCGCCGCACCGTCGCGCTGAACCGCGCACCGCCCGCCGCCGCAGCTGCGCGGCGACGGCGACCTGCTCAGCCTCAGGCCCTGGCGATCACATTCGGCGTAGCTGGGTGGTGACCTCCCGCTCCGCGTCGTCGATGACTTCGATCTGGTCGCGCTGCTGCAGCTCTGCCAGCCGGTCCGCCAAATGGATCACCAGGACTGCCGCGGACTCCAACTTGTGGCGCAGCAGCACCTCGACCTGCCGCAGCACCTCATCGACGGAACCGGCTTGCAACTGCATCCGGCCGTAGGTCTGATGCCACAGCTGCTCGCTGTCGCTGTCGGCTTCGCCGCCGGTGCGAGCGCCGTCGATACGGGCGCGCACCAGGCTCGCGAACTGGTGGACCTCACCGGCGTAGGTCTCGGCCAACTCGGGTGTCTCATCGTTCGTCACGGCGCCGATCCTGCCACCGCCACACCGGGCCGTGGGTCCCGCCTGCGCCGCCCGCTGTCCACGGCTCGGTACGCGACCGCGCCTGTCGTTCTGCGATGCCCGGGCCACGCCGGGCGCCCGCGAATCACCATTTCACGTTTCCTCGACCGCAGGTGCGGCACGTCAGGAAACCCACAAATGAGAAGGGTTGGGGTACGCCGACTGAATTGGCTACCGGAGCCCTTCGCCTTGCCCACTGTTTCTCATCCAGTCCGGACGTGAGGCCCGCGACAAAGCTGCGCGCCAGCGTCTGCGAAAGATCCCCACCAGTTTGGAGGTGCGGCCATGCCATGCCTGGACTGCCCAGCAAACATCGAAACCAGCGACGGAGAACTCCGCTGCGAATACTGCGCGCCACTAAACCACTGGCGCTGCCTTGGCTGTAGCCAGTGGTACCGGCAAGGAACCTGCTGCCAGACCTGCATCACCTGTAACCGATGCGATTTCACCGTTGCGGAGTCGGAGACCGTCGAAACGGTCCATGGGGCGATGATCTGCGTGTCCTGCCGGATCAGCTCGTACTGGCAATGCGGGTCCTGTTCCGGGTGGAACCGTGACGGCGAGACCTGCGGCAACGAGTGCTGCGAGCCGTACGACTGTCGCTGTCTGGACTGCCGCAGTGGCCGTGTCGCCGTCCTGGTGCACGACTACTCCTACAAGCCGCCGCCAGTCTTCCACGGCGTCGGGCCGCTGTTCCTCGGCGTCGAAATCGAGGTCGAAACACCCGACTCCTACGAACAGGAATGCGCCGAAATCGCAAATGAGTACCTGGGTGACCTCGGGTATCTCAAGCAAGACGGAACAATCATCAACGGCTTCGAAATCGTCACCCACCCCATGTCATATGAGTGGGCGTTGGCGAATTTCCCGTGGCACATGCTCACCGAGCTCGGCCAAGCAGGCTGCGAAGCGACGTCCAACACCGGAATCCACGTGCACGTGGCGCGTGCCGCGCTGGACTCGCCGTGCCACATATACCGATGGATGAAGTTGATCTACCGCAACCAACCCGAGGTCGAAATGGTGGCGCGGCGATCAGCGCCGGATTGGGCCGCGTTCACCGCTGATGACCGGCAAGCGGTCAAGCACTACGCCAAAGGCATCCGCGGACACGACCGGTACCGGGCGATCAACACCAACAACCGCGACACCTTCGAGGTGAGGGTCTTCGCCTCCTCCCTCGACCCCGGCGAGGTGAAGGCCGCGCTCGCCTTCACCGCCGGCTCCGTGGAATACACCCGCCGCTTGAGCATCGCCCGCCTCGCCGCAGGTGCCTGGGAGTGGCCGGCGTTCACCGCGTGGTTGGCCGAACAGCCCGACTACCAGCCGCTCACCGACCAGCTGGAGGCCCTGGCATGTGCCTGCTGACCTTTCTCCCGCCCGGCGTCGCGCCCGACCTCGACGCGCTGCTGCACGGCACCGTGGTCAACGACGACGGGCACGGCTACGCCATCGTCGCCGGCCGCGACCTGATCGTCGACCGCGGCATGCACGCCGAAACCATGATCGAAAAGTTCGGCACCGCCCGCCGCGAACAGCCCGACGGGCCCGCCTTGTTCCACTCCCGGCTGGGCACCCACGGAACTCGCGGCGTGGCCAACTGCCACCCGTTCCCCGTCGCCGGTGACCCGCGCACGGTGATCGCGCACAACGGGATCCTCCCCGCCGCGGTGCAACCCCGCAGGAAAGACTGCCGCTCGGACACCCGCATCGCCGCCGAAGAGTTCCTGCCCGCGCTCGGGTCGCTGCGGCACCGCCGCACCCGGCAGAAGCTCAAGCGGTGGATGACCCCGCAGAACAAGATGGTCGTCCTCACCGTCGACCCGCGGTTCAAGGCGCGGTCCTACATCCTCCACGAGGACGCCGGTGTCTGGGACGGCGGAATCTGGTACTCCAACCACGGCTACCTGCCATACACCATCGCCGCCGCCGGCACACACCGCTACACCGCATCGGACTGGGCAGCTCTAGACCAACAGAGCTGGGACCAGAACTCACTCCCACAGCCAGACGAGCCGTACCTGATGCGGTGCTGGATCTGCGGGGCTCTTACCGACCGGTTCGACGACACATGCCGCTACTGCGGCTGCTGCAGCGACTGCGGGGAGCCGCCCGGTCTGTGCCTGTGCTACACGCCGACCCGGCTACGCGTCGACGCGCGCCCGGCGAGTTGACCGCACCGCCCCCGCCGCTTAGGCCCTGGGGCGGCAACCGCTGACCGCCGCAATACCGCACCGCCGGGCCCCGCGGCGACGGCGTGCGCCACCGGCAGCACCCGACAACGACCCGGCAACCCTTCCACCCTTCGCTCCCGGGCTCGGGCCGGCGCGTGCGGTTGCGCCCAGGCAGGGCG
>JBOGDE010000229.1:0-9358 GCA_050701695.1 Micromonosporaceae bacterium
CGCCGACCCTGTACGCCCTCGCCGAGCAGGTCGTCGAGGGTACGCACGCTTATGCCCCGACGAGCGCGACCAGGTCGACCAGCCGGTTGGAGTAGCCCCACTCGTTGTCGTACCAACCGACGATCTTGACCTGGTCGCCGATCACCTTCGTGAGCCCGGAGTCGAAGATGCACGAGGCGGGGTCGGTGACGATGTCGGAGGAGACGATCGGGTCCTCGGTGTAGGTCAGGATCCCCTTCAGCGGGCCGTCCGCGGCCGCCTTCATCGCGGCGTTGACCTCCTCCACGGTGGTGTCGCGGGAAACCGTGACGGTCAGGTCGGTGGCCGAGCCGGTGGGGATCGGCACCCGCAGCGCGTACCCGTCGAGCTTGCCCTTCAGGTCCGGCAGCACCAGGCCGATCGCCTTCGCCGCACCGGTGGAGGTGGGCACGATGTTGATTCCGGCGGCGCGCGCCCGGCGCAGGTCGGAGTGCGGCCCGTCCTGCAGGTTCTGGTCCTGGGTGTACGCGTGGATCGTGGTCATCAGGCCACGCTCGATGGTGAACGTGTCGTGCAGCACCTTCGCCATCGGGGCCAGGCAGTTGGTGGTGCAGGACGCGTTGGAGACGATGGTGTGCTTCGCCGCGTCGTACTTGTCGTCGTTGACGCCGAGCACCACGGTCAGGTCCTCGTTCTTCGCCGGCGCCGAGATGATCACCTTCTTGGCGCCGCCGTCGACGTGGGCCTTCGCCTTGGTGGCGTCGGTGAAGAAGCCGGTCGACTCGATCACCACGTCGGCGCCGACGTCACCCCAGGGCAGCTTCGCGGGGTCCTTCTCGGCGAAGCCCTTGATCGCCTTGCCGTTGACGGTGATCTCGTCGGGGGTCGCCTTCACCTCGTACGGCAGGCGGCCCAGAATCGAGTCGTACTTCAGCAGGTGCGCGATCGTCGCGGTGTCGCCCAGGTCGTTGAACGCCACCAGCTCGATGTCGGCCTCGCGCGCCAGCGCGGCGCGGAAGAAGTTACGGCCGATCCGACCGAAGCCGTTGATCCCTACCCGGATGGTCACGTCGAGCCCTCTTTCATGGACGGTCCGCTGTGCTGCGGAAGACTGCCGTTTCGGCTCCGTCGCCGATCACCCGCGACCCTACCGAAGCTCCCCGCGACCGGCTCGGTGAGGGCGCCGGGCGTCCCACGGAACTGACGGGTAGCTAGTGTCCTGCGCCAGAAGTTCGGTGGCTCCATCCGCCAACTTCCGGCGCAGGACACTACTGCGTGAGCATCTCGGCGGTGACCGCGGACTCGGTGCCGGGGAGGCCGAGCTCCTGGGCGCGCTTGTCGGCCAGCGCCAGCAGCCGCCGGATCCGGCCGGCGATCGCGTCCTTGGTCAGCGGCGGGCTGGCGAGCGAACCCAGCTCCTCCAGCGACGCCTGCTTGTGCTCGACCCGGAGCCTGCCGGCGGCGGCCAGGTGCTCGGGCGCGTCGGTGAGGATCTCCAGCGCCCGGTTGACCCGCGCGGCGGCTGCCACCGCGGCCCGCGCGGAGCGGCGCAGGTTGGCGTCGTCGAAGTTGGCCAGCCGGTTGGCGGTGGCGCGCACCTCACGGCGTACCCGCCGCTCCTCCCAGGTCAGTACGGAGGCGTGCGCGCCGAGCCGGGTCAGCAGCGCGGCGATCGCGTCGCCGTCCTTGATCACCACGCGCTCGGCGCCGCGTACCTCGCGGGCCTTGGCGGAGATCCCGAGCCGGCGGGCGGCGCCGACCAGGGCGAGCGCCGCCTCGGGGCCGGGGCAGGTGATCTCCAGCGAGCTGGAACGGCCGGGTTCGGTGAGTGAGCCGTGGGCCAGGAACGCACCGCGCCAGGCCGAGACCGCGCAGCACATCCCGGCGGAGACCACGTGCGGGGGCAGCCCCCGCACCGGCCGGCCCCGTACGTCGAGCAGGCCGGTCTGCCGCGCCAGCAGCTCGCCGTCCTTGACCACCCGTACGGTGTACTGGCTGGCCTTGCGCATCCCGCCCGGGGCCAGGATGTGCACCTCGCTGGGGTAGCCGTACACCTCGGCGATGTCCCTGCGCAGCCGGCGCGCCACCGCGCCGGTGTCCAGCTCGGCGGCGACCACCACCCGGCCGCCGACGATGTGCAGCCCCCCGGCGAACCGCAGCAGCGCGGACATCTCCGCTCTGCGGCAACAGGGTTTGCCCACCTCGACGCGGCTCAGTTCGTCCTTGACGGACGCGGTCATCGCCATTGCGTTGCTCACCTCGCGCTGTGCCGGTCCGGGTCGAACCCGAAGATCTGTCGCAGTGCCACCGCGAGTGCCGCGGGGTCGTGACGCGGGCTGCCACCCGACTCCGCGACGGGAGCCAGCGTCAGCCGCGCACCCAGCGATTCTGCCGCAAGTCGCACCGGCTCGGGATCGGCTACAGCCAATCCATCCGCAAGTACCACGTCGACATGCAGTTTCCGCACGTGATCGGAGAGTGCCCGTAGGTGGTCGGCGAGCGACAGGCCGGCGGTTTCCGGCTCCTCCGCGAGGTTCATCAGCACCAGCCGGCGGGCCCGGCTCTCGTCGATCGCGGTGACCAGCTCGGGGACCAGCAGGTGCGGAATCACGCTGGTGTACCAGGACCCCGGGCCGAACAGCAGCCAGTCCGCGCCGGCGACCGCCTCCAGCACCTCGGCGCACGCCGGCGGCCGCGCCGGGACCAGCCGGACCTGGCGTACCAGCCCGGGGGTCACCGCCACCTCGTGCTGGCCGCGTACCACCGCCGCGGTCTCCGGATGGTCGGGATCGGCGCCGATCACGTCCGCTTCGATGCTCAGTGCGGTACACGCCATCGGGAGCACCCGCCCCCGGGCGCGCAACATCCCGGCGGCATGGTCGAGCGCGGTGACCGGATCGTCCATCAGCTCCAGCAACCCCAGCAGCACCAGATTGCCCACCGGATGGCCCGCGAGCGGGTCGCTGCCGCCGAACCGGTGCTGGAAGAGCCTGCCGGAGAGCGAGCTGCCGTCGTCGTCACCGGCCAGCGCCGCCAGCGCCTGCCTGAGATCGCCGGGCGGCAGGATGCCGCGATCAGTCCGCAGCCGCCCCGAGGAGCCGCCGTTGTCGGCGACGGTCACCACCGCGGTGATCTCGGCGCCTTCCATGGTGCGGAGCGCCCGCAGGGTGGCGGACAACCCGTGCCCACCACCGAAGGCCACCACTCTCATATCGCTCGCTCACTGCTCGGCAACGGCTGCTGCGCAAGACCGCCGGATCACTCCCGGCCGAGGTCCCGGTGCTCCGCGTGCGCGGCGAGATCGGCCTCCCGGAGCCGACGCGAGAGTTCCTCCGCGATCGCCACGCTGCGGTGCTTGCCTCCGGTGCACCCTACCGCCACGGTGAGGTAGCGCTTGCCTTCCCGTTCGAAGCCCGGCGCGGCACTGGCCAACAGCTGGGCGTACGCGGTGAGGAACTCGTCGGCGCCCGGCTGGCTCAGCACGTACCCGCTGACGTCGGGGTTCTTGCCGGTGTGCGGGCGCAGCTCGGCGACCCAGTACGGGTTGGGCAGGAACCGCGCGTCGAACACGAAATCCGCGTCGGGCGGCAGGCCGTACTTGAAGCCGAAGGAGACCACCGTGAGCCGCAACCCCTTGGTCTCCGGGTGGGCGAACAGCTCCTCCACCCGGGCCCGGAGCTGGTTGACGTTCATCTGGCTGGTGTCGATCACCACGTCGGCCTGCTCGCGGGCTTCCCGCAGCAGCTCCCGCTCGGCGGTGATGCCGTCCACCAGGCGCCCTCCGGCCTGCAGCGGGTGGGGTCGGCGTACCGACTCGAAGCGCCGGATCAGCGCGTCGGTGTCGGCGTCGACGAACACCACCCGGGGTTGGAAGCCGCGTTCGGTCAGGTCGCGTACCGCGCGCGGCAGGTCGGTGGAGAATGCCCGGCTGCGTACGTCGAGCACCATCGCGGTCCGCCGCGCCGTCCCCCCGGACCGGTACGCCAGCTCCGCCATCGTCACCAGCAGCGCCTGTGGCAGGTTGTCGACCACGTAGTAGCCGACGTTCTCCAGCGCCCTGGCCACCGTGGACCGGCCGCCGCCGGACATCCCGGTGACGAGCACCAGCTCCATCGCCGAGCGGTCCGGGGCCGCGGCCTCGGCCGGGCTGACCGGCGCCGCCCGGTCCACCATGTCGGCCCCGATCGGTACGGCCGGTGCCGCCTCCGGCTGGTCGATCACGCTTCCCCCTCACTGTCGGTGGTGCCGGCGCCCTTCCCTGGTACGGGCCCGCCGGCCCGTGGTACGGGCTCGCCGGCCCCTGGTACGGGCTCGCCGGCCAGTGCCGCCGCTACCGCCGCCGCGGTACGCCGCCCGATCCCCGGCACGGTGGCGATCTCGTCGATGCTGGCAGCCTTGAGCCGCTTGAGTGACCCGAATTGCTTTAACAGTGCCTTACGACGGTGTTCGCCCAGCCCGGGGACGGTATCGAGCGCCGAGGCGGTCATCCGCTTCGAGCGCCGCGCCCGGTGGTACGCGATCGCGAACCGGTGCGCCTCGTCGCGTACCCGCTGCAGCAGGTACAGCCCTTCGGAGGTACGCGGCAGCACCACCGGGAAGTCGTCACCGGGCAGCCACACCTCCTCCCGCGCCTTCGCCAGCCCGCACACCGCGATGTCGTCGATCCCCAGTGCTTCGAGCACCGCGCCGGCCGCGTTGGCCTGCGGCGCTCCGCCGTCGACGATCACCAGCTGCGGCGGGTACGCGAACTTGCGCGGCCGGCCGGTCTGCGGGTCGATCCCCGGCCGGCTTTCCCCACCGTCGCCGTCGATCTCGTCCAGCTCGCCGGTCTCGGCGCGTACCTCCAGGTAGCGGAAGAACCGGCGGCGCAGCACCTCGGAGAGGGCGGACAGGTCGTCGGTGGCGCCTTTGACCGCGAACCGGCGGTACTCGCTCTTGCGGGCGAGCCCGTCCTCGAAGACCACCATGCTGGCGACCACGTCGGTGCCGTGGATCTGCGACACGTCGTAGCACTCGATGCGCAGCGGCGCGGTCTGCATCCCGATCGCGTCGCCGATCTCCTGCAACGCCTGGCTGCGTGCGGTGAGGTCGCTGGCCCGCTTCAGCTTGTGCTGCGCCAGGGCGTGCTGCGCGTTGCGCGCCACCGTCTCCATCAGCGACTTCTTGTCGCCGCGCTGCGGCACCCTCAGGTTGACCCGGCTGCCGCGCAGCTCGCCGAGCCAGTCGGTGAGCGCATCGGCGTCCTCCGGCAGCGCCGGGACCAGCACCTCCTTGGGGATGGCGCCATCGCCTTCGCCGTACACCTGGGTGAGGAACTGGTGTACGAGATCCGCGGTGGTCAGCTCCTCCACCTTCTCCACCACCCAGCCGCGCTCCCCGCGCACCCGCCCGCCGCGTACGTGGAAGACCCGTACCGCCGCCTCCAGAGGGTCCTCGGCGAAGGCGACCACGTCGGCGTCGGTGCCGTCGGCGAGCACCACGGTCTGCTTCTCCATGGCGCGGCGCAGCGCGGCCAGGTCGTCGCGCAGCCGGGCGGCCAGCTCGAAGTCCAGCTCGTCGGCGGCGCCCCGCATCTGCCGGTCGAGCCGCCGGATCATGCTGTCGGTACGGCCGGCCATGAAGTCGCAGAAGTCATCGACGATGGCGCGGTGCTCCTCGGCGCTGACCCGGTCGACGCACGGGGCGGAGCACTTGCCGATATACCCCAGCAGGCACGGCCGGTCGATCTGGTGGGCCCGCTTGAACACCCCCGCCGAGCAGGTCCGTGCCGGGAACACCCGCAGCAGCAGGTCCAGCGTCTCGCGGATCGCCCAGGCGTGGGCGTACGGGCCGAAGTAGCGCACGCCCTTGCGCTTGGCGCCGCGCATCACCTGCAGCCGGGGATACTCCTCGTGCAGCGTGACCGCGAGGTACGGGTAGCTCTTGTCGTCGCGGTACCGCACGTTGAACCGGGGGTCGTACTCCTTGATCCAGGAGTATTCGAGCTGCAGCGCCTCGACCTCGGTGCCGACCACCACCCAGTCCACCGCGTTGGCGGTGGAGACCATCTGCTGGGTACGGGCGTGCAGCCCCACGTAGTCGGCGAAGTAGGAGCTGAGCCGGCTGCGCAGGCTCTTCGCCTTGCCGACGTAGATCACCCTGCCGCTGGGGTCGCGGAACCGGTAGACCCCTGGTGCGTCGGGGACGGTGCCGGGGGCGGGGCGGTAACGCGACGGATCTGGCACGAACCGAGCCTATCCATGGCCACCGACAGACCGGCGGGGGTGGGGATGCTCGGTCCCCACCCCCGCCGGGGGCTGGCTGCGGCAGGCAGCCGACTGTCGACTAGGCGGTGCGCACTCTCACGCCGAGCGCCTCGTCGTACAGGTCGGCGACGCTCCACACCGCGTTGGTGCTGCACTTGCCCTTGTGTGAGCCGTACGCGGTGTTGCCGAACGACCAGCCGCCACCGCTGTCACCACCGATGGTCGAGCCGACGCCGTTCATCCGGACCAGCCGGTTGTTGAACACCCCACTGACGGTGCAGGACCACGTGGTGTTCTCGACGTCCAGGCTGCAGTCCCGGACGTTGGACGAGCGGCCGTACGAGCAGACCCACTCGCCGACGGTGATGTTCGCCCGGGGCTCCACCGCCGAGACGTTGCGCACGCTGGACGCGCTGGCGTAGAACTGCGCCGGCTCGATGTGGCTGGCGGAGGTCTTCCACTCCACGTCGCCCCACTCGCCACGGTGCTGGGCCTGGTGGGTCAGGGCGTGCACTCCGACGCCCGGCTCGACAATCTGGTTGATGCCGTCGCAGTGCCCGGCGGTGGTCACGCCGGTGGTGCCGTCGGAGATCCGCCGCACCGCCCAGCCGCTGGTGCACTCGTTGACGCCGTCGTCACGTACCCACATGCCGCCATAGGCGTGCTCGTCGGCCGCCACCGCAACGTCACTGACGGTCAGCCGTACGCCGGAGCGCAGGTCTGCCGGCATCCGGGCGAGGGCGGCGTCGGCGCTGGCCGCGCTGACACCGGCGGTACGGGTGACGTCGGCCCGGATCGCCCTCGGGTTGGTGAAGTCGACACCGCTGGAGACGGCGTCGAAGCCCTGTGCCGCCAACGCCTGGTGCACCGCGGCCTCACGGGCTTCCAGCTCCGCGAACGAGTACGGCTGCCGGTCCACGATCCGGATCGGCGTCTTCGCCGCCGCCACCAGCGTGCGGATCTGGGAGTCGGCCGCGCCCTTGACGTAGAGCGACGGCACGCCACCCGGGCGCTCCGAGAGCGCCGAGCCGACGAACCGGTCGGGAAGCTGGGCGGCGACCTGCTCGGCGAGGGCGCCGACCGCCTCGGCGGCCCGGTGCTGCGCCAGTGCCTGGGCGTACGTCCAGCCCCGGGCCTTGGCTGCCAGGTCGATGTCCGCGGCCTGGGCGGCGCTGACGGCGCCGTCGGAGGGTGCCGAGGCGGATGCCGCGGGCATCATCGTCAGCAGGAGGCCTGCCGCCGCCACGGGAATCATGGCAGCACGTACGACATTGCGACTCAATCTCATGCCGAACCTTTCTCAAAGTGAACGGAAAGTTGACTCCGGCAGCGGGGCTGGGAATGAGTCACCGCTATCACATCCAGCATTCTGGTGAGCCGGGACGTGGTGGCCGACCACGTCGGTGAAATGCTCTCCAGGGGCCCAGAAACTGTTTCTGGGAGGTGCCGGTGCCACGGTCGGTGTCTCATTGACAGATGCCGGAAGGCGCGCCGCGGCTCAGCGTATTGACGCAGGGGCATGAGCACAACACCGGCTGTCAGCAGTCCGACGCTCGCCGATTCGGGTATGTCCGATAAAGAAGGAATAGCTGGTTCGCAGCCGCCGTGGCGACCTTTGAATTCTTTTATCCAGCGGAAATGCGCGCCCGCGGTCGCCGAATCGGCGCCGCACAGACAATTACCGGCCACACCTGGTGTCAAGTATCCGGCAGAGCCCTTGTCGGATTACCGGCCGGCCATATCCGCGAATTAACGAGCTCGTCAGATGTGCTCCATCACCAGGACGGCCGTCGTGCCAGGCGCGAGCGCCTCGTACACGTGGGGTACGTCGCCGGGGAAGGCGGCGTAGTCGCCAGGTCCCAGCTCCACCTCGGCGTCCCGCGGGCCGGTGCGGATCCGTCCGCCGGTGCACACCAGATGCTCGACGCTGCCCGGGATGTGGGGGTCGGCGTCGCGTACCGGACCGGGCTCGATGGTGACCCGGTAGACGTCACGCCGGGCGCCGGGTGGGCAGGAGGCGAGCAGCGTACCGGTGAAGGAGGCCTGTTCGGAGCCGACTGCGGGGCCCTCTCCGGCGCGGACCACCCGGACCCGCGGGGTCGGTGGGTCGACCAGCCGGCTGAACGGTACGCCGAGCGCGACCCCGAGCGCCCACAGCGTCTCCACGCTCGGGTTGCCGGTACCGGCCTCCAGTTGGGACACCGTGGACTTGGCGATCTTCGCGCGTTTGGCCAGCTCGGACAGCGAGAGACCGACCCGTTCCCGCTCCCGGCGCAGCGCCGCGGCGATCACTTCGCGCGGCGTACCGGCGGTCTCCATGTGACCTCCATAACGTTCGCTGTCTCGGACCGATCGTACGCCTTGACGAACGATTCAGTGGCGTTCAGCATGGGAGCCTATGCGTTCGACATGGCGAACAGTAGACGCCGACATCCTGCGTGACGGCGCGGCGCTCGCCGCCGCGGCCGGCGTGGTGGGCGCCTCGTTCGGTGCCATCGCGGTCGCCTCCGGGGTGCCGTGGTGGCTCGCCTCGGCGATGTCGGTGCTGGTGTTCGCCGGTGCCGCGCAGTTCACGGCGGTCGCGATCGTCGCGGCCGGTGGTGGCGTACCGGCGGCGGTGCTGGGCGGGCTGCTGCTCAACGCCCGACACCTGCCGCTCGGGGTCGCGATCGGCGACGTCCTGACCCCCGGCCGGTCCGGGGCGCCCGAAGGCCAACCCGGGTCGGACGGCGGCAAGCCCGGCTCGGACGGCGGCAAGCCCGGCTCGGACGGCGGCAAGCCGGGCTCGGGCAGCGGCAAGCGCAGGTCGGGTGGTGGCCGGCCTGGGTGGCGGTGGCTGCTCGGCAGCCACCTGATGACCGACGAGTCGGTGGCGTTCGCGCTGGCCCAGCAGACGCCGCGGCGACGCCGGATGGCCTACTGGACCACCGGGTTCGCCCTGATCGCCGTGTGGAACGCCGGCGTGCTCATCGGCGCGTACGCCGGCCAGGTGATCGGAGATCCCGCCGCCCTGGGGCTCGACGCCGCGTTCCCGGCGGCGCTGCTCGCGCTGCTGCTGCCGTCGCTGCGGCATCCCCGGGCCCGGGTGGTCGCGGCGGCCGGCGCCGGGATCGCGCTGGCCGGCACACCGCTGC
>JBOGDE010000230.1:0-9345 GCA_050701695.1 Micromonosporaceae bacterium
AACACCGTCAGGCCGCACGAGGCCATCGCCTGGAACCGGCCACAGGAGGTGCACCTGGGCCTGGCCGACCCCACCACCCCGACATTTCAAGCCACCGAAATCCTGCCAACTACTTGACGCGGGACACTGCTACCGCAGCACGTACGCCTACCCGTACCTGGTGGCGAAGTCACGGGCCAACACCAGCCTCACCTTCGGCGCCTGCCAGGGTGCGACCACCAACGACATCGTCAACAGCCAGAAGTGGCTGCTCAACGCCGACACCGACATCGTCACCCTCACCATCGGCGGCAACGACATCGGCTTCGGCAACCTGATCATCAACTGCGCCGGCTCGTACAGCCCGAACTGCAAGACCGAGGTGGACGAGACCGACCGCAAGATCCACGAGGAGCTGCCGGCGAAGCTGGACAAGGCGTACGCGGCGATCAAGAGCCGGGCACCCGGTGCCCGGGTGGTCGTGCTCGGCTACGGCAAGTTCTTCAGCACGAACCTGTCCTGCGCCGGGGCCGAGGGGATCTCCGCCGAGGAGGCCGGTTGGGCCAACGACCTCACCGACAACCTGGACGCGGTGATCCGCGGTCGCGCCACCGCCGCCGGCTTCGCGTACCAGAGCTCGATCAGCCGGTTCACCGGCCATGCGATCTGCTCGGCCGACCCGTACGTCAACGGCAAGAACTGGAGCGTCGCGGACATGTACCACCCGACGCGCAGCGGCCACGCCAACGGCCTGACCCCTCTGGTACACCAGGTCGTCGGCTGAGCCGGGGAGGCAGCGGCTGAGCCGGCAGGGGGCAGCGGGCGGGTACGCGTAGGGGCGCCGTACCCGCCCGTACCCCGCGGTCACCGGTCATGCCTGCGGTCGGTCCGTGACGGCCGCGCGTACCGCCCGGTACGTCAGGCTGCGGGCGCTGAGCGAGGTCAACGGCGGCCCGTGGACGTCGGCGGCCGAGATCAACATCGCCGGCACCTGAGGGGTCCTGCGAGTCAGAGAGGGAGGCTCAGCTAGGGCGGCGAGGCAGGTCGGGTACGGGGAGTACTCCCTGCCCCGCCGCTCTGCTGAAAGCTATACCCAGCACGCGAGCAGCGCCAGTCGCCCGGCCACCCAGATCAGAGGTCGAACTCTCCGTCGTGTACGCCGCCGGTGAATGCTGCCCACTCTGCCCTGGTGAAGGTGAGCACCGGGCCGGTCGGGTGCTTGCTGTCGCGGACGAGGACGACACCGGCCTCGTCGAGGAGATTGTCGGCAACCTCAACGCAGTTGGTGCCGTTGCCGCTGCGTGTGCTCTTGCGCCAGTTGGCGCGACTCAGGTCAAGCACTGGTAAATCCCTTCAGTGCTGCGGTGATCCTTGTTCTGGACTCGGCTTCGTCGAGTGCGCGCTTTTCGAGGTCATCCCACACCAGGTGATAGGCGTTCACCTCTTCCGGCTTCTGCAGGTACATGGCGCCGGTCAGGCTGTCGACGTAGGCGAGCGGCGGCTCCAGGGGCTCGCCCGTGAAGGTGCCTCGTGGGAACTCGAGCAACGCAAAGGTGTTGCTTGCTCCCATGGCGCCGTGGGCGCCTGCGGACCAGGGCAGCACTCGGACCGACACGCCGACGCGCTGGGTCGCCTCGAGGACGTGGCCGAGCTGTTCGGCCATCACGGAGCCGCCGCCGACCGGGCGGTGCAGCACGGCTTCGTTGAGCACAAAGAAGAGGTGCGGCGCGCGAGGGCGGGTCAGCAACGACTGCCGTTCCAGCCGGACTCTCACTCGCCGCTGAGTCTCCTCCTCGTCGATGTGGCCCGGCGGCATGCGGTTGATCTGCTCGGCGTACGCGCGGGTCTGGAGCAGTCCGGGGATGAGTTCCGACTCGTACTGGCGAATCGTCTCAGCGCTGTCTTCGAAGACCACGTAGAGCGTGAAGAACGCAGGAATCGCGGTCTCGGTGAAGTCGCGCCACCAGCTCTTCTTGCGACCCTTGCGGGTCTCGGCGGTGAGCGCGAGCAACACCTCGCCCTCCTGGGGACTGGCCTGGTACAGCTCCAGCATCCCCCGCACATCGATGTCTCGGAACCGAACCCGCTCGTCGCCGTCCTCGATCCGGCCGAGGGTCGCCCGCGCCCTCTGTAGCGCGATCGCGGCCTGCTCCTGCGTCAGTCCCGCGCGATTGCGGAGCGCCACGAATCGCCGCCCGACGTAGCGGCGGATCAACGCGGAGCCCACCGTGTCGGTCACCCGACTACCTCCCGGCCTGGGGCAGATGTCCTGCCCAAGTTAAACATGCGTCGCGGCAGCGGCGACGAGGGTAGCCGGCCGCTTTCTGCACCGATCGACCTCGGTCACCCAGTGGTGTGCCGACTCTGGACAGGCGGTTGCTTTTTAGTCGGACTCATAGTGCAATGTGTACGTGTCCCTGCGTGAGTGCGACGTCACCCCGGCGTTCACGGCTGTGGACCTGTGCGGAAGACCCGCCCACGCCCGGTACGGCTCTGGCCCCGGGTGCGGGTGCGAGGCCCCGCGTACGAGAGCACGACAGCGACGCCCCACCGCGCGTCGCTGTCGTGCTCCCCGTCATCCGACAAACAGCGGGAGGCAACGGATGAACCGGCCGCCGGGGATCGAGACGCTGCACGAATACCGGATCCACTACGTCGATCAAGACGACGGCACCGGTCGCGAGGTGCGCGCCACCGTCGACCGTCACCGCGCCGCGATCACCGTCGAGTTGCCGGACGGCAGCCGAACGACGCTCGACGTGGTGACGGCCCGGGCGTTGTACATGGTCTTATGGGAGTCGGTGTACAGCTCGCTCGAGCCGAGCGGGCCGTACTTGCGGCTCGAGCGCAACACCGGCGAAGGCTGGTCCGCACCGGCCGGCGCGGCCAGGTGACTGTCGTAGCCGGTCTCCGGCCCACACCCTGGCCGCCATGGCTGCCCGGCTGCCCCACACCAGCCACAACCTCGCCGACTGGGCCACCGAACTGTCCCAACGCCTCACCGACGAACACCGCCGGCTGGCCGGTGCGCGCCCGGACGTGTTCCTGCCGGACCTGGCCAGGTCGCTGAACAACCTCTCCAACCGCTTGGGTGAGCTGGGGCGGCGGGAGGACGGCCTGGCCGCCATCGAGGAAGCCGTCGCCATCCGCCAGCGGCTGGCAACCCGACGGCCCGATGTCTATTAGCGCTAACTAGCAGGAAGGCTTGGTGCCGGAACGCGCGGATTTGCCGCGACGCGCGCGTAGCTGGCGTTGGAGGGGTTTCGCCGCGACGGGCCCCGGCGCAGCTTGCGCCGGGGCCCGCCATCGGGTCGGGACGAGGTCAGACGATGGTGATGGTGGTGATGGTGGTGGTGTCGTTGTTGGTGGTGTCAGGGTCGGCGGTGGTGCTGGTGACGGTGGAGTCGAAGATCTTGGTGCCGGTGGTGGCGTAGCGGAAGTGGACGGTGACGGAGCGGGTCACGCCGTTGGTCAGGTCGCCGAGTGCGCAGGTCAGGCGGCGTTCGGCGAAGACATAGACGCAGCCCGTGGAGCCGTCGCCGAAGGAGTCGAAGTTGGCGTCGAAGGGGAGGATGGCCTCGAGCTGGGCCGACTGTGCGGTGTGGGGTCCGTTGTTGGTGGTGGTCCAGGTGTAGCTGACCCGTTCTGAGGGGATCGCGGCGTCGGGGACGCCGGTCGTGGTGAGTGCCAGGTCGGCCTGTGGTGCGATGACGGTGGTGCTGGTGGTGGCGGTGTTGTTGGTGGTGTCGGGGTCGGCGGTGGTGCTGGTGGCGGTGGAGTTGAAGGTTTTGGTGCCGGCGATGGTGTAGCGGAAGTGGACGGTGACGGTGTGGGTCGCGCCGTTGGTCAGGTCGCCGAATCCGCAGTTCAGGTTGCGGTTGGCGAAGGTGTAGGTGCAGCCTTGGGCGCCGTCGCCGAAGGTGTCGAGGTTGGCGTCTTCGGGGAAGGTGGCGTCGAGCTGGATGGACTGTGCGGTCTGTGGTCCGTTGTTGGTGATGGTCCAGGTGTAGCTGACCCGTTCCGTGATGGTCGCGGTGGCGGGGTCGCCGGAGACGGTCAGCGCGAGGTCGGCCTGTGGGCCGAGGGCGTTGACCACGTCGGTCGCCTGGTTGTTGGCGGGGTCGCTGTCAGCGGTGCTGGTGTAGGCGGTGGCGGTGACGGTGTGTGCGCCGGAGCTGGCCGCGGTGGCGGCCACCGAATGGGTCGCGGCGCCACCGGAGACCAGGGTGCCCGCGGTGCAGGTCACGGTACGGCTGGCAGCGTCGTACCCACAGGAGGGGTCTGCCGAGGAGTAGTCCAGACCGGCCGGGAGGACCAGCTCGGCGCGGGAGCTGGCCGCGGAGCTGGGGCCGTCGTTGGCCAGTCCGAGCGCGAAGGTGACGGTGCCGCCGAGCGGGACCGGCTCCGGCTGGTGTGACAGCGAGACCCGCAGGTCGGCCTGCGGGCTGACCTGGGTGGCTTCGGTGTCGGTGTTGTTGCCGGAGTCGGGGTCGGCGGTGCCGCTGGTGACGTCGACGGTGTTGCTGATCGCGCCGGTGGTCTGCACCCGCACGGTGATGTCGACGTCGTACGCCGCTCCGGAGGCGAGCGCGGCGGCGGTGCACCGTACGGTGCCGGCGTCGTTGACGCAGCCGGGGCTGGCCGACACGAACTCCGCGTACGGCTTGAGCACGTCGGTGACCTGGACGTCCGCGGCGGCGTCGGGACCGTTGTTGACCACGTGTACGTGGTAGGTCAGCTCGCCGCCGAGCCCGACGGGGTCGGGTGAGTCGGTGAGCTGTACCGCCAGGTCGGCGGAGGCCGGCGGCGGGGTCGGCTCGTCGTCGGTGATGGTGCCCTCGCCGGTGCCGTCGCCCATCACCAGGCCACGGCTGGGCTGGCTGAGCACGACGGTGAACGTTTCGTCGGGTTCGTCGAGGGTGTCGCCGATGATCGGGACCCGGATCGTCTTGGAGGTCTCACGCTTGTTGAACGTGAGGGTGCCAGAGGTCGCCTGGTAGTCCAGGCCGGCGCGGGCGGTGCCGTCGGCGGTGGCGTACTGCACGGTGTTGATCTTTCCGCCGGCCTTGGTGAGGCTGACCACGAAGATCGCGTCGGTGGTGCCGCTGTCGCCTTCGGCGATGGCGATGTCGCTGATCGACACCGCGGGGTCGGTCTGCGACGGGTACGACGGAGCTGCGGATGCGATCACGCTGACCGCGACCAGGGCCGCTCCAGAGATGAGGCGTAACGGATGGCGAGACACTGAGCCGCTCCTAGGCGTACGTGCGAGCCGAACGATCCCCCCGGATCGACAGGCGCGAGAGTCGATGACGCCCCACCTTCACCCGTAGGGTGAGCCACTTGACAGATCCGAACGGAACTGGCCGGCCCCCGAGGGGTAGAGTTGCCGCAGCGCCACGCGGCCGAGAGGAGGTGAGCGCGATGTATCTCGTCATCGTCACGCGCTCCCTGCCCGCTCTGGCGCATTCACGGGTCTGAACGGGGAGCGCACCGCGTTCCTGGAGGATCCGTTGACCGATCTGGTCATCCGCCCGCTTGAGCCGGGCGAATCCGCACTGTTCCTGTCCCTGCCCGATCCCGGGCTGGTCGGCGTCGCGTCGATCGGCCGGGACTACCGCGAGTTTCTCGACAAGAAGGAGTACCGGCCCGAGTGGAGCTGGGTGGCGCTGCGCGACGGCGAGGTCGTCGCTCGGGCCGCCTGGTGGGCCGGCCCCGACGACACCGAGCCGCACACCCTCGACTGGTTCGACTTCACCGACCCGTCCGCGGGAGAGGCACTGCTGCGGGCGGTGCCGTGGCGTACCGAGATCTGCCTGATCCTGCCGGCCGGTTGGAGAGACAACCCGGAGGTACGCGTCGCGGCCCAGGCCCGCATCGACGTCGCCACGAGCGCCGGGATGAAGCCGCTGGTGGAGCGGCTGCGGTATCTGTGGAAGCCGGAAGACGGCCTACCCCAGCGTACGGAGAGGCTGGTCTACCGGCTCGAGCCGGACGACACGGTGATCTTCGACGTGCTGCGCCGGGTGCACAGCGACACGCTGGACGCCCACGCGCTGCGGGCCACCGCCGAGAAGGACCTGGACGCGGCGGCGCAGGAGGATCTCGACTTCCTGCACTGGATGCCCTCACCCCGCGAGTGGTGGCGGCTGGCGTACACCCCGGAAGGTGATCTTGTGGGGATAACCGTGCCGGGCGCCAACTACGGTGGCCCCGTGATCGGCATCGTGGGTGTGGTGCCCGAGGCGCGCGGCCACGGGTACGGCTACGACCTGCTGCTGGAGGCGACGCACCTGCTGGTCGAGGCGGGCGCCACGCAGGTGGTCGCCGAGACCGACGCCACCAACACTCCGATGGCGAAGGCGTTCGCCCGCGCCGGCTACCCGATCACCCAGGAACGCGTCTACCTGGTCTGACAGGGGATGGGCGCGGTCCGGCACCGGGGCCACGCCAGGCACTGAACCACGCCCGGCACCGGGCAGGGTGGCCCGCCAGCCACCCTGCCCGTGGAGTGCGGCCCCGCCGCGCTCCGTTGCCCCCCTCAGCGGTCGGGTCGGTGGGTGACCCGGACCGCGTTCAAGATCGGCGGCAGCTTTCCGCGGTACGACCCGAAGTCGATCGATATCGAGCCCCCCTCAGCCACCGTGACCCAGAACGTGTGCCTGTCGGCGGTAAGCGTGCCCACCTCGGCGGCCACGTCGTGGCCGGTCAGCACCGCCTCACCGTTGATCGACACGTCGAAGACCCGCTTGCCGGGGGCCAGGCCGGGCCGCAGCTCGGCGAAGGACAGGTCGACCTGGTACGTGCCGGCGGGCAGGCTGTCGAAGCGGTAACCGGTCATCCCCTCCCGGTTGGTGCTCAGCAACGCCTGGTCCTCGGTGCCGGCGATCGCCTTGCGGGTGGAGCTGGCGGAGCCGCCGCCGACGTGGCCGTACCCGCCCGGGGTCCACGCCTGGTCGCCGCTGAAGGCATCACCGGCGGTGTCGGTGTACGCGTCGCCGCCGGCGTTGACTCCCGAGACGTACCCGGGCACCGCCAGTGTCACCGGGATGTCGATGAACGGGGTACGCCCGGCGTTGGTCTGGATCGTGACCAGCCCCTCGTACGCCCCTGGCGCCATCCCGGACGGGTCGACCCGGACCGTGAGGGTGGCGCTCTGTCCGGGCGCGACCGTGCCGGTGTCGGGCACCGTCCACATCCAGGGCACGCCCTCGTTCCACCACACGTCGTCGCGGATCTCCCACGTCAGCGGCAGCTCACTCGGGTTCTCCAGGGTCAGCTCCGCGCTGCGCAGCTGCCCGGGCCGGGCCACGAACTCCAGCGACTCCGGACCCACCCGGGCCAGCGCGGTGCGTAGCGACGCGTCGTGGGTGAGCACCTGGCCGTCGCTGGTCAGCGTGACATCCCGGATGTCGGACACGTAGAACCCGCGGACGACCGTGATGGTGTACGTGCCCAGCGGCAACCCGAACTGGTAGCTGCCGTCCGGCGCGGTTTCGGCACTCAGCTCGACACCGTTGTAGCTGGTGCTGATCCACGCCGGCACGAGCGGCAGCCCGTCGTTCGCGTCGGTCACCGTACCGGTCACCCGGGCGCTGGCCGGCGCGTGGAAGTGGATCGAACGGCTGTCGGTGAGCACCGGCGAGTTGTACGAGTACTGCAGCCCGTCCTTCCCGTTGGAGTTCTCGATCCCGACCGTGGCCCGTGAGCCCACCTCGGTGGGGACCACCGGGTCGAGGCCGCGGTACCGGAACTCGATGTCGCCGTCCTCGCCGAGCAGCATCTCGAAGTCGATCCGGGAGTCCAGGCTGTAGAACGTGATGTCGCGGTACTCGATCACGAACTGCCGGTGCGGCGCGGTGCCGATCACCGCCGTGTTGACCTGGCTGGCGAAGTCGGTCACCAGGTCATCCCAGAACGGGTAGATCGCCGCGTTCGGAGCGCGGGTGCCGGGTATCTCCTCGTTGGCGAACGCCGAGACCCTGGCCTGGAAGTTGACGAAGCCGTTGCTGGACAGGTGGGCCTGCCGGTAGACGTTGCCGTACAGGGTGACGTCGAACGGCAGGTCGATGGTGATGGCCCGGTCGTCGCCGACCAGCCCGGTCGGGGTGTCCGCCTCGACGTACGGCTGCCGCTCCACGCTGCACTGGTAGCCGATCCGGTCGGTACGCCGGGGCAGCGCGAAGTCCAGCGTGGCGTCCGCGGTGAGCGTCACCGGCAGGTCGTGCCGCTCGGTGCAGTTGCCGGCGTCGCCCCGCACCCGGTAGGTGCCTTCGGGGACGTCAGTGAAGCGGTACGCCCCGGCCGCGTCCGCCGTGGCCGGCGGCACCGCGGTGTCGAGTACCGTGACCGTGGCGTACGGCAGCGGGTCGCCGGCGTCGTCGCGTACCACTCCGGACAGCGCGAAACGGCCGGTCTCCTCGAGCGCGAAGTCCAGGGTGGTGGCCTGGCCCGCGGTGACCGTGGCCTGCCCGCTCCCCGCGCGGTAGCCGTGCGCGGTGACGGCCACGTCGTACTCCCCGGCGACCAGGGTCAGCCGGTAGCCGCCGTCGTCGCCGGTGCTGGTACGCCGGGCGCCCACGTCGACGGTCGCGCCGGGGATCGCGGTGCCGGCGGCGTCGGTGACGGTGCCGGCGAGCTGGCCGGTGGAGCCACGCGGTGCGGCGGTGACCGCGGCGTACGCGTCGAGCCGACCCTCGCCCCAGATGTTGTTGTTCTCCACGGTGCCGCCGCAGTTGGTGTTGCCGTTGTCGGCGGCGGTGGAGTCGAGCAGCGCCGCGGTGGCGCCCAGGTCGCCGACCAGCACCGGCGCCGCCGACCAGATCAGCGCCACCGTGGCGGCGGTGTGCGGCGAGGCCATCGAGGTGCCGGAGAACAGGGCGTACGACCCGCCGGGCACCGCGGACCGTACGTTGACCCCAGGCGCGGCGATGTTGGGTTTCACGTCGCCGAACCGGCCCGGCCCCCGGCTGGAGAAGTGCGCGATCGCGCCGTTGACGTCGAACGCCCCGGAGGCGTACGAGTCCACGTAGTCGCCGGGGGAGCCGGAGCTGTCGCAGCCGGGCCCGGAGTTGCCGTTGGAGAATGCCGGGAAGATCCCCGACGCGCGCCACGCGGCGACGATGTCGGCGTACCAGGGGTCGCCGCCGCGGCTGCCCCAGGAGTTGTTGACGACGTGCGGCCGCAGGTCCGGCCGCGGATTCTCGCCGTTCAGGTCGGTCGGGGCGAGCATCCACTCGCCGGCGGCGAGCAGCGCGTAGTCCGAGCAGCCGTCCGACTCGCAGCCCTTGGCGGCGATCCAGCGGGCGCCGGGCGCCACCCCGATCTGGTTGCCGGCGCCGTCGTCGCCGGCCATCGTCCCCATGG
>JBOGDE010000231.1:0-9248 GCA_050701695.1 Micromonosporaceae bacterium
GCATCTGGTCGCGGCCGGGCTGATCGTGGCGGTGCTCGCCGCCGGCGCCGGGTACGCGGTGTGGCGGGCCGGCCACGCGGCACCGCCCGCGCCCCGCGGGCTGGACCTGACCCGTACCGGCACCGTGGTCACGATCGACCCGACCGGCCGGTACGTGCGGCAGCTGACCCGCGACGGCCGGCAGCTCGGCACCGGGCCGCGCTGCCAGCGCTCGTACGCCGCGGCCGGCACCATGGCCTGCCTGCGAGCGCTCGGACCCCAGTTCTCCGCCCAACTGACCGTCTACGACGCGCGGTTGCGGGAGCGGCTGACCCTGCCGATCTGGGGCAACCCGAGCCGGGTACGGGTCTCCGCCGACGGCCGGCTGGTGGCGTGGACGGTGTTCCGCAGCGGCGACTCGTACCTGGCCGCCGGCGGGTTCTCCACCACGGCGGGGATCTACGACCTGCGTACCGCGGCGCACTACGGCTCGCTGGAGGACTTCACCGCGTACGTCGGCGGCAAGCCGTACCAACGGCTGGACATCAACTACTGGGGCGTCACGTTCGCCTCGGACGATCGGACGTTCTACGCCACCATGGCCTCGGACGGGCGCACCTGGCTGGTGCGCGGCGACCTGGAAAAACGTACGCTCACCGCGATCCGCGGCAATGTGGAGTGCCCGTCGCTGTCGCCGGACGGCACCCGGATCGCGTACAAGAAGCGGGAAGGTGACCGGTGGCGGCTGCACGTCCTCACGCTGCGGACCAGCGCAGACGTGGCGCTGGCGGAGACCGCGCACGTCGACGACCAGCCGGCGTGGTTGGACGGCGCGACCGTGGCCTACGCCCGGCCCGACCCCGCCGGGCCCGCGGTGTACGCGGTCCCGGCCGACGGTACGGGGACGCCGCGCAGGCTGTTCGCCGGCTCCTCACCAGCCGCGCTGGGATAGCGCTCGGGTTGCCGCCGGGCGCGCTCTGACCTGCCGCGTCGGTCGGGTGGTGGACGCGGCGTCGGTCGGGTGGCCGACGTGACGTCGCGCCGACCCCGGGTGGCTCGCTAGGCTGGACCACTATGACCGGAGTTGGCACGGGGACCCAGGCGCTGCCTGCGGAGGTCACCGAGATCGAGGAGTCCCTGGCCTCGGATCGGCCGTGGATCACGGTGGTGCACAACGACCCGGTCAATCTGATGTCGTACGTCACCTGGGTGTTCCAGAAGCTGTTCGGCTACAGCCGGCAGAAGGCCGAGAAGCTGATGCTCGACGTACACCACAAGGGCCGTGCCGTGGTCTCGTCCGGGATGCGGGAGCGGATGGAGCACGACGCTTCGCGGCTGCACGCGTACGGCCTGTGGGCCACCATCGAGCAGCCCTGAGCATGGGCTATCCAGGGCTGTTCCGACCCGAGGGCAAGCAGTGCGTCACCCAGCTGCGTCGCTCCGAGGTGGCGATCCTGCGCCGGGTGTTCACCGAGACCGCCACCCTGGTGGGCGATCCGGGCGGCTCCGACCCGGTGCTGGCACGGCTCTTCCCCGACGCGTACGCCGAGGACTCGGACGCCGCGGACGAGTTCCGCCGCCTCACCGAGCAGGATCTCAGCGCCGAGAAGGCGCACCAGGTCGGCGTGGTGCTGGGCAGTCTGCCGGAACGCGGCGGTGAGCTGCGGTTGGACCCCGAGGACGCGCAGGCGTGGCTGCGCGCCCTCACCGACGCCCGCCTGGCGCTGGGGCACCGGCTGGGCGTCGACGACGACACCGAGCTGTCGGAGGAGATCGACGACGCCGCGATGCGCGACCCCACCGGCGTCCGCGCCCTGCAGCTGTCCGTGTACGGCTACCTCACCTACATGCAGGAATCCCTGGTCGAGTCCCTGATGGGCACCACCTGAGCCCCAACGGAGGGCGTGACCGCGGGTGGTGACCGCCACAGCTGTGCGTGGGTTTGAGCCGGTAGCCTGTAATGCGTGTTGAGGCTCGATGCTGCCATTCGCGACGCGATCGTCGCCCACGCCCGCCGGGACCACCCGGACGAGGCGTGCGGGGTGGTGGCCGGGCCCGCCGGCTCCGACCAGCCGCTGCGGTTCATCGCGATGACCAACGCGGAGCGCTCGCCGACGTTCTACCGCTTCGACTCCATGGAGCAGCTGAAGGTGTGGCGCGAGATGGACGACCGGGACGAGGTACCGGTGGTGATCTACCACTCCCACACCGCCACCGAGGCGTACCCGTCACGCACCGACATCTCGCTCGCCAGCGAGCCGGACGCGCACTACGTGCTGGTCTCCACCCGTGACGACGAGACCGCCGAGTTCCGCTCGTACCGGATCTCCGACGGCGTGGTCACCGAGGAGCCGGTGGAGTTCACCGACGGCGAGCCCGGGGTCGACCAGCACGCCGTACAGACGTACATGTTCGGGCAGACCCCGACCGCGGTGGTCTACGACTGTCCTGCCGGCAGCTGACGCCAGCGCGGGCCCGCCCGCGACCTGTCCCGTTCCTGTTCGGCATCGATCTTCCAAGAAGAGGGCTTTCCCACCATGGCAATCGAAGTACGTATCCCCACCATCCTGCGGTCGGTCACCAAGGGCGAGAAGGCGGTCGACGGCGCCGGCGACTCGCTCGCCGAGCTGTTCACCGACCTCGACACCCGTTATCCGGGTCTGCGCGGCCGGCTGGTCACCGAGGAAGGTGCCCTGCACCGCTTCGTCAATGTGTACGTCAACGACGAGGACGTACGGTTCACCGGTGCCCTGGACACCAAGCTGACCGACGGCGACGAGGTCACGATCCTGCCCGCCGTGGCCGGCGGCGCCCCGGCTGCCGCAGCGCTGCGCGGGTAGGCCCGTCATGGCCAGGTACGAGTCTCTGGTCGACGCCTGCGGCGACACGCCGCTGGTGGGGCTGCCCCGGCTCTCACCCGCGCCGAACGTACGGATCTGGGCGAAGCTGGAGGACCGCAACCCGACCGGCAGCGTCAAGGACCGGGCCGCGCTCTACATGATCCGGGCGGCGGAGGCCGACGGCCGGCTCCGCCCGGGTCAGACCATCCTTGAGCCCACCAGCGGAAACACCGGCATCGCGCTGGCGATGATGGCGAAGCTGAAGGGCTACCGGCTGGTCTGCGTGATGCCGGAGAACACCTCCACCGAACGCCGTCAGCTGCTGCACATGTACGGCGCGGAGATCATCCCGTCGCCGGCAGCGGGCGGCTCCAACCAGGCGGTCGCGGTCGCCAAGCAGCTCGCCGCCGAGCACCCCGACTGGGTGATGCTCTACCAGTACGGCAACGCCGCCAACGCGCAGGCGCACTACGAGACCACCGGTCCCGAGCTGCTGCGCGACCTGCCGACCCTGACGCACTTCGTCGCCGGGCTCGGCACCACCGGCACTCTGATGGGCACCGGCCGGTTCCTGCGCGACAAGAACCCCGACGTCGAGATCGTCGCCGCCGAACCCCGCTACGGCGAATTGGTGTACGGGCTGCGCAACATCGACGAGGGCTACGTACCGGAGCTGTACGACCCGTCGGTGCTGACCCGGCGGTTCTCCGTCGGTACCCGTGACGCGCTGCTGCGTACCCGCCAGCTGGTCGAGGTGGAGGGCATCTTCGCCGGACCGTCCAGCGGCGCGGTGCTGCACGTGGCACTGGCGGTCGGGCACGAGGCGGCCAAGCAGGGCCGGGACGCCGACATCGCCTTCGTGATCGCCGACGCCGGCTGGAAGTACCTCTCCACCGGCGCCTACGAAGGCACCATCGGCGAAGCCGAAGAGCACCTCGAAGGCCAACTCTGGGCCTAACGGGCGGCCCGCTTCCTGACCGGCTCAGGGGTGCGCTGCCAAGGCCGCAGCAGGGAGCGCCGCGTGGCCGGAGGTCACGCAGGCGAGCGAGAACGCCGCTGCCAAGGCCGCAGGGAGCGCCGCGTGGCCGGAGGTCACGCAAGTGACCGAGAACGCCGGCAGCGTGCGCCTGAGCCGGTCAGGCGGAGGCGGTGAGGATTATGGCCAGGAGCAGGACGGCTGTGCTACCGCCCATCAGCAGCCACGGGAAACGCGGCCGGTCGGCGGTGACGAACGAGGCGATCGCCAGCCCGACGCCGGACAGGCCGGTCAGGATGATGATCGGCTCGAACCAGCCCGGGGTGGCGTCGGACATCAGTCGCAGCATCGCCCAGAACCCGACCATCAGCCCGATCAGCGTGAGCGCGGCGGCCCACGAGCAGAGCGCGACCAGATGCCGCATCCGGAGCGGCGACTCTTTCGCGGAGAGTGCGCCTCCGAGCAGCGGAATGGACTCCTCCGACGGCAGCTGGGTGGCCTGTTCCGGGCGGGCGAACGCGGCGCTCTGAGGCGGCGTCTGCAGCTGCGCCCAGGTGGGCGGCGGACCGGCGTAGCCCGGCATGGTCGCCTCCCGGCCGACGAGCTGCGGCGGGGGTACGGAGGAGGGGCCGTCCACGGCGCCCACCCCCTGACCGGTGGTGGACCCTTGCGCGGTGGAAGCCTGCGAACTCACGTCGACCGATTCTTCCGCAATTGGCGGCTGATGCCCAGCGGGCTCGCCAAACTGCCGCGTGATGAGTGAAATCGCGCCAATTGTACCCGCCCAGGCGGCTGCGATCTGGGTTCCCGTTTCCGAAATCTCGCGATACGCGAGCACAAAGTGGCCGGACTGTGTGGTTCGTCACAGGATGGAGCGAATGGTCCTCACGCCATCGGGTGTCGCCTTGATGACATCCGACCCCTTGCGGACAGGACTTGAGCCAATGGAAGCGTAGTCTTGCGCACCGTGACGGACGGCCCGATCGGTATCTTCGACTCCGGCGTCGGCGGTCTCACCGTAGCTCGGGCCATTCTCGACCAGCTGCCGCACGAACAGCTGATCTACGTCGGGGACACCGCCCACGTCCCGTACGGGCCACGGCCGATCGCCGAGGTGCGGCGATTTGCGCTGCACGCCATGGACCACCTGGTCGAGCAGGGGGTCAAGGCGCTGGTGATCGCGTGCAACTCGGCGTCCGCGGCGTGTTTGCACGACGCCCGGGAGCGGTACCAGGTCCCTGTGGTCGAGGTGATCCGCCCCGCCGTACGCCGTGCCGTGGCGGTCACCCGCAACGGCCGGGTCGGAGTCATCGGCACCCGGTCCACGATCGGCAGCGGCGCATACCCGGACGCGTTCGGCGCCGCCCCGCAGGTCACCGTCAGTAGTGTCGCCTGCCCCGCGTTCGTCGACTTCGTGGAACGCGGTGTCACCACCGGCCGGCAACTGCTCGGGCTCGCCCAGGGCTATCTGGAGCCGTTGCAGCGCGCCGGAGTCGACACCCTGGTGCTGGGCTGCACCCACTACCCGCTGCTGGCCGGCATGCTCAGCCTGGTGATGGGTGAGGAGGTCACACTGGTCTCCAGCGCCGAGGAG
Source organism: Micromonosporaceae bacterium (assembly GCA_050701695.1). GTDB lineage: Bacteria > Actinomycetota > Actinomycetes > Mycobacteriales > Micromonosporaceae > WHSM01. The sequence continues at coordinate 5,390 of JBOGDE010000231.1, forward strand.
ACCGGCAAGGATCTCTACCGGGTGCTCACCGCACACGACCTGCTGCGTGCCGAGGAGGCGCCGCCGCCCGAGCACCAGTTCCTGGCGACCGGGCCTGCCGCACCCTTCGCCCGGCTGGGTCGCCGGTTGCTCGGCCCGTCGCTCGGCCAGGTGCACGACGCGGCTTTCGGTCAGCTCGCCTCGGCGGGAGAGCGCCCGTGAAGCTCACCGTGGTCGGTTGCGCCGGGAGTTTCCCCGGGCCCGAGTCGCCGTGCTCGGCGTACCTGGTGGAGGCCGAGGGATTCCGGCTGCTGATGGACTTCGGCACCGGCGCGCTCGGGGCGCTGCAGCGCTACGCCGACATGCACTCGATCGACGCGGTGCTGCTCAGCCACCTGCACGCCGACCACATCCTGGATGCCTGCTCGTACGTGGTGGCCCGCCGCTACGCACCGGACGCGCCGCTGCCGCAGATCCCGGTGTACGGGCCGGAGGGCACCGCACAGCGCCTCGCGGCGGCCTACGACGGCGGCGGCAACGGCGGGCTCGACGACATCTACCGGTTCCACACGCTGCGGCCGGGGACGTTGGAGATCGGTCCGTTCCGGGTCACCGTGGATCGGGTCAACCACCCGGTGGAGACCTACGGGGTACGGCTGGAGCACGGCGGCAGCGCGCTGGCGTACTCCGCCGACACCGCTGGCTGTGATGCGCTGACCCGACTGGCCAAGGACGCCGACCTGTTCCTCTGCGAGGCCAGCTACCTCAGTAGCTACGACAACCCGCCAGACCTGCACCTGACGGGTGTCGAGGCCGGCGAACACGCCACCCGGGCCGGCGCCGGCAGGCTGCTGCTCACCCACCTGGTGCAGGCCTGGGGCGACGAGTCGGTCACCGTCGCCGAAGCCGCCTCCACTTACGACGGCCCGATCGAAGTGGTACGCCCCGGCGCGACCTACCAGCTGTAGCCCGACCTGCCGGCCGGGTGGCGGCACTCCCGCACCCGGGCCCCCACTAGGCTGGCGGCGTGACTCGAGTAGACGGCCGGGCGGCCGACGCGCTGCGTCCCGTGAATCTGATCCGTGGCTGGGTGATGCATCCGGAGGGCTCCGCGCTGGTGGAGTTCGGCGACACCCGGGTGCTGTGCACCGCGAGTGTGTCCGCCGGGGTGCCGCGGTGGCGGCGCGGTTCCGGGCAGGGCTGGGTCACCGCGGAGTACGCGATGCTGCCCCGCTCCACCAACACCCGGGGCGACCGGGAGAGCGTGAAGGGGCGGATCGGTGGGCGTACCCATGAGATCTCCCGACTGATCGGCCGCAGCCTGCGGGCCTGTCTGGACCTCTCGGCGCTGGGCGAGAATTCGGTGCTGATCGACTGCGACGTGCTGCAGGCCGACGGCGGCACCCGTACCGCGGCGATCACCGGGGCGTACGTGGCACTGGCCGACGCGGTGGCGTGGATGGCCGGCAAGGGGATGCTCGCCGCGTCGGCGGAGCGGGCGCTGCACCGGTCGGTGTCGGCGATCAGCGTCGGCGTGGTCGACGGCGAACCGCTGCTGGACCTGCGCTACACCGAGGACGTCGCCGCCGAGGTCGACATGAACGTGGTGTGCACCGACAGCGGCGAGTTCGTCGAGGTGCAGGGCACCGGTGAGTCCAACGTGTTCGACCGGTCCACCCTGGACGGACTACTCGATCTCGCGGTCGCCGGCTGCGCGGAGCTGACCAAGCGGCAGGGCGAGGCGCTGGCGGGGCTGCCGCTGGGCGGGGTGTCGCTCGGCGGTCCCGCGGAGGACGTGTGACGCTGCGACTGCTGTTGGCCAGCCGTAACGCCGGCAAGCTGGTCGAGCTGCGCCGCATCCTCGCCGCGGCGCTCGGTGAGCACGCCGTGGAGCTGGTCGGGCTGGGTGACGTACCGGAGTATCCGGAGGCGCCCGAGACCGGGGTGACGTTCGGCGAGAACGCCCTCGCCAAGGCCCGGGACGGCGCCAAGCGGAGCGGGCTGGCCACCGTCGCGGACGACTCCGGGCTCGCGGTCGCGGTGCTGGGCGGCATGCCGGGGGTGTTCAGCGCCCGCTGGGCGGGCCGGCACGGCGACGACGCGGCGAATCTGCGCCTGCTGCTCGACCAGATCGCCGACCTGCCGGACCAGCACCGGTCGGCCGGGTTCGTCTGCGCCGCCGCGCTGGTCACCCCGGACGGTGTCGAGCACGTGGTGGAGGGACGGGTGGCCGGTCACCTGATCCGCGAGCCACGCGGCGAGAACGGCTTCGGGTACGACCCGATCTTCGTGCCGGAGGGGGAGAGCCGTACCACCGCGGAGATGTCCTCGGCGGACAAGGACGCGATCTCCCACCGGGGAAGGGCGTTCCGCGCCCTGGCCGAGGTGATCGCGCGGTCGTCAGCGTCGCGTCAGCCGTAGGTACGCCTCGCCGCGGGGGGAGAGCCGGTAGCCGACCGGCAGGCTGATCGTGAGCCCCAGCCGCTTCAGCTTCGAGACGTCCCGCTTGAAGTCGAACCGCTCCCGACCCAACTCCGCCGCCAGCTCGGTGGACACCACGCCGGGCCGCTCGGCGATCAGGCGTAGCGTGTCGGCGGTCCAGGGTGCGGCGGCGCGGGCGTCCATGCCGTCGAGCCTGGCGTCCAGCGCCGCCACGTCGACGTCGGTGTCACCGGCCAGCTCGGCGCGCGGGTCCGGGGCGTCGACCGGGTGGAACCGGATCCGGTAGAGCTGCCCCTCGACATCCGGCAACGCGGCTCGCAGCGCCGCCACGGTCCGGAACCCGGCGGCCCGGGCGTCGGCCCCCGTGATCCGGGACGCCGCCACCCGGTCCACCGCGTCCACCTCGACGAACTGCGCCGGCCCGCCGCGGGTGCCGTCCGCGCCGATCATCGAACGGCCGCCGTCGCCGCCGGTACGGTACCGGCCGCCCGGCTTCACCTGCAGTCGCCGCCAGCGCCGGAACGTCACCGTGATCTCCCCGGCGGCGATCCCCTCGCGCTCTCGCTTGCTGAACAGCACGCGCAGGAGCGTAGCGCGGACCGGGCGGTGACGGCCTCAGTCGCCGGTGGGTTGGACCGTCGGCTGTCCGCCCGCCTTCCACGCCTTGAGGCCGCCGTCGAGATGCGCCACGTCGGTGTAGCCGAGGCCGTCGAGGGTGCGGGCGGCGAGCGCGGAACGTCCGCCGGAGGCGCAGTAGAGGATGGTACGGCGAGCCGGGTCGAACTCCTGGCGATGGTACGGGCTGGTCGGGTCGGCCCAGAATTCCAGCATGCCGCGTGGCGCATGCACGGCGCCGTCGATCATGCCTTCGTAGCCCAGCTCGGCCGGCTCCCGCAGGTCGATCACGGTCGCGCCGTTGGCGGCCTCGCGGGCCACCTGCTCCGGAGTGAGGTTCTGGACGTGGGACTTGGCCTCGGCGACCAGGTTGGCGGCGGTAGCAGACATCGGATCCTCCACGTGAGGTGGTTGTCAGTGACGAGCCGATCCTGCGCCTCAGGGGGCGATGGCAGCATGCGTGGGACTACCGGGTTTTCGCCGGGCGGCTGCCGTATTTTCCGTCCGGGCGGCCCTCCGGTCAGGTCGGGGAGCCAGCCTCCACGAGGCCGAGTTCGGCTGCCCGGCCGGCGGCGGCGGTACGGGAGGAGCAGTCCAGTTTGGTCAGCACGTTGCGTACGTGCATGTCGACGGTGCGCGGGCTGAGGTAGAGCTCCTGGGCGATCTTCCGGTTCGTCCGGCCGAGTGCCAGCAGTCGCAGCACCTCGCGTTCCCGGCGGGTCAGGCCGGCCGGGTCGAGTGCCCGCGCGGCGAGCCGGCCCAGCCGCCGGTCCACCGGCTCGCCCATCCCGGCCAGCTCGGCGGCGCAGTCGCGGGCCAGCGG
>JBOGDE010000232.1:0-9220 GCA_050701695.1 Micromonosporaceae bacterium
ACCCCCGGCCGGACCGGCGCCGGCTGCCGGGGTCGCGGCCGGAGCGGTGCCGGCTGCCGGGGTGGCGGCCGCGGCGAGCACATGCCGGGCGGCGCGTACCAGGGAAGGATCCTCGGCGAGCCGGTCGGCGATCGCGGGCATGGTGGCGCGCAGCGAGAGCTGGTCGGCGTGGCCGGCGTACACCCCGCCGAGCAGCGGGTCGACCAGCCCGTCGGTGATCGCGTCGCCGAGCCGCTCGCGCACCAGCGCACCGACGCTCACGTCCCCGGACAGCGGCACGCCGCCGCGCTCCGGCTCGGCCGCGACGGCGTCGGCCACCGCGTCACCGAAGCTGGCCCGGATCGGCTCCGCCTGCGACGGTACGCCGAGCAGGGTCCCGGACGGCAGCGGAACCAGCGCACCGCGTACCACCAGGGAGGCCGACGAGGTGGCGGGGACGGTGAGCTGATCGCCCAGCCCGACCGCCTCGGCGAGCGCCGTGCCCTCCGGGGCACGCAGCACGAACGCCTCGGCGCCCTCGTCGACGTCGATCCCGCCCACCGGGGAGGTCCGCAGCTTGCCCCCGACCCGCGACGCGCCTTCCACGATCGTCACCGCGACCCCGGCGCTGGCCAGCGCGTGCGCCGCGGCCAGCCCCGCGATCCCGGCACCGATCACGCAGACCCGCATCGCCTCAGGCTCCGTGGATCAGCGCCACGACCCGGGTCAGTACGTCGGGGTCGGTCTCCGGCAGCACCCCGTGCCCGAGGTTGAACACGTGGCCCGGCGCCTTCGCGCCCTCGGCGAGCACCCGGCGTACCTCCCGCTCCACCACCGGCCAGTCGGCGAGCAGCAGCGCCGGGTCCAGGTTGCCCTGCACCGCGTACCGCGGGCCCACCCGGCGCGCGGCCTCGTCCAGCGGCACCCGCCAGTCCACCCCGATCACGTCGGCCCCGGCGCTGGCCATCAGCGGCAGCAGCTCGCCGGTGCCGACCCCGAAGTGGAACCGCGGCACCCCGGTGTCGGCGACCGCGGCGAGCACCTTCGCGCTGTGCGGCCTGACCAGAGCTTCGTAGTCCGCCGCCGAGAGTGCCCCGGCCCAGGAGTCGAACAGCTGCACCGCGGCGGCGCCGGCCTCGATCTGCACCCGCAGGAAGGTGGCGGCGATCTCGGCGAGCCGGTCCAGCAGCGCGTGCCACAGCTGCGGCGCGCCCTGCATCAACGCCTTGGTACGCGCGTGGTCCCGCGACGGGCCGCCCTCCACCAGGTAGCTGGCGAGGGTGAACGGGGCGCCGGAGAAACCGATCAGCGGTGTCCCCTTCAGCTCGCCGACCAGCATCCGTACCGCCTCGGCGACGTAGTCGACCTGCTCCGGGGCGAGCGCGGCGATCCGCGCCACGTCGGCCGCGGTACGGATCGGCGAGGCCACCACCGGGCCGACCCCGGGGACGATGTCGAGGTCGATCCCGACCGCCCGCAGCGGCACCACGATGTCGCTGAACAGGATCGCCGCGTCGACCGCGTGCCGGCGCACCGGCTGCAGCGTGATCTCGGTGATCAGCTCGGGGCGGCGGCACGCTTCCAGCATCGGTACGCCCTCACGCAGTGCGCGGTACTCCGGCAGCGAGCGCCCGGCCTGCCGCATGAACCACACCGGGGTGTACGGCACCGGCCGCCGCCGGCAGGCCCGCAGCAGCACCGGCTCCTCAGCAGCGCCAGATTGATCAGCGGCGGCCGGCCCATCAGCAGCGGCCGACTGGTCAGCGGCGGCGGGCTGGTCGGCGGCGGCCGGCTCGGCGGCATCGCCAGGTGAGGACGTCACGCCGCCCATCGTGGCATGCGTCGATCCCGGCGTGGCTGCCGACCTGCCCGGCGGCACCGCCTTACGCTCACCCCATGGTGCCCTCGACCGCGATCCCCGAGGCGTTCACGCGCGCCGTCGGCGGGCTTCGCGCGGTACGTCCGCGTGTGGAGATCCTGCTCGAGGAGATCTCACCGCCGAAGCGGCTGGCCCCGTACGCGTTCGCGCAGAGCGCGGCGGTGCTGCGCGGCGAGGACGAGGTCGCCACCGGCCGGCTGATCCTGCTGCACGACCCGGCGGGGCACGAGGCCTGGAACGGCACGCTGCGGCTGGTGACGTACGTGACCGCCGAGGTGGAGCCGGAGATGGCCTCCGACCCGATGCTGCCCGACGTGGGATGGAGCTGGCTGATCGACGCGCTGGACGGCAATCATGCGCGGTACGGCGCGATCGGCGGCACCGTCACCCAGACCATGTCGACCCGCTTCGGTGAGCTGGCCGGCGGAGCCCCGGCGGCGGACCTGGAGATCCGCGCCTCCTGGACCCCGCTGGACGAGGACCTGGCGCCGCACCTGCGGGCCTGGTGCACCCTGCTCGGCTCCACCGCCGGCCTGCCGCCACCGGGCGTCGCCCGCCTCGCCCGCTAGGAGCCCGCGAACTGGTACGGCGGCCGGCCGGGGCGCCAACCGCCGTACCGCCGGGTCAATTGATGAGTCGTTCGGCCTTTCGGCAGGGCGTCTGTAGCTCTCTGACCTTTTTGTCCGCGGTCTTGCTGTCCTTCTTGGCTACCGCGTCGAGGAACTCGAAGAGCAGCTTGAGGCACTTGGAGACGGTCTCCTTGTCGTCGGCGAGGTCCTCGTTCTCGTCCTCTGTCGACGACACCTCCTTCTCCAGCTTCTTGATCTTGTCCTTGTTGGCCTTGATGGTCTTCTCGTGCTCGGCGATGGTCTTCTCGTGCGCGGCGATCGTCTTCTCGCGCTCGTCGATCGTGCCGTGGGCCGACCAGAGGAACCCGCCCAGCACCGCCGCGGCCAGGAAGAACAGCGCCGTGGTGCCGGCCAGCACCGGTATCCACGGGCTCTTGCGGGTCGGGGGCGGCGGAGGCGGCGCACCGAACGTCGAGGTCGGATCCCCGAGCTGCGGCATCGGCGTGGTGTGGTGGGGCTGCGCGGCACCGTAGCCCTGGTCCTGGCCGGGCGCCGGCCCGAACTCCGGCATACCGGGTCCCGGGGCGCCGTAGCCACCGCCGCTGGACGGAGCGGGAGCGCCGCTGGTCGGCGCACCGCCGCCGTAGTCGGGAGCCGGGGGCTGCTGCGGCTGCTGCTGGGTGTCACCCCACGACGGCTGTGGCGCCGGCGGCGGCTGAGTGTCGCCCCATGCCGGCTGCGGCGCCGGCTGTTGTGGCGGCTGCTCGCCCCAGGCCGGCTGACCCGGCGGTTGCTGGCCCGGCTGGTAGCCACCCTGCCCGTATCCGGGTTGACCCATGATTCTCGCCTCCTGCTCGTCGCCGCGACGCAATCCCCGTCATGGCGTTGTCGATTACCAGCTCAGCAGATGAAGTCAAAGGAGTCACAGGCGATACCGATCGGCAAGGCGAAGCCGATCCCCTCGGCATCCATCACTTTCGCGGTCGCGATCCCCACCACTCTGCCCCGTGCGTTCAACACCGGCCCACCGGAGTTACCGGGATTGATCGCCGCGTCGAACTGAATGTACTCGTGCCCGCGATCCGGCACCGGTCTGATCCTACTGACCACACCTGAGGTCACCGTATCGTCCAGCCCCACTGGCGCACCGACGACCACCACCGGCTCCCCACGTACCGGTGGCGTGGTCGCGGTCGCCAGCAACGGGATCGCCACGTCGGTACGCAGCACCGCGAGGTCGACCTTCGGCGCCACCGTCATCACGACCGCCTGGTGGCGCTGCCCGTCGCGGGTCAACGTCACCACCGTGCGCCCGGCCGGCAGCTCGTCGACCACGTGGTAGTTGGTCAGCAGGTAGGTACCACCCTCGGGGGTACGCGCCGCCGCGAACGCCGTACCGCTGGAGCGTCCGGCGTTGACCCGGAACACACTCGGCACCACGTGTTTGGCGACCGCGGCCGGGTCCAGGCTGCGGGCCACCCGGTCGGCCAGTGCGTCGGTACGGTCCTCCAGCTGCGCCAGCCGCCGCTGGTACGCCCGTTCCTTGTCCGCCGACTCGGCGGCCAGCCGGTCAGCGCGCTCGCCCAGCCGCCCCAGCTGCACACCCTGTGCGAGCACCACCACGCCGAGCAGCAGCACCATCCCGAGCAGCACGTACTCGGTACGCGGCAGGCGCACGAACCGGCGTACCGCGTCGCTGTCGCGCAGCCTCATCAACCCTGTGTCCTCCCCATCGGACGGTACGAACCGCCGCGAGGATGTCACAGTACGACGACCCCGACCGCATTGTGTGCCGGGGCGGTCACCCACGACGGACCGTGCGCCCGTACGGTGGGCGGGTGACCCAGCAACCACCGGCGAACCCGAAAGAATCGGTCAGACCCGCCGCCGGCACGTATCCGCACGACGCGGACCCGGCGCAGCCGTCGCAGCTGCTCACCCACCCGCGCGAGGGCACGCCCGTCCCGATCGAGACCGCCGATGCGCTGGAGCAGGCCACCAAGAAGCTGGTCTCCGGGACCGGGCCGCTCGCCGTCGACGCCGAACGCGCGTCCGGCTACCGCTACAGCCACCGGGCGTACCTGATCCAGCTGCGCCGCGCCGGTGCCGGCACCTTCCTGGTGGACCCGATCATGTTCGGCGGGCTGGGCGCGCTGGGCGACGCACTGGGCGACTCCGAGTGGGTGCTGCACGCCGCCAGCCAGGACCTGCCGTGCCTGGCCGAGATCGGGATGCGGCCGCGGAAGCTGTTCGACACCGAGCTGGGTGCCCGGCTTGCCGGATTCGAGCGGGTCGGGCTCGCCGCGCTCACCGAACGGCTGCTCGGCTTCCGGCTGGAGAAGCACCACTCGGCCGCCGACTGGAGCACCCGCCCGCTGCCGACGTCGTGGCTGACGTACGCGGCGCTGGATGTCGAGCTGCTGGTCGAGCTGCGGTACGCACTGGCCACCGAGCTGGAACGGCAGGGCAAGCTGGCCTGGGCCGAGGAGGAGTTCGCCGCGCTGCTGGCCGCGCCCGGCCCGAAGCCGCGTTCGGACCCGTGGCGGCGTACCTCCGGGATCCACAAGGCACGCGGGGTGCGCGCGCTGGCCCGGGTTCGGGCGCTCTGGCAGACCCGCGACGAGATCGCCCGCAAGCGGGACGTGGCGCCGGGCCGGATCCTCCCCGACGCGGCGATCATGGCGGCTGCCCAGGCCGACCCGGCCGACGCGCCGGCGCTCACCGCGCTACCCGGATTCGGCGGACGCGCCACCCGCAAGCTGGCCAACGTCTGGCTGCGCGCCCTCACCGACGCCCGTACGATGCCCGACTCGGAGCTGCCGGCCGCGACCGTGCCGAGCGACGGCCCGCCTCCGCCGCATCGCTGGGCCGAGCGCGACCCCGCCGCGGCGGCCCGGCTCACCCGCTGCCGGGCGGCGGTCAACCACCTCTCGCAGGAGCTGGCGATCCCACCGGAGAACCTGATCCTCCCCGACTCGGTACGCCGGCTCGCCTGGACACCGCCCGACCCGATCTCCGAGACCTCCACCGCCGAGGCTCTGGCCGGCTACGGCGCCCGCCCCTGGCAGATCACCCTCACCGCCGCCCCGCTCGCCACCGCCCTGGCAGCCGACCCGGCAACGCCCTGATCGACCTCCCGCAAGGCACGGACACGCCGAGCGTGCAGCTCAGGCCGCGAGCCGGTGGCGCCACCAGTCGACGGTGGTACGCAGCGCCTCGTCCAGTGGGGTCGGGGTCATGCCGAAGGTGGTGGTGAAGTCGCTGGAGTCCATCACGAACTCCTCGTCGTGCTGGTAGCGGATCTCTTCGAGCTCGCGTACCAGCGGCACCGCCATGCCGAGGGCGAGCATCGCGAACCGGGGCAGCGACGCCATCCTCGGCACCGGGACTCCCGCCGCCCGGGCGGTCTCGGTAACCATCTCGCGGACGGTCAGCGGCGGTCCGCTCGGCACGTGCCACGGCCGGCCCCAGGCGCGGTCGTCGGTGCCCAGGGTGGCGAGCGCGGCGGTCACGTCCGGCACGTACGACCAGGTGTGTGGCGCGTCGAGCGCCCCGAAGTGCCGGAAGGTCCTGCCGGGCAGCCCCTGCGAGACCACTCCGCCGGGCGTCGCGGCGCCGCCGAGCAGCCTCGGCATCAGCCGGGAGCCGAACGGGCCGGTCTCGAGGATCGGCGGACCGAAGTAGTCCGAGGCGCGGGCCTCGGTGGCGCGTACCCGTCCGGCCCGGTGGGCGGCGAGCGCGTCGTGCCACATCCGCGCGCGTACTCGGCCCTTGCGGGTGGTGGCGGCGAGCGGGTCGCGCTCTGTCATCGGGTGGTCGGTCGAGCCGTAGCCGTACAGGTTGCCCATGGTGACCAGACCGGCGCCGGTGGCCTCGGCGGCGGCCAGCAGCGCGCCGGCCAGCGGCGGCCAGTCGGTGCTCCAGCGGTGGTACGGCGGGTTCGCGCAGTTGTAGATCGCGTCGGCGCCGGTGGCGAGCCGGGTGAGCGTCGCGGTGTCGGTGGCGTCGGCGGAGACCAGCTCGATCCCCTCGGTACGGGGTCCGCTCCCGGACCGGCTGACCAGCTTCACGGTGTGGCCCGCCTCGACCAGCCGCTGTGCGGTGCCGCCGCCGACGGAGCCGGCCCCGACGATCACATGTAGTCCCATGTCCCCTCCTGATGCTCAATGCGAGACCACCGCTCGCGTTAGAGAGCAGTGTTCTCGCTTCTGTCCCGCCTTGTCAAGAGCAGTGCTCTCATTTGTGATCGGTGCTCTGGTATGGTCACCGAATGAGCGAGTTTGCGAGCGAATCATGGGCATTGTGCGTGCGCGAAGCGCCGCCCGAGCGAAGCGAGGGTGTGCGATGAGCGCACCTCGTACCGCTCGGGAACGCGCCCGTACCGAGCTGGTCGCCGAGATCAAGCGGGTCGCCCGGCGACATCTGGCCGAGCATGGCGCCGCCGCGCTGTCGATGCGCGCCATCTCCCGTGACCTCGGCATGGTGTCCTCGGCGATCTACCGCTACTTCCCCAGCCGCGACCACCTGCTCACCGCACTGATCGTCGACTCGTACGACGCGGTCGGCGCCGCCGCGGAGCAGGCGGACGCGGCGCAGCCCGCCGAGGCGTACCACGAGCGCTGGCTCGCCACCTGCCGCGCGGTCCGTGCCTGGGCGCTGACCCACCCCCACGAGCACGCCCTGCTCTACGGCTCCCCCGTGCCCGGCTACCGCGCGCCCGAGGACACCATCGCCCCCGCCTCCCGGGTCGGCGTGGTGCTCAGCCGGCTGTTCTCCGAGGCGTACGCCGCCGGTGCGCTGCGGCCACCCGGCACCCCACCGGTGCCCACCGCGCTGTGGCCCGACACCGAGCGGCTGCGCGCCACCGTGATGCCCGGGCTGCCCGACGAGCTGGTGATGCTCGGCATCCTGGTCTGGACTCACCTGTTCGGCGCGATCAGCTTCGAGCTCTTCGGGCACTACCACAACGTGATCGACGCCGCCGACGACGGGTTCGACCACACCATGACCACCCTCGCCTCCCTGATCGGCCTACCCCCCGGGTAGCCCCCCTTCACGATCGCCGTTCGGGTACGGAGGTGCAGCGGCGCTTCACCTCCGTACCCAGAATGGCGATCTTGAAAGGGGTTACGGCGACCGGGGGCGTTCGGTGGCGCTGCGCTCGACGCAGAACTCGTTGCCCTCGGGGTCGGCGAGTACCGCCCAGCCGGTGCCGTCGGGATTGCGGTGGTCGGCGACCAGAGTGGCGCCCAGACCCAGCACCCGCTCCACCTCCTCGTCGCGGGTACGGTCCTGCGGCTGCAGGTCAAGATGCAGCCGGTTCTTGACCGTCTTGCCCTCCGGGACCGCGCAGAGGAGGATGCCCGGACCAGCGCCGTCGGGCGGCGAGATCAGGTGCTCGGTGTCCTCGGGAAGGTCGTCGGGATGCAGTGGGTATCCCGTCACGGCCGACCAGAACCGCGCAAGGGTGTAAGGGTCGGCGGCGTCGAAGGTCACGTGGCGTACGGCGGAAACCATGAACCGCACGTTATCCGGCGGTACGCCGGCGAGCAGCCGGATTTGCGTCGTACCGCCGACGCAGGGGCTGCCGCGAGGAGCGCCGATCGGTGATCATCGAGGCATGACCACCGAGGCTGAGACCCGACTCCGCGCCATCCTGCGCGAGGTACGCGAAGAGCTGGTACGCATCGACGCCGCCCTGGAGCGGTACGCCACCGCCGGCGAGGCCGAGCGGGAGTCCCTCTGGACCGACCTACAGCCGGTGGTCAGCGCCGAGACCGACGGCATCGACCAGCGGCTGCGGCAGGTCCGGGATGTGGTCGACCAGCACACCGCAGCCGCCAAGTCGCACTCCGACGCGGTCGCCCGGATCGAGAACCTGTGGGGTGACGCGAAACGGGCCTGGCAGGCCGCGCCCGGCTCGCTGGTGGTGCTGCGCCGCGCCATCGACGGGTGCGTGCTGGAGATCGGCTACCTGACCGTCCCGGAACGTACCAACGACAATCTCGACTCGCTGCGGGTGGGCGGCAGCATGAACTTCCACGAGGAGTTCGCCGACGAGATCCCCAGCCGCCACGCCCGCACCCTGATCCTGAAGTGGCTCAACGCCCACCCGCGCACCGTGACCGGCGTGGTCGACGTACCGAGCGGCACCATCATCCGGGCCTCCCGCAAGCCGGTGCGCCGCCTGGTGAGCTGGGCGCTGGTGCTCGGCGTAGTGGCGTTGGCCCTGGTCAGCGCGGCGTACGCGGCACGGCTGCTGACCGCGTTCGGGTTCGACGGGCCGGCCGGCGCCACCGGCACCCGGTACGTCTGGGCGGTCCTGGTCGCCTACGGCGGCGCGGTGCTGCACATCGTGATCGCGGCGCTCAAGCAGCTGCGCGGCGCCGGTGCCGGCGACGACCAGCGGTTCACCGCGATCGGGAACTTCACGATCTGGGTGCACATCAACGAGATGTATCTGATGGCGTACGCGTTCGCGATCCCCGCCGTGGCGTACGCCGTGATCCTGTCCACCGGGCGGATCGACCACCTCACCATGGTCTTCGTCGGGTTCTCCATCGACAGCCTGCTCGACGTGGTGCTGGCGCGGTTCGACAAGTTCTCGGCCGGGCGTACCGAGGCGATCGCCGGCGCGGTCAGATAACAGGTCCGTGTGACGGGTGGCGCGGCGCCCGGAAGGCTGGTAAGAAAACTCCAGGTAACTGGTGTGCGTGGGCAACTCTTGACGGCGCCGCGTCGCTCACCTAACGTCCAGCCCACCGAGACCTGGGAGGCACAGCTCCATGGCATC
>JBOGDE010000233.1:0-9150 GCA_050701695.1 Micromonosporaceae bacterium
GCCCCAAGGCGCCCATCGCCTCCTGCCACCGGCGCCCGTACCCGCCGGCGGTGAGGGGTGATCCGGTGCATGACCCGCCGAAGCGCTGGGTACGGCTACATACGGGCGCGCGTGCCCCGGAGAGGAGCGCGCCATGGCCCATGGCGAGGAGCAGCGCTGCGTGACCGAGTTCGGGGAGCCGGAGACCAAGGCGTTCATCCGGTACACCCGGGTGGTCGCCGACCGCCTGGGTGAGGTGCTGCGGGCACTGGACTGCGACGTACGGGTGGCACTGACCCACTACGCGCCGGTGCCGGACACCCTGGCCGGGGAGCCGCTGGAGATCTATCCGTTCCTAGGCTCACACCTGCTGGCGCAGGCGATCGACTCGGCACCGACCGCGCTCGCCGTACACGGCCACGCCCATCTGGGTAGCGAACACGGGATGACACCGGGCGGGGTACGGGTGCGCAACGTGGCGCATCCGGTGATCAAGCAGGCGTACAGCGTGTACGAACTCGACGGCGCCGCAACAGCCGCGAATCCACCCGAGCTCAGCGCAGCCCGGTGACCCCCGACTACTCGCGGCGGAGTCTCAGCAGATGGAGGCGGAGAAGCGCGGCGACGTGCCAATGTGTTTGGCCTGGTCAGTCCAGAAGACGTGGTGTACGGCGTCACTGAGACCGCCACCGGGACGGGCCGACAGCAGGTCCGGACGTCGTACGTATACGTTGCTGGGTATACTTAGCGTTTCGGTCGCGCAGGTCCGCCGCAGACGAAGGGACTCAGCGTTCATGCCAGAACCCGCCTACGTGTCGATCGCAGGCACCTACGCCCGCAAGATCCGCAACGGTGAACTCCCGCCCGGCACGCAACTGCCGAGCCTCTCAGAGCTGGCCGAGCGGAACGGTGTTTCGGACATCGTTGTGCGCAAGGCCATCGATCTGCTTCAGAGCCAGGGCTTGGTGAGGTCTGTTCGACGTCGCGGCATCTTCGTGGCGGACCGCCCGAACCTCGTCCGGGTCTCTCCCGAGCGGCAGATGGAAGAGCCGGAAAACACGTACGCAAGCGAGTCGGAGCGGGACGTTCAGATCACCCGGAAGTCGGAGGAGATCGCCGCTGGAGACGGCCTTGCAGAGGCCTTCGGGGTATCGCCCGAAGATCAGGTTACGCACATCGTCACCTGTGCCTCGGAGGACGGCCGACCGATCTCCATTTCGGACACCTACCTGCCGACCGGCGTCCTGGACTCGTCGTCCGCCTCGGTTCTGGAAGAGACTGTGGCCGACCGGATGCCAACCGCAGAGCACGCGGCCTGGTTGAAGACGACGCCGGGTGATCTGGTGAAGGCGGTTCATCAGCGGTTCCTCGATGAGTCCGGGCGCGTGGTCATGGTGTCGGACGTCTCGTACCCACGGGATCGCTACGACGCGTTCGTGTTCCGGATGGCGCTGACTCCGGTCTCCGCCGGCAGCTAGGCCCAGTACGTCGACCGGCCACACTGGTCTGTGCGGCCGGTTCTTAGCGTCTAACCCATCCCTGCGCCACGTCGGCGAGGTTCCACCAGGCGACGTAGTTGGGGTCTTGGGACTCGAGTTGCCAGCCGGAGGCCAACGCGTCGAAGAAGGCGTCGTCGCCGGTCTTGCCGCCCTTGGGTTCACCGATGAAAACGATGCGCCGTCCGCCCGACTTCTCGAACGCGGCCAGCGCTCCGGAGGCCATCGTGTTGCCCCATCCGGGAGGCCAGCAGAGAAACAGCACGGAGTCGGCAGCTACGCCACCTCGGGCGGAGAACGCATCGAGATCGCCGACTTCGTACCACGTGTCCTCCTGCCCCGCCGCAACCGAGAAGGAGAGATTCTCGCGCCGACCCGGCGGCTCCGAGTCGTACGCGGCGACGGATAGCCCCGCACGGCCCAACTGAGCTGCCCAGTACCCCCGCCCCGCTCCCAGCTCGACGGCTGGGTGGTCATTGCAGAATTCAAGGCACCACTGCAACGTCTCAGGCGAGGGAATCGCGTAGGCGTAGGTGCCCTGCAAGATCGTCTGGGCAAAGCCGAGCCGGCTGCTGCCCGTCTGATTGCCGCCGTTGACCACCCGCCGGCCGGCGTTGACATGCACTGCCGGCGCGACGATGTCCCAATACGGGTTCTCCGACGTACCGCCGGTTACGTAGTGCACGAACCGCAGGTCGAACGCCGCGTCTGCTTGATCGTCGCCGGTCCCCGACAGCATGGGCGCCATCTCTAGGTACTCGGCCACCTTGGGGTGCTCTGCCCGGAGCCGCTCCTCATCGTCCAGCAGCTCCACCAGTTCCTCACGACGTTCGGGAGTCAGCGCCAGCTCAGCCACGCTCAGATTCTGCCTTGCCACGCTGTGTTGCCCACGCCAGCCCTTGGCTCAACCTCCTTCACATTTACGTATACGTAAGACTTGTGCGTATACGTAGCTGCGTATACGATGGAGTCAGAGTGGCCGGTGCCGCCGCTGCCGGGTTACCCGCCGCTGGTGGCGTTCACGGACCATCAGGAGGAGCGAACGATGCCACACGACATCGAAGGCGCGCCGCAGAACCCGTGGTGCCCTGCAGCCGAGCGGCGGGTGCTGCCGTACGGCGGGGACAAGGCGGTAGCCCGCAGCATCTACCACGCCCATCGCCCGTCCCGCCGGCCGTGGACCGATACCTGCACCGGGTGCGGCGAGAAGTCTCCGTGCCGGGAACGGCGGGACTCCGCGCTGGTACTGGGCGTCGCGCCGTGAGGGCCGTGGGCCGCGCCGCGGTGCCACGCCGGCGCTCCCGGCCGGCCGTGCCGCATCGGTGCGGGTACGGGGAGCCGTGCGTACGTCGCGACGCCACGGACGTCTTCCCGATTCAGCTCGGTGATCGGCGACAGGACGCGCCGGCCCTCGGCGAATGGGGCATCCTCACCGGGATCGTGCTCGGCGCGGTTGGTGTCGTCGGACTGATCACCTGGTACGTACTCGGAGCACTGTCATGACCCGCGGGCGCAGACCGTCACCGCGTCCCGGCCGGCCGGGACTGCCCCGGGAGATCATCGCCGTGCTGATCCGTACTGCCGAGGAGACGATGCGGCGACACGCCGCACTTCCGGATGGCCGGTGTTCGTACTGCTCACAGACCTGGCTGCACACCGACATCGCTCATCCGTGCCCGCCGTACCGGATCGCCGCGGAGTTTCACGCGCTTGCCGGGCCGGAATCCAGCGACCGGTAAGCGGGCCCCGCAGCTTCGTCCGAGCTCAGCGGAGCACGGTGACAGAGGCGCGCTGCGGCGGCACCGGCCAGACCGCGGGCTCGTCCTCGTCGCCCTCGGTGACGCCGAGCAGGTCGGCCACCCCCAGCACGCCGAACAGCCGCGCCACGAACCGGTTCGGGTTGACCACCACCAGCTCCACGCACAGGTCATGCGCGATCCGGTGGGCCACCACGAGCGTGCCGATGCCGGTGGAGTCCAGCAGCGTGATGTCCGCGACGTCCACCTGGATGCTGGTGGGGTTGCGGTGGCAGAGGACCTCGTTGATCGCCTCCCGTAATTCCGGTGCCGTGGCGCAGTCGACCTCTCCGGAGAGAGTCAGCTGCACACACCTGTCGCCCAGCTCGGAAGTATTGATCAACAACGGCATCTAGGCCTCCCACGGCGCTCACCGACAGTGCTCCGGGTAGGTGGGGCGACGCCTCGGTGGGACAGGACGCGGCCCCGGTCTCGCGGGGTAAGTGGTGACAGACTAGCTGTGCGACACCCTCCGTGCCTACCCCATGTCTCACTGTTACTCTGCGCAACTGATTTGCGTGGTCACGCGGGCCATATGTCAACCCGCTGTTACCTAACCTTCATCCCAGCTCCAGCGGGCAGCGGCCGGCCCGGCACGGAGGATCGGGGCCGGCAGGGCAAACTACTCACCGTGCAACGGATTCGGCGCGTCTGGCTGATCGCGCTCGTCGGCTACGTTCTGCTCAGCGCCGGGTGGGCGCTGGCACTGCCCACCAACGCGACGTACGACGAGGAGGACCACGCTCTGCGGGCGTACGCGGTCGCCAGCGGCCAGGTGTACGCCGACGGCGACGCGGTACGCGTACCGCGCAGCCTGCTGCCGGACAACGTCGACTGCACCTGGGAACGCGACGACGCGAAGTCCGCCGCCTGCCAGCGGCCGATCTCCGACCAGTCGCGGGCGCTGACCCCGTCCACGGCCGCCCGCTACTCCCCCGTCTACTACTTCCCGGTGGGGCTGCCGCTGCTGGCCAGACCCGACCACACCGGCATCGTGCTGGCGCGGCTGGTCTCGGGGCTGCTCACCGGGCTGCTGCTGGCCTCGGCGTTCGCCGTCGCCGCCTGGCTGCGCCGGCCGCTGCTACTGGCAGGGCTGGCACTGGCCAACACCCCGATGCTGTTCAACCTGGCGGGGGCGATCAACCCGAACGGGCTGGAGATCGCCGCCGGCACCTCACTCTGGGTGGCACTGCTCGGGCTGCTGCTCGCCGAGGAGACCGGGCCCCGGCTCGGCGATGTCGCCGACCGTGCGGTACAGGGCATGGTGCTGCTGGCGTCGGTCTCCGCGGCGCTGCTGATCACGGTGCGGCAGCTCGGTCCACTGCTGCTGGCGATCTCCGTCCTGTGCTGCGTCCTGCTGGCGCGCCGGGACCGGGTCCGCGCACTGCTGCGCCGGCCGGATTTACGGCGTGCCGGTGGGGTCCTGGTGGCCGGCGCGACGGTGTTCTTCGGAGTCTGGACCGCGACCTCGCGGATCGCCGACCCGGCACCAGCGCCGAAGGTGACGCACCCGATGCAGCTCTCGCTGTACGACGCGCTGCACGGCGTGGCGACGATCCGGGTGCCGTTCTACGCCCGGCAACTGGTCGGGCAGTTCAGCTACGGCGAGACCCACCTGCCGGGTTGGCTGACCTGGGGCTGGCAGGGCATGGTGATCGCCGTGGTGCTGGCCGCCGCCGCACTCGCGGGCTGGCGCTACCGGCTGGTCGTCCTCGGGCTGTTCGGCAGCCTGCTCGGGCTGCTCGCCGTACTGGAGCTGTACTTCCTGCCGCACAGCGGATGGTTCTCCCACAGCAGGTACGCGATGCCGGCCGGCGTCGGGCTCCTGCTGCTGCCGGCGTTCGCGTCACAGCTGCCGGCGTTCGTGCCACGGCTGTCTGCGGTGCCGCGCCGGTGGCTCACCCGGCTGCCGGCAGTGCCGGATCAGTGGCTCACCTGGATGGTGCGCACCGTGGCGGTGGTGACCGGCCTGTTCGGGCTGGTGGCGTTGGCGGTGGTGGCGAGCCGGTTCCAGTCCGGGCCGGCGGCACCGGTCAACCCGTTCACAGGCGCGTGGCTGCCACCCACCGGCCCGGTCCCACCCTTGCTCGCGCTGGCCGGTGGTGCCACGCTGATCGGCACCCTGACCTGGCGGCTGGCTGCTCAAGCGGCACTATTGAATTCAGCCGGCCGGCCCACCGGCCCACCGGAGGGCGAGGCCGCCACGCGCGAACCGGCCTCAGGCAGCCAAGGCACCGACCAGGCCGCCACCGAGCAGGGAGCGGCCACCGAGAAGGAAGCGGAGCGGGCGTGAGTATGCGGCGGACCATCGACTGGGACGGCGACGCCATCCTGATCATCGACCAGTGCGCACTGCCGCAGCGGTTCACCACACTGCGGCTGGGCACGGTCGACGAGCTGATCGACGCGATCCAACGACTCGCGGTACGGGGCGCCCCCGCGCTGGGCGCCGCCGGTGCGCTCGGCGTGGCGCTCGCGGCGCGTACCACCCCGGAAGACCCTGACGTGGTACGGGCGGCGGCGTTGCGGCTGGCGCAGGCCCGGCCCACGGCGGTCAACCTGAGCTGGGGCGTGGAGCGGGCGCTGAAACGGCTCCCCGACGGGGCCGAGGCCGTACTCGCGGAGGCGCGGGCCGTGCTGGACGAGGACGAGCGGTGCAACCGGGAGGCGTCGGGCCGCGCCGCCGACCTGGTACGCGAGCTGTGCGACCGCCGGCCGCTGCGGCTGCTCACCCACTGCAACGCCGGCCACCTGGCCACGGTCGGCTGGGGCAGTGCCCTGGGCGTGGCGCGTCACCTCGCCGCCGCCGGTGAGGTCGAGTGCGTGTACGCCGACGAGACCCGCCCGCTGCTGCAGGGCGCCCGGCTGACGGCCTGGGAGCTGGCGGAGGCGGGGATCCCGTACCGGCTGTGCCCGGACTCGGCGGCGGCCAGCGCGATCGCCACCGGCCTGGTGGACTGCGTCGTGGTCGGCGCCGACAGGATCGCCGACAACGGCGACGTGGCCAACAAGATCGGCACCTACCCGCTGGCGTTGGCCGCGGCACGGCACCGGGTGCCGTTCCTGGTCGTGGCGCCGGAGTCCACGGTGGACGCCGCGATCCCGGACGGCTCCCGGATCACCATCGAACTGCGTGACCCCGAGGAGGTCACCACGCTCGCCGGGGTGCGGATCGCGCCGGCCGGCGCCGAGGCGTACAACCCGGCGTTCGACGTCACCCCGGCCGAGCTGGTCACCGCGATCGTCACCGAACGCCGCACCCTGCGCCCCTGACCCGTCGCGGGCCCTACTGGATCGAGACGTGTACGTGGTTGGTGTGCTCGGAGGAGGGCCCACCGCTGCCGCTGTAGGAGGTCCAGCCGCTTCCGGGTTGCCAGATCCGGCGATACCAGATCACGTACATCACCCCGAGCCGGTCGGCGTTGGAGACGAAGAACCCGGCGAGGTTGTCGCCGTACTGCTTGTCCGCGCCGTACGCCGCCTGGTTGCGGAAGCCGTCCTTGAACGCCGCCATGTCGCAGGCGCGGCCCTTGCCGTGCTCGCCGTAGCTGGCGTTGCGGAAGCAGGCGGTGTGCCGGTTGTACCCGGCCTCGCGCGCCTCCTGCAGCGCGTGCAACGTACGGGGGGTGAGGCAGCCGTCCGTGGTCGGGTCGTTCTCGGAGCAGGACTCCGAGGGCCAGGAGCCGTCGGGGTTGCGCGGCGCGGGCTCGGCACTCGGGGCGCCGCCGTCCGGACCGCCGGTGGGATCGCCGCCGCCGGCCGCGATCAGCGCGTTGAGGGCGTCCTTCTTGCGCTTCTCCATGGTCTTCAACGCCGCCCGCTGCTTACGCAGCTCCAGCTCGACCTGGTAGCGCTTCTTCGCCAGCTGGTCGCGGGTCTTCGACAGCGTCTTGATCTGCTGGTAGTCGCGGTGGGCGAGGTACTCCACGGTGGTCATGCCGTGTGCCAGCTCCTCCGGGGAGCCGCTCTCCAGGATCACGGAGATGGTGTCGGCGCGGTTGCCCTTGTAGACCGCCGCGGCCAACGCGCCCACCTTGCCGGACAGGCCGTTGGCGGTGTCCTGGAGCTTCTTGATCTCCGCGTCGAACGCCTTCTGCTGTTTGCGCGAGGCGTCCAGCTTGCCCTTGGCGTTGTTGTAGTCGCTGTTCGCCTTGTCCAGCTTGGCGCGCAGCGAGGCGGTGCCGCCTTCGTCGTCGCCGGGCTCGGCGATCGCGCCGCCCAGCGGCAAGGTCAGCAGGGCGGCCAGCACCATGACGAGGGCGGCGGTGAGGGAGATTCGAGTGCGTACCGGTGCAAGCTTCTGTACCAGTGCAGTCAACAAAGCATCCTTCCATCGGACGCCTACCGGGTTAGCTGACGGGTTCGGGCTTGGAAGTAGCCCTACCGCGACCTCGCGGACTCACCCCATGAACCTGGGTCCCCGGCTCGCCCGTGCGGGCGACTCGGCGTGACCGGGCCCGGCGGTCTGCGACCACCTGACGGGCGTCGATCGGCGGTCAGCCTACCGGATGTAAGGATTCAGCGGTGAACCCGACGCAGCGTGACGAGGCGGAAAGCCTCCTGGCGTATGACACGAAACACCTCTGGCACCCGTACTCCTCGATGACGGAGCCGGGGCGGATCCGGCTGGTGGAGTCCGCCGAAGGGGTACGGCTGCGGCTGTCCGGCGGCACCGAGGCGATCGATGGCATGTCCTCCTGGTGGTCGGCGATCCATGGCTACCGGCACCCGGTGCTGGACGCGGCGGCCCGCGATCAGCTCGCGTCGATGAGCCACGTGATGTTCGGCGGGCTCACCCACCGACCCGCGATCGAACTCGCGCGCCGGCTCATCGAGCTCACCCCGGACCCGCTGCGGCACGTGTTCTTCTGCGACTCCGGCTCAGTGGCCGTCGAGGTGGCGCTGAAGATGGCGCTGCAGGCACGGCCGGGCCGGCACCGGGTGCTCACCGTACGCGGCGGCTACTACGGCGACACGCTGCACGACATGAGCGTCTGCGACCCGGTGAACGGGATGCACACGCTGTTCACCGGCGTGGTGCCGCGGCAGGTGTTCGCACCCCGCCCCCCTGCCGGGTTCGACCTCGCCGACGACGACCCCGCGGTGCTGGCGTGGGCCGAGGAGGTGGCATCGCTGGTGCGGACCCACCGCGAGCTCGCCGCGATCATCGTGGAGCCGGTGGTGCAGGGCGCCGGCGGGATGCATATATACAGCCCTTCCTGTGTACGTGTGCTGCGCCGCCTCGCCGACCAGGCCGGCCTGCTGCTGATCCTCGACGAGATCGCGACCGGGTTCGGACGCACCGGGTCGATGTTCGCACTGGAGCACGCCGGTGTGGTGCCGGACATCCTCTGCCTCGGCAAGGCGCTCACCGGCGGCTACCTCACGCTCGCCGCCACGCTGTGCACCGGTGGCGTGGCGACCGCGGTCAGCGACGGCGAGGGCGGCGCCCTGATGCACGGCCCTACCTTCATGGCCAACCCGCTGGCGTGTGCCGTGGCCGGCGCCGCGGTCGACCTGCTGCTCTCCGGCGACGCCCTTTCCGAGGTACGCCGGATCGAGGCCGGCCTGAGCACCGGGCTGGCCCCGGCGGCGGCGCTGCCCGGCGTGACCTCCGTCCGGGTGCTCGGCGCGATCGGCGTGGTGCAGCTCGACCACCCGGTCGACACAACGGCCGCCACCGACGCCGCACTCGCCGAAGGGGTGTGGCTGCGCCCGTTCCGCGACCTGATCTACACCATGCCGCCGTACGTCTGCACCGACGCCGAGGTACGCCAGATCGCCGCCGCCGTCACCGCCGCCGCCGTCGCCGTCGCCGGCTGACCGCTCACGGTTTCCGGGGTTGTGGTCGTGTCGATGCGCCCCGATACGACCACAAC
>JBOGDE010000234.1:0-9032 GCA_050701695.1 Micromonosporaceae bacterium
ACCTCGGGTCGAGCGAGGCGGAGTCCAGGCGGCGTCCGGCAAGGCGGAGGTTTGCCCGGATACCGGTGTTGTATCCGGGTGAACCGACAACGCCGCCGGGCGCCGTCTGGACCCGCCGCAGCCGGCGCAAGGTATCACGACAGCCTCTAACTCGCGGTGAGCAGAAAGTCGCGCTGCGGGCGCCACCGGCCGTCGGCGCTGTGCTCGAAGAGCGTGAAGCTGGACACCTCGAATCGCGCCTCGAACCCCGCCAACTCCTCGAACACCGCGTCCAGCCGCGCGGCGCCGATCCGGCCGTCCACGTCGTGCGCCACCGTCACGTGCGGGTGGTACGGGAACCGCAACTCCCGGGTCAGCGGCCCCGTCCGGATCTGCCCCTCCAACCGTTCGCATTCGCTGATCCCTGCCACCACGGCGACGAACACCACGTCGTTGACCGGGCGGAACGTACCGGTGCCGCGCAGGTGCAGGGTGAACGGCCGGTTCGCGGCGGCCAGCGTCGTGAGATGCCGGTCGATGGCGGGCAGCCGCTCCTCCACCACGTCGGTGGGTCCCAGCAGCGTCAGGTGCGCCGGGATGTACGCGGCCTGCGGGTCTCCGGTGTCGGCACGGCGCTGGTTGAGGAAGCTGCCCCACGGCTCCGGGATCGGCACCGCCACCCCGATGGTGTGCACCGCGCCGTCGATACTTCGCCCGATCGGGTCCATCGCCGGCGTCAGCCCCGCGCCGACGGCAGGAACCCGATCCGGCGGTACGCGTCGGCCAGGGTCCGCTCGGCCACCGCCCGCGCCTTCTCGGCACCGGTGAGCAGGACCTTGTCCAGCTCGTCGGGGCTGTCCAGGTACTCCTGGGTCTTCTGCTGGATCGGGGCGACGAACTCGATCAGCACCTCGGCGAGCTCCTTCTTCAGGTCGCCGTACCCCTTCCCGGCGTACGCCGCCTCCAGCTCCGGGATCGACCGGCCGTCCAGCGCCGAGTAGATCGTCAGCAGATTGGAGATCCCGGGCTTGTGCTCCGCGTCGTACACGATCTCGCGACCGGTGTCGGTGACCGCGGAGCGAATCTTCTTCGCCGACCGCTTCGGGTCCTCCAGCAGGTCCACCACACCGTTCGGGCTGGAGCTGGACTTGCTCATCTTCGCGGTCGGGTCCTGCAGGTCGGTGATCTTCGCGGTGTCCTTCACGATGTGCGGCTCCGGCACCGTGAAGGTCTTGCCGAAGCTGGTGTTGAACCGCTGCGCCAGGTCCCGGGTCAGCTCCAGGTGCTGCCGCTGGTCCTCCCCCACCGGTACCGCGTCGGCCTGGTAGAGCAGGATGTCCGCCGCCTGCAGGATCGGGTACGTGAAGAGCCCGACCGACGAACGGTCGGCGCCCTGCTTGGACGACTTGTCCTTGAACTGCGTCATCCGGCTCGCCTCACCGAAGCCGGTGATGCAGGACAGGATCCACGCCAGCTGCGGGTGCTCCGGCACGTGGCTCTGCACGAACAGCGCGCTGCGCTCCGGGTCGACGCCCAGCGCCAGCAGCTGCGCCGCCGAGACCCGGGTACGCCGCCGCAGCAGCTCCGGGTCGTGGCCCGCGGTGATCGCGTGCAGGTCGACCACGCAGTAGAACGTGTCGTGGGTGGCCTGCAGCGCGACCCAGTGCCGCAACGCTCCCAGGTAGTTGCCCAGGTGGAACGAGTCGGCGGTGGGCTGGATGCCGGAAAGTACGCGGGGGCGCCGGTCGGTCATGTCACGCATTCTGACAGGCCCGGTGCCGGCGCCCCGCACGCGGAGTCCGGTAGTTCACCCCGACGGTCAGCAGGGCACCCCGACCAGGTCGGCGGCGCGGCGGCGCAGCGCCCGCGGGGCGCGGGTCTCCGACCCGATCGCGGCCGCGTTGAACAGCTCGATCGCCAGTTTCCGGCAGCTGGTGCCGGGCAGCACCTGACCCGCCGGGGTCGAGCCCAGCCCCGGGCCCTCCACCCAGCTGTTGCGTACCGACAGTGCCGGGTACGGGTGCGAGGCGAGGTTGGTGCGCTTGAGGAAGATCAGCGTGGTCCGGCCGGCCTCGTTGTTGCGGGCGAGGACGAACGAGCCCAGCTTGCTGGCGTACTTCCAGTCGGCGGAGAACGCGTTGGCGACGCTGAAGCTGCGCGAGTTGCTACTGGTCTTGGTACGCCAGCCGTACCTGGTGAACACCTCGACGCCGGACTGGAAGGTCGGGCTCGACGAGCGCCACGCGAACTGGCCGGCGCCGTTGGAGTGCGCACCCCGGCCGGTGGTGTCGGTGAAGATCAGGTAGTACTTGCCGTACGCGTAGGTCACGCTGGGCTGGCCGGCGCCGTACTTGTTGGAGCGGCTGACGTCGTACGACGGGCTGATGATCGGCTTGCCGTAGTTGAGCCGGGTCCAGCTCACCCCGTCCTTGCTGCGGGCCACCCCGATCCGGGTCACGCCGTCGCGCACCGCGCCGCTGTAGTACATGTAGTAGTAGCCGTTGCTCGGGTTGCGGATCACCGACGGGTCGCAGGTGTGCTGGCCGTCCCAGCCGCTGCCGCCCTTGCCCTCGAAGACCCGCTTGTACGGCCGGCTGCTGCCCGGCGCGTGGAACGGGCCGTTCGGGCTGCTGGAGACCGCGTACAGGATGTCGTCGCCGGGTACGTTGCCCGCCGGGTCGCCGCCGCACCACCACATCTTCCAGACCTTGCCGTGCTTCATCACGGTGGGCGCGTAGTCGTACACGCTGCCCTTGTCGATGTTGCTGGAGCTGGAGCGCCAGTTCTCGATGCGTAGCGTCTCCTCGGCCTGCACTCCGGTCGCCACCAGGGCGCTCACCCCGAGCAGCCCGCAGGCGGCCAGGCTCAGCGCCTTGACCTTGTGGGCACGCAGCATCCGCGCCAGTCGCATGGGTATCCCCGTTCGTGGGTCGGTGATGGGATGGCCGTCGCGCGCGGGCCGTCACGCTCAGCCGACTCGCCCGAGATCATAAGAGGTCACCACAAACCCCGCAGTCCCGCTCGATTCCCCACCGGTCGGCCGGCGCCCGGCCCGGTCAGCCGGAGGGCTTGGCCGCGACGTACTCCCGGAGAGCTTTCTTGTTCACCTTGCCGACGTTGGTCAGCGGTAGCGCATCCATCAGCTCCAGCCGGTACGGGATCTTGAACTTCGCCACCTCGTGGGCGGCGAACACCGCGGCGATCTCGTCCAGGGTGAGCGAGCCGTCCGGGTGCAGCACCACGCACACGCACACCCGTTCCCCGGTGGCCCGGTCCGGGACCGCGACCGCCGCCACCCGCGCCACCTGCGGCAACGTGTAGATCAGGTTCTCCACCTCCTCGGCGGAGATCTTCTCGCCGGCGACGTTGATCTGGTCCTTGGAGCGGCCCTCGACCATCAGGTTGCCGCTGCGGTGGATCCGTACGATGTCGCCGGTGCGGTACCAGCCATCCGGGGTGAAGCTGGTCGCGTTGTGCTCCGGCGCCCGGAAATAACCCCTCGGTGTGTACGGGCCCCGGGTGAGCAGCTCGCCGGCCTCGCCACCGGGCACCAGCTCCCCTGCCTCGTCCACGATTCGGATCTCGTCGGCGGGGCTGATCGGGCGGCCCTGGGTGTGGATCACGGTCTCGTCGTCGTCGTCGGAGCGGGTGTAGTTGAGCAGCCCCTCGGCCATCCCGAACACCTGCTGCAGCCGGCAGCCCAGCAGCGGGGTGACGGTCTTCGCCACCTCGGGCGCCAGCCTGGCGCCACCCACCTGCAGCGTCTGGAGGCTGCTCAGGTCGTACCCGCCGGGTGCTGCGGCGACCTCGTCCAGCCACTTCTGGGCCACCGCCGGCACCGCCGCGGTGACGGTGACCCGTTCCGCGCCGATGGTGGCGAGCGCGGCCTTCGGCTCCGGGGTCGGCAGCAGCACCACCCGGCCACCGACCCGCAGCGTGCCCAGGATGCCGGGGCAGCCCAGCGGGAAGTTGTGCGCCGCCGGCAGCACCACCAGGTAGACGGTGTCGGCGTCGAAGCCGCAGACCTCACCGCTGCACCGGGCGTTGTACTCGTAGTCGTTGTGGGTACGGGTGATCAGCTTTGGCAGACCCGTGGTGCCGCCGGAGAGCAGGAACAGCGCCGGGCCCGCGGCGGCGGGAGCCAGGGCGTCCAGTCGCTTCCGCCGATCGGAAGGGTCGCCGCCCCCCTCCGCCAGGAGCGCGCGCAGGTCGTGGGCTCCGTCGCCGCCGCCCCCCAGCACCAGCAGCTCGCGTACCGACGGCGCGTCGGCCGCCACCTGCCGCGCCATCCCGAGGTGGTCGAAGTCCCGCCAGCCGGCGGGCACCGCGATCGCGGCCGCGTCGGAGTGGCGTGCCAGGTGGCTCAGCTCATGCCGGCGGTGCGGCATCAGCGCCATCACCGGCGCCACCCCGATCCGGAAACACGCCAGGGTGTACGCCACAAACTCCCAGCAATTGGGAAGCTGGGTCAGAATCGTCTCGCCGGGCTTGAGCCCCAGATCGAGCAGCCGCTCGGCGAGCAGGTCGGCCCGTTCGGCCAGCTCGCGGTACGTCAGCCGGCGTTCGCCGTCGACGACCGCGATCCGGTCGCCGTAGCGCTCGACCCATTCCCACAGGTGGTCACCGAGCGGGCGGCCCCGCCAGTGCCCGGCCGCGACATACTCCGCCGCGACGTCGTCGGGCCAGGGCACGACACCATCGCTCATCACTGTCTCCTCGACCTGTTTCCGCGCAAGATCAACCCATTCCACGCAGGGTCAACCCGACGGCACGGCGTTTGCGGAACCGAGCACGAGGCAGCCCATGCTGCCGCGTACCACCGATTCTTTCAACCCCGTCCGCACAATTCCGGTACTGGCCGGTAGCGCGGGCAGACAACCAGCACCGGCGTGCACTATGGTGCGCGCAGGTCGCATCCGGGGGAGGCGTCGTATGGCAGTCAGCACCGCCCGCAGGACACTGCGGGTCGCGCGTGACCTGGACCCGCTAATGGCCGCGACCAGACTCGCCGAAAGCGATATCTTCGACACCTATCTGGTGTACGAACGCCGTGGCACCTGGACGTTTTTCGGCGGCGCCGAAAGCCTGCTCACGCTACGCCCCGGAAGCCTCTCGGCCGCCTGGCACGGCGGCCGGCCGCGGCGGTACCCCGCGACCACCGCGCCGCTGCGCGCGCTGGCCTCGCTGCTGCAAACGGCCCCATACCGGATGTGGCGTGCGTACGGCTGGGCGAGCTTCGAACTCAGCTACGCTCTGTACGGCTCCCCCGAGCGCCTCACCGCCACAGTCGGTGACGAGCCTCTGCTGCAACTCGCATTCCCTTTGGTGGAGGTATCGCTCACCACCGAGGGCGCGCTACTCTCCGCGACCAGCGACGAGTTGTTAACCCGATGTGCGGCCGTCATTCACGATACGGCTGCGGAGCGTGATTGGTGGACCAAGTCACCGTCCGTGGACGAACTCGACGCCGATTACCATCGGATGGTCGTCGATGCGATCACAGAGTTATGCGGGCGCCGCCTGAACAAGGTAATTCTTTCACGTTCCGTTCCGGTCGACTTCGATATCGATCTGGCGGCGACCTACTGTTACGGCCGGCGACAGAACACGCCCGCGCGTTCATTCCTGCTGAAACTAGGTGGCCACGAAGCCGCCGGGTTCAGTCCGGAAACGGTGGTCGAGGTGGACCGCTCCGGGCGGGTCAGCACGCAGCCGTTGGCCGGCACCCGAGGGCTCCTCGACGCCAACCGGGAGGAGAATCTCCGGCTGCGTACGGCACTGCTGCGCGACCCGAAGGAGATCTTCGAACACGCCATCTCGGTCAAGGTCGCCTACGACGAGCTGACCGCGCTGTGCGGCCCTGGAAGCGTACGCGTGGACGACTTCATGGCGGTACGGGAACGCGGCACCGTCCAGCACCTGGCGTCCCGCGTGACGGGACAGCTCCCCACCGGCGGCCACGCCTGGGATGCGCTGGCGGCGCTGTTCCCCGCGGTGACCGCGTCCGGATCGCCGAAGCCGGAGGCGCTCGACGCCATCCGGCGCTACGAATCACACCCGCGCGGTCTCTACGGCGGCGCCGTGTTCACCGTCGACTCCGATGGCGCGATGGACGCGGCGCTGGCACTGCGGGCGGTGTACCGGCGCGACGGCCGGACCTGGCTGCGGGCCGGCGCCGGCATCGTCGAGCACTCCACGCCCGAGCGCGAGCACGAGGAGACCTGCGAGAAGCTGCGCAGCGTCGCGCGGTGTCTCGTACCCGCCAACACCGCACTGGCCGGTGACCGGCCGTGATCCGGGAACGAACCGCCGTGGGGTCAGCCCTTCCAGGGTGGCGGGGTGACCAGCTCCAGCACCGCGGTGCCCCAGACGTGGCCGCCGGCGATCGACAACACCATCACCCGGTCCCCCGGACCCAGCCCGTCCCGGCTCACCACCCGGTCCAGGCCGGCGAACTGGTCACCCACCCCGAGATGGCCCACGGTGCGGCCCCACTCCCAGGTGGTACGCGACAGGTCCAGCTTCAGCGGCGCCAGGTACCGCCGCTCCAGCAGCTGCCGGCCCAGGTGCGGTATCACCACCCGTACCACCTGGTCGAGGCTGGTGTCGGCCTCCTCCAACGCCTGGTTGGCCGCGGCCAGGAAGCCACGCCGCATCCGCCGCCGTACGTCGTCGGCGTCGCTGCGGGCCTGGAACTCCCGGTACCGGCGGGTCAGGCTGACCGGCATCTGGTCCGGGTCGGGCGAGGGCAGCAGCGCCGCGTCGCCGCGGTACAGCCCCTCCAGAGTGGGGTCGGTGACGTTCACCAGGGACAGCAACCGCAGGCACCCGGGCTGGCGGGTGAGCAACAGCGCGGCGCCGGCGTCACCCCAGACGATCCCCGGGTCGGTGCCCCACCGGTCGAAGCCCGGCAGCGCGAACCGGTCGCCCGTGGCGAGTACGGCGGCCCGGCGCTCCGGGTGGGCCAGCAGCTGGCCGGCGGCCAGCTCGATCGCCGCCATCCCACCGTTGGACAGCTGCCGCAGCTCCACGGCGAGGGCCCGCTCCGTCAACGTCTCCCGCTGCAGGTACGCCGCGGCGTTCCAGGCGTCGAGGCCGACGTAGTTGGCGGTGGCGTACAGCAGCAGGTCGATGTCGCCGGGTCCGAAGCGCGAGCGCTGCAGGGCACACCGGATCGCCCGTGCCGCGAGATCGACCCCGGGCTCGTCGGAGACCGCCACCGACCCCAGGTCGGCCCGGCGGGCATTCCCCACGTCGTACGCGCCGCTGGCGACCGCGTCGGCGACGTCGACAGCCGGCGGGAACCACACGCCGGTGCTCTCCACGTACATCTCGTCGTACCGCATCGTCCCGGACCTCCCGTTTCCGTGGCGCCCCACCCTAGCGATATCGGCGGGTACGCGGCGTCCGGCGAATTCTGCGAAAGGTGGCACCCATGAATCAGGTCGCACAGCGGATGGAGGAGCTCCGCGAACTCGTCGCCGAGGCGCTGGAGCTGGAGCCCGAGGAGCTCACCGACACCGCCGACTTCGTCGAAGACCACGACGCGGACTCGCTGCGAGCCATCGAGATCCTCTCCCGGCTGGAGCACCACTACGGGCTGGAGATTCCGCAGGCCGAGATGGACGGCGCCCGCAGCCTCAAGACCGTGTACGACATGGTCGCCCGCTACGCCGGCTGGTAGGCCGTGGTGTCCGTACAGCGGCGGGTTGTGGTGACCGGGCTCGGGCCGGTCTCGAGCATCGGTACCGGCGTGGCGGCGTTCGGTGCGGCACTGCGTGCGGGGCGCTCGGGCGTCTCACCGATCCGGAGCTTCGACGCCAGCGGGTTCCCGTACCGGGTCGGGGCCGAGGTCACCGACTTCGCGCCGCAGCGGGTGCTGCAGCGGCTGCCGGACGCCGACTGGGGGCGGGCCAGCCAGTTCGCCGCGGTGGCCGCCAGACTCGCCGCCGAGGACGCCAAGCTCGACCTCGCCGGTATCGAGCCCACCCGCGCCGGCGCGGTGATCGGCACCAGCAATGGGGAGTCGGTGGTGCCACAGCGGCTCGCCCAGCAGCACGTCTCCGGTGGCCTGCCCAGCCTGGACCCGGAGCTGATCGGGACGCTGCCGGCGTACCGGCTGGCGCACGCGGTCAGCACCGAGCTGGGGCTGGAGGGCGAATCGCTCACCGTCGGTACGGCGTGCTCGGCCAGCAACTACGCCCTCGGGTACGCGTACGACGTGATCGCCAGCGGCGAGGCCGACGTGATGTTCGCCGGCGGCGCCGAGGCGCAGTGCCGCTGGATGCACGCCGGCTTCTCCCGGCTGGGCGCGCTCAGCGAGACGGTGTGTTCGCCGTTCGACCGCGACCGGCCCGGGGTCGTGATCGGCGAGGGCGGCGCGGTGCTGGTGCTGGAGAGCGCCGAGCACGCCGAACGCCGTGGCGCCCGCCGCTACGCCGATGTCCTCGGGTACGGGCTGAACTGCGACGCCCGCCATCCGGTCGCCCTCGACACCGACAGCGTCACCGACGCGATGCGGATCGCGCTGGCCAACGCCGGCGTCACGCCGTCGGAGGTGGACTACATCTGCGCCCACGGCACCGGCACCCCGAAGAACGACGCGTCGGAGGCGGCAGCCATCTTCACGGTGTACGGCACCGATCCGCCCCCGGTCAGCTCGGTGAAGTCGATGCTGGGCCACACCCTGGGCGCAGCGGCCGGATTCGGCGCGATCGCGTCGGTGCTCGCCATCGACCAGGGGTTCCTGCCCCCGACGATCAACTGGTCGCACCGGGACCCGGCGTTCGCCAGCCTCGATCCGGTGCCCAACCAGTCCCGGCCGGCCCGGGTACGGATCGCCCAGAACAACAGCTTCGCGTTCGGCGGCAACAACGCGATCGTGCTGTTCGGAGCGGTCACATGAACGTGTTCGATGGCACTCGCTTCGCTCATGCGGGTCATGCAGTCACGGGATGGGGGGCGGTGACGGCCGCCGGGATCGGCGCGTCGGCGCTCGCCTCCGGGGCCCCGGTGGCGGCGCTCGGCGCGGAGCTCGGCGACCGGTTCGGTAC
>JBOGDE010000235.1:0-8920 GCA_050701695.1 Micromonosporaceae bacterium
GGCCGCACCCGTAGCACCCGAACAGGCCGCACCCGTAGCACCCGAACAGGCCGCACCCGTAGCACCCGAACAGGCCGCACCCGTAGCACCCGAACAGGCCGCACCCGTAGCACCCGAACAGGCGGCGCCGTAGCGCCGGAACATGCGGCCGGGCGGCGCGGGGTATGACAATGCCCCCGGCGGCAGCCAGGGGCATTGGGGTGGGCGGGACTACTCGCCGAAGACGCCGGCGTCGACCAGGCGCTTGGTGGTGACGTCCCAGCCGTGGTCCGGGTGCAGCTCGGAGAGCGCGTCCAGCTCGGTGCGCAGCTTCGCGCCGTGACCGGCCTCGGCCAACACCTTGACCTCGTCGGTGAAGGTCTCGGAGTCGGTGGCGCAGTGCACGGTCCGGCCGTTGGTGATGTTGCGGATGTACGCGTGCTTGCCGCCGTTGAGCGGGATCAGGTACTTGAACTCGCCGAGAACGCTCAGCGCTCCACCGCCGCCGGCGGCAGAGCCGGCGCGGACTGAAGCGCGCGCGGTCTTGGACTGGTTGCTGGCCACGCGGATGCTCCTTGCAGGGTGTACGGACAGTGGGGGAACAGGTCACGGCCGGGTGGCAACACACCGGCCGCGCGCACCTTACCTGACCCGAAGCTGGCCTCGGCTTGGGGGTGCACTACCAGAGTAGCGGCTCGCCGGGGCGTCCGGCACCTCGCGGGAACCGTCGTCGAATATCCTGAAGCGGCTGGCGCGATGTGGGGACGTACCGGCATCATGGAACCCGCTGGGTAACGTACGGATAGGCCGCGTGCCGCACTGTTGCACCATCCGTCTGGGTCGCAGGGGAAGGCGTACCGCAGACAACCGGAGGTCAACGTGCCGACGCGTGGCGTTGTTTATGTTCACTCGTGCCCACCCGCCGTGTGCCCGCACGTCGAGTGGGCTATCTCGCGTGTCCTCTCCACGCCGGTACGGCTGCAGTGGACCGCCCAAGCTGTCGACCCGTCCACCCAGCGCGCCGAGTGTGCCTGGACCGGCCGCCGCGGCACCGGCACCGAACTGGCCGCGGCGCTGCGCCAGTGGGCGATGATCCGGTACGAGGTGACCGAGGAGCCGAGCCCCGGGGTCGACGGCGAACGGATCATGTACGTCCCCGGCCGGGGCGTGTTCCGCTCCGCGATGAGCGCCAACGGCGACATCATGGTCTGCGAGGACCGGCTGCGGGCGCTGCTCAGCCAGACCAGCGCCGAGCACTCCCTGGCGCACGGCCTGGACCGGCTGCTGGGCTCGGCGTGGGACGCCGAGCTGGAGCCGTACCGGCGGGCGGGAGACGGCGCCCCGGTCACCTGGCTCACACAAGCCGGATGAATTTCGCCGAACGGGTCGACGGGCGCGGCCCGCGGCTGATCTGCTAGCCGGGTGCTGTCGCGCCTGAGCCCCCTCCTGCTGCCGTCCGTGCTGGTCGTCGCCGTACTCGCCGGCTGCTCGGGCGGCGACCCGACCGGATCCCCGGCGTCGCCGTCGGCCAGCCCGAGCCCCAGCGTCGCCGCCGCGCAGCGCGCCGCCGCGATCGTCGCCGGCCTCGACGACACCGACCTGGTCGGGCAGGTCCTGATGCCCTTCGTGTACGGCACCCACGCCACGAACGTCCCGGACGCCGCCGTGGCCGCCAACCGGGAGGCGTACGGCGTGGCCACGCCCGCCGAGGTGGTCTCGCGCTACCGGCTGGGCGGTCTGATCCTGGTACGCCAGGCCGGCGACGGCACCGGCGCCACCAACCCGACCACCAACGTGGACACCCCGGAGCAGGTACGCACCCTCACCTCGGGCCTGCAGCAGGCGGCCCGTGGCATGCCGGCGGGCAAGCAGGCGCCGCTGCTGATCGGCACCGACCAGGAGCACGGCGTGGTGACCCGGGTCCGGGACGGGATGACGCTGCTGCCGACGGCGATGGGGTTCGGCGCGGCCGGCGACCCGGAGCTGACCGAGCAGAGCTGGGCGATGGCGGGTGCCGAGCTGGCGGCGGTCGGCGTCAACGTCGACTTCGCGCCGGACGCCGACGTGATCGGACCGGCGGGCAACACCGTGATCGGCTCCCGGTCGTACGGGTCGGACCCGGCGGCGGTGTCGGCGCAGGTGGCGGCGGCGGTACGGGGGCTGCGCGGCTCCGGAGTCGCCGCCACCCTCAAGCACTTCCCGGGGCACGGGCACACCACCACCGACAGCCACACCGCGCTGCCGGTGCTCGCGTACCCCCGGGGACAGCTGGAGAAGGGCGACCTGCCGCCGTTCGCGGCGGGGATCGAGGCGGGGGCCGGGCTGGTGATGTCGGGGCACCTGGACGTACGGGCGGTGGAGCCCGGGGTGCCGGCGACGTTCTCGAAGAAGGTGCTGGTGGACCTGCTGCGTACCCGGATGGGGTTCACCGGTGTGGTGGTCTCCGACGCGATGAACATGGCGCCGGCGAAGCGCTGGGCTCCTGGCGAAGCGGCGGTACGCGCCATCCTCGCCGGCAACGACCTGCTGCTGATGCCGCCGGACCTGGCCGCCGCCCAGCGTGGCCTGCTCGACGCCGTGGCGTCCGGGCGGCTGCCATGGGAGCGGCTGCGCGAGTCGGCGACCCGGATCCTCACCCTGAAACTGACCCTGGCGGCGTCGCAGCCCGAGCTGTCCACTCTGGCCAGCGAGCCGCATCGCAAGACCGCGGGGGAGGTGGCGGCCGCGGCGGTGACCGTCCTCAAGGGGCGCTGTGACGGTGCGTTGGTGCCCGGCTCGGTGCAGGTCACCGGCGGCACCGACCGGCAACGAGAATGGCTCACCGAGGCGCTACGCGATTACGGCCTGAAGGTCGGCGCCGGCGCCCGGGTGCACCTGACCGGGTACGGCGACGGCCCCGGCGATCTGGCGCCGGGCGCGCAGGTGACCGTCGGCATGGACACGCCGTACCTGCTGGCGCGGGCCGGTACGCCGACCGTGCTCGCCGCGTACGGGGCGAACGAGTTCTCGATGCGGGCGGTCGCCGCGGTGCTGGCGGGCAAGGCACCCGCCCCGGGCCGATCCCCGGTGCCGGTGAAGGGCCTCCCCGCATCGGCCTGCGGCTGAAGCTTCGCGAGCCTCGGCCCGCAGCAGCCCAGCCGCAACGCCATGAGCCCTCCGATGCCGTGACAACGACATCAGAGGGCTCATGATCGTGGAGCGGGCAGGGCACCACCCGGCTCCGTGGCCGGGGCGCTGTGACGGCAGCACCCCGTGTCTAGTGTGCGACTACAGCGGAATGTTGGTGTGGGCGCCCCGGGCGGCGGGCGCGGCGGCGAGCGCCTCGGCGAGCCGGCGCCGGGTCTCCGTCGGCTTGATCACCTCGTCCACCACCCCGATCTCCAGCGCCCGGTTGACACCGCCGGCGATCCGCTCGTGCTCGGCGACCAGCTCCGCCCGCAACGCGTCGCGCTGCTCGGGCGGGGCGGCGGCGAGCTTCTTGCGGTGCAGGATGTTCACCGCGGCGGCGGCACCCATCACCGCCACCTCGGCGGTCGGCCAGGCGAACACCGCGGTCGCCCCCAGGGAGCGGGAGTTCATCGCGATGTACGCGCCCCCGTACACCTTGCGGGTCACCAGGGTCACCCGGGGCACCACCGCCTCGGCGAACGCGTGCAGCAGCTTCGCGCCACGGCGTACCACGCCGTCCCACTCCTGCCCGACACCCGGCAGGTAGCCGGGTACGTCGACGATCACCACCAGCGGTACGCCCAGCGAGTCGCACATCCGCACGAACCGTGCCGCCTTCTCGGCGCTGATCGAGTCCAGGCAGCCGCCGAGCCGCAGCGGATTGTTCGCCATCACGCCGACGGTACGGCCGGCGAAGCGCCCCAGCGCGGTCACCATGTTCGGCGCCCACCTGGCGTGCAGCTCCACGAAGTTGCTCTTCTCCGAGCCGGGTGCGTCGTCCAGGAGTTGGTTGATCAGCGGCTTGACGTCGTAGGCCCGGTTGGCCTGCTCCGGCAGCAGTGAGGCGAGATCCTCGCCCTCGGCCTCGACGCCCACGTCGGCGGGGGAGAAGCGGCCCTGGTGTCCCAGCAGCGAGGCCAGGGAACGCGCCTTGTCGATCGCCTCGGCGTCGGTGTCGGTGGTGATGTGTACGACACCGGAGCGCCGGCCGTGCGGCTCCACGCCGCCGAGCCGCTCCATGTCGACCTGCTCGCCGGTGACGCTGCGCACCACTTCGGGGCCGGTGACGAAGATCCGGCCGTCCCTGCTCATCACCACGATGTCGGTCAGCGCCGGCCCGTATGCCGCGCCGCCGGCCGCCGGGCCGAGCACCACCGAGATCTGCGGCACCCGCCCGGAGGCGCGCACCATCGCGGCGAACACCTGGCCCACCGCGTCGAGCGCGACCACGCCCTCGGCGAGCCGGGCCCCACCGGAGTGCCAGAGCCCGATCACCGGGATCCGCTCCCGTACCGTGAGGTCGATGGCGTCGACGATGTGCTCGCAGCCCTCGGTGCCCATCGCGCCGCCCATCCGGGTGGCGTCGGTGGCGAACGAGACCGCCGGGGTGCCGTCGATCAGGCCGCGGGCGGCCAGCGCGCCGGAGTCGTCCCGCGGCTCGAGCAGCCGCATCGTGCCGAGGTCGAACAGCGCGCGGAGCCGTTCCTCGGGATCCCGGCTGGATGTGGTCGCCGCGGCGGGCTTGGCGACGGGTTCGGTGGCGGTCACTGTGCCTCCATGGTTCACGCGCGGGTGAACACCAGCGCGGCGTTGTGGCCGCCGAAGCCGAACGAGTTGTTCAGCGCGGCGGTGAGGTCGAGCTTGCGGGCCGAGCCGGTGACGACGTCGAGGTCGAGCTCGTCGTCCGGGTCGTCCAGGTTGATCGTCGGGGGTACCTGGCCATGGTGTACGGCGAGGATGGTGGCGATCGCCTCCACCGCACCGGCGGCACCCAGCAGGTGTCCGGTCATCGACTTGGTGGAGCTGAGCGCGACGTGGCTGCCGACCGCCTGCCGCAGCGCCACCACCTCGGCCATGTCGCCGACCGGGGTGGAGGTGGCGTGGGCGTTGACGTGGCCGATGTCGGCACCGGTGAGCCCCGCGTCGGCGAGCGCCCGCCGGATCGCCCGGATCGCGCCCTCGCCCTCGGGGTGCGGCTGCACGATGTCGTACCCGTCGGAGGTCATGCCGGCGCCGGCGAAGCGCGCGTACACCCTGGCGCCGCGGGCGGCGGCGTGCTCGGCGCGTTCCAGCACCACCACACCGGCGCCCTCGCCGAGTACGAACCCGTCGCGGCCCTTGTCCCACGGCCGGGACGCCCGGTGCGGCTCCTCGTTGCGGGTCGACATCGCCCGCATCGAGGCGAACCCGGCCAGCGGCAGCGGGTGGATCACGGCCTCCGTACCGCCGGCCACCACCACGTCGGCGCGTCCGGCCCGGATCAGGTCCAGTGCCCAGGCCAGCGCCTCGGCGCCGGTGGCGCACGCGCTGGCCGGGCAGTGCACGCCGGCCCGGGCGCCGAGCCGGAGCCCGACGTGGGCCGCCGGGCCGTTCGGCATCAGCATCGGGATGGTGTGCGGCGAGACCCGGCGCGGCCCGCTGGCCTCCAGGATGTCGTCCTGCGCCAGCAGCGTGAGCGCACCGCCGATCCCACTACCCATCACCACACCGAGGCGTTCGGTGTCCACCCCCGGATCCTCGGCGGCGAAGCCGGCGTCGGCCCATGCCTCTTCGGCGGCGACCACGGCGGTCTGCTCACTGCGGTCCATCCGGCGGGCCTGGACCCGGTCGATCCGGGTGGTGGGCTCCTCGGCGAGCCGGGCGGCGATGCGTACCGGCAGGGTCTCGGCCCACTCCTCGGTGAGCGGGCCGACCCCCGACCGGCCGTTGAGCATGGCTTCCCAGGTGGACGCGACGTCGCCACCCAGCGGGGTGGTCGCGCCGAGCCCGGTCACCACGACATCTGTAGCGGTCACAGCGGTGTCCTCGATCAGCGGTTCTTCTGGATGTACGAAATCGCGTCGCCGACGGTCTTGAGGTTCTGCACCTCGTCGTCGGGGATCTTCACGCCGAACTTCTCCTCGGCGGCCACCACCACCTCGACCATCGACAGCGAGTCGACGTCCAGGTCGTCGGTGAACGACTTGCCCGGGTCGACGTCGTCGGCGTTGACCCCGGCGACCTCGTCCAGGATCTCGGCCAGGCCGTCCTGGATCTCCTTGGCGTTGGTCTCACTCATGCGGTGTTTCCTTCCTTTGTCGGTACGTTGTCCCGGCAACGCGGTCGCGTCACCGTACGGTCAGGGGCAGCGGACGACCTGTCCGGCGTACGTGAGGCCGCCGCCGAAGCCGAACAGCAGCACCGGGGCGCCGGACGGGATCTCGCGGCGCTCCACCAGCTTCGACAGCGCCAGCGGGATCGAGGCGGCGGAGGTGTTGCCGGAGTCGACGATGTCCTTGCCGACCACGGCGTCGGGGGCGCCGAGCTTGCGGGCGAGCGGCTCGATGATCCGTAGGTTCGCCTGGTGCGGTACGAACGCCGCCAGCTCCGACGGCTTCACACCGGCCTTCTCGCAGGCGGCGACGGCGAGCTTCGGCAGCGCGAACGTGGCCCACCGGAACACCGTCTGACCGGCCTGCTCGATGCTCGGGTGCCAGCCCTCGATCACCACGGCGTCGCCCTTGTCGGGGTCCGAACCCCACAGCACCGGGCCGATCCCGGGCTCGTCGGAGCTGGTGACCACAGCGGCGCCGGCGCCATCGGCGAAGATCACCGCGGTGGTCCGGTCGTTCCAGTCGGTGATGTCGGACAGCTTCTCCGCCCCGATCACCAGCGCGTGCCGGGCCGCGCCGGCACGGATCGCGTGGTCGGCGGTGGCCAGCGCGTACGAGAAGCCGGAGCATGCGGTGTTCAGGTC
This sequence comes from Micromonosporaceae bacterium, assembly GCA_050701695.1. Taxonomy (GTDB): domain Bacteria; phylum Actinomycetota; class Actinomycetes; order Mycobacteriales; family Micromonosporaceae; genus WHSM01. Next base: position 6,884 of record JBOGDE010000235.1, read on the forward strand.
GTACGCGGCGGGCGAGGCGATCCCGAGGGTGCGCGCCACCCGGGCGGCGACGTTCGGGCTGCGTTCCTTCGACGAGCAGGTGGCCACCGTGACCAGGTCGATGTCGGCGGCGGTCAGCCCGGAGCTGGCCAGCGCCTTCTCGGCGGCGGCGGTAGCCAGGTCTGCCACGGTTTCGTCCGGCGCGGCGATCCGCCGGCTACGGATCCCGACCCGGGACTGGATCCACTCGTCGCTGGTGTCCAGCGTCTGCGCCAGGTCGTCGTTGGTGACGATCTTCGACGGCTGGTAATGCCCCAGCGCGACAATCCGCGATCCACTCACGATTCCACCTCCGCGGACAGCCGCGCCAGCGGGGAACCCGCGGCCACCGGGTCGTCGGGATGTACCAACCACTCTACGAGTACGCCGTCGTGCCCGGCGGTGACGTCTTCGGTGCCACGGCGGGTGACCACCTTCCCGATCACCTGACCGGCGGCGACGCTGGCGCCTTCGGCGAGCTCGGCGGGCTGGAAGTTGCCGGCGGCGGTGGAGACCGCGACCCGGAACTGCACGGTGGGCTCACCGACGATGTGCGCGGGTGCGCCGTGCCGGGCGATCAGGTCGCGGGCGGCGTCCAGGTCGTCGGGAGTGTTGACGGTGACGATCTCGACCCCCTTCATGCCGCGCTTGGCGAGACCGGCGAGGGTGCCGGCGGGCGGCAGCTCGATCACCGCGGTGACGCCCAGCTGCAGCAGCGACTCCATGCACAGGTCCCACCGCACCGGTGCGGTGACCTGACGTACCAGCCGCTGCAGCAGCTCCACGCCGCTGCCGGCGGCGGCACCGTCGGCGTTGGAGAGCACGATCCGGGCCGGGTCCACGGTCGGGATCCCGGCCGCGAGCGATTCGAGGGTCTGCTCGGCCGGCTTCATGTACGGCGTGTGGAACGCTCCGGCGACCTGCAGCGGGATCACTCGCGTCTTGGCCGGCGGGTCGGCCTTGAGCTTCTCCAGTCCGGCCAGCGAGCCGGCAGCGACCACCTGGCCGGCGCCGTTGCGGTTGGCGGGGTGCAGCCCACAGTCGGCGATGGCGGCCAGCACCTCGTCCGGGTCACCGCCCAGCACGGCGCTCATCCCGGTCGGTTCGATGGCGCAGGCGGCGGCCATCTCACGTCCCCGTACGGCGGCCAGGGTGATCGCGGCCTCCGCGGTCAGGACGCCGGCGTTGGCGGCGGCGGTGAGCTCACCGACGCTGTGCCCGGCAACCACCCCGACGTCGTACAGCGGGAGCTGGGCGGCGGCCAGCAGGCCGGCGGCGACCAGCAGGGGCTGGGTCTTGGCGGTGTCCCGGATCTCGTCGGCGTCGGCGTGCACCCCGAGGTGCAGCAGGTCCACGCCGGCGAGCGCGGACCACCAGCGCAGCCGGGGTTCGGTGCCGGGCAGGTCGAGCCATGGGTTCAGGAAGCCGGGCTTCTGGGAGCCCTGGCCGGGAGCGATGACAGCGAGCACTCCGTCACTGTCGCTCATGGAAGTGTCGCGGTGGTTGCCTGGATGAGACGAAACCGTCCCGGCGAATTTGTAGGGTCTCTACAACTCACGCTGGTGAGACCCGCTGGAGGCGTCCCACAAACGGGCGAGAGTTGGGTCACAGCCCGCCGGTAATGTCCGTTCCGCCCGGTATCGGCCCCGACTCCGGACCCGACCCCGGCGCGGGGGTCGGGGGTGAGCTGGGTGCCTGGTCCAGCCTGCCGATTGTCAGCGCGATCGCCAGCGCGTACGCGTCCCGCGACGAGGCCGGGTTGAGCCCGGTGGTGTCGGTGATCCGGCGCAGCCGGTAGCGGACCGTGTTGGGGTGTACGAACAGGGTGCGCGCCGCCCCCTCCAGGACCCCGCCGGCGGCCAGGAACGCATCGAGGGTCTCCAGCAGCTCGCCGCCGGCGCGGACCAGGGCGCCGTACACCTCGTACCGCAGGATGCGGCGCGCCTCGGGATCGCCGGCGAGCGCCCGCTCGGGGAGCAGGTCGGCGGCGGAGACCGGGCACGGCGCGTCCGGCCAGGC
>JBOGDE010000236.1:0-8899 GCA_050701695.1 Micromonosporaceae bacterium
TTGTGGTGGTTACCGGGGCGGGCCGGGGGATCGGCCGTGCCCACGCGCTGGGCTTCGCCGCGGCCGGCGCCCGGGTGGTGGTCAACGACGTGGGGGTGGCCGCCGACGGTACCGGCGGCTCGGCGGCACCCGCGCAGCGGGTGGCCGACGAGATCATCGCCGCGGGCGGGGCGGCCACCGCCAACACCGACGACGTCGCCGACTGGGACGGTGCGGCACGGCTGACCGAGACAGCGCTGAGCACCTACGGGCGGCTGGACGTGCTGGTCAACAACGCGGGGTTCGTGCGCGACCGGATGCTGGTCAACCTGACCGAGGACGAGTGGGACGCGGTGCTCCGCGTACACCTCAAGGGGCACTTCGCACCGCTGCGCCACGCGGCGGCCCACTGGCGGGCCGAGCGCAAGGCCGGCAGCGCCGTGGACGCACGGGTGGTCAACACCAGCTCGGGCGCCGGTCTGCTCGGCTCGGTCGGGCAGGCCAACTACAGCGCCGCGAAGGCGGGGATCGCCGCGCTCACCCTGGTCGCCGCCGCCGAACTCGCCCGGTACGGCGTCACCGTCAACGCGATCGCGCCGGCCGCCCGTACCCGGATGACCGCGCAGACCTTCCCGGAGCTGCGGGCCGAGCCGGAGGACATCTCGCCGCTGGTGGTCTGGCTCGGCTCCGCGGAGTCGGCCGGAGTCACCGGTCGGGTGTTCGAGGTGGAGGGCGGCAGGATCGGACTCGCCGACGGCTGGCGGCACGGCGAGGTGGTCGACAACGGCGCCCGCTGGCGTCCGGAGCGGCTCGGCCCCGTGGTGCGGGACCTGCTCGCCCGCGCCGCCCCGCCCGAACCGAGCTACGGCGCATGAGAGGCCACCTCGGCGACTTGGCGCAGGGTCCGGGCGTCGCCGGTGACCAGCAGGGTGGTGACCACGGTCTGGCGCCACCGGGCGAGCTCGTCGCGCAGCTTGGCCGGTGGCCCGATCAGTGCGACGTCCTCCACCAGGGCGGTCGGGATGGCGGCGGTGGCCTCCCGCTTGTGGCCGGCGAGGTAGAGCTCCTGCACCTTCTCGCAGACGTCCTCGTACCCCATCCGGGCGAAGACGTCGCGGTGGAAGTTCATGCTGCGGGCGCCCATCCCGCCGATGTAGAGCGCGAGGCTGGGGCGGACCCGGTCGGCCGCCGCCTCGACGTCGTCGTGCACCACTACCGGCACCGAGGCCGGCACCTCGAAGTCGGCGAGGGTACGCCGCGCGCCGTCGCGCGCGAACCCCTCGGCGAGCGCCGCGCGGTAGAAGCCGTCGCTCTTCGGCGAGAAGAAGATCGGCAGCCAGCCGTCGGCGATCTCCGCCGCCAGCGCCACGTTCTTCGGCCCCTCCGCGGCCAGGTAGATCGGGATGTCGGTACGGAGCGGATGCACGGTGGACTTCAACGGCTTGCCCAGCCCGGTGCCGCCGGGGTGGGGGAGCTGGAAGAACTCGCCGGAGAACTCGACCGGCCGTTCCCGGGCGATGATCTCGCGTACCAGGTGCAGGTACTCCCGGGTACGGGCCAGCGGGCGGGGGTACGGCTGGCCGTACCAGCCCTCGACGACCTGGGGGCCGGAGGCGCCGACCCCGAGCACGAACCGGCCGCCCGAGAGGTGGTCGAGAGTCATCGCCGCCATCGCGGTCGCCGCCGGGGTGCGCGCCGCCATCTGCAGGATGTCGGTGCCGAGCCGTACCCGGCTGGTCGCGGCACCCCACCAGGCGAGCGGGGTCAGGCAGTCCGACCCGTACGCCTCGGCGGCCCAGATCGAGTCGAAGCCGAGTCGCTCGGCCTCCGCGACGGCGTCGGCGACCCCCGCGGGCGGCCCCGACGACCAGTAACCAGTGTGGTAGCCCAGCTTCATGCCTTGAATCCTAGAACACGTTCTAGTATCAAGGACCCCATGCAGGGAGTTCGGGTGGACAGCACGTCGCTGGAGCAGAAGGTCGCCGTGGTGACCGGCGCCGGAGCAGGGCTGGGCCGCGCCGAGGCGCTGGCGTTGGCGCGGGCCGGCGCGACCGTGGTGGTCAACGACGTGTCGTGGTCGGCCGCCGGGGTGGTCGACGAGATCGTGGCGGCCGGCGGCAAGGCCGCCTTCGTCACCGGGGACGTCGCGGAGCGCGACACCGCGGACGCGCTGATCGAGGCGGCGGTGGGCGGCTTCGGTGGCCTGCACATCGTGGTGAACAACGCCGGGGTGCTGCGCGACCGGATGCTGTTCAACATGTCCGACGAGGAGTGGGACACGGTGATCCGGGTCCACCTGCGCGGGCACTTCCTGCTCTCCCGCAACGCGGCGGCGTACTGGCGGGCGGAGGCGAAACGGCACGGCGCCCCGGTGTACGGCCGGATCGTCAACACCTCCTCGGAGGCCGGCCTGGTCGGCTCCGAGGGCCAGCCGAATTACGCCGCCGCCAAGTCCGGCATCGCCGCGCTCACCGTCTCCACCGCCCGCGCGCTGGCCCGCTACGGGGTACGCGCCAACGCGATCTGCCCGCGGGCGCGGACCGCGATGACCACCCCGGTGTTCGGGGAGGCGCCCGCCGGTGCGCCCGATCCGCTCGACCCGTCGCACGTGGCGCCGCTGGTGGCGTACCTCGCCTCCCCGGCCGCCGACGCGATCAGCGGCCAGGTCTTCGTGGCGTACGGCGGGATGGTGGCCTTGATGGCCCCACCGACGGTGGAGCGGCGGTTCGACGCACCCGCCGCCGACGGCGCGGCCGGTGTATGGACCGCGACCGATCTCGCCGCTACGGTGGGTGACTACTTTTCCGAGAGAGATTCACGAAAGACGTTTTCCTGTGCCGAGGTGCTGACCCTGTCATGAAAGGCCCGACCCCCTGAGGAGGTCGCCCGTGCGGTATCGCCTGACGACTCCGATCGCCTTACTCGCCCTCGCGGCCGTGTTCCTGGCCGGGTGCGGCTCGCGGCTCTCGCCCGAGGAGGTACGCCGTGCCCAGGGGGTGGGCGCCGACGGGTCCGGGGCCGGTGCGGGCGACGGGGCCGACGGTGGCGCGGCGCCGACCGGCGGTACCGGGGCGACCGGTGGCACCGGCCCGGGTGGCACCGGTCCCGGTGGCGGCGGATCGAAGGTCAAGGCCGCCAACTGTGCCGGCTTCAAGAACACCACCGGGATCAGCGCCTCCACCATCAAGGTCGCGAATTCCTCGGACATCAGCGGTCCGGTGCCGGGGCTGATGGAGTCCGCGCAGCAGGCGGTGAAGGCGTACGTGGCGTACTTCAACGCCTCGCAGTCGATCTGCGGCCGCAAACTCTCGCTGATCAACCTGGACAGCCGTACCGATACCGCGGGTGACCAGCAGTCTGCGGTGAAGGCCTGCCAGGAGGCGTTCGCGATGGTCGGGTCGCTCTCGGCGTTCGACCACGGCGGCGCGAAGACGGTCACCGACTGCGGCATCCCGGACCTGCGCGCCGCCACGGTCAACACCGCCCGGCAGAACGCCCCGGTGGTGTACGCCGCCAACTCCGTCCAGGTCGACGAGATCCCCGCCGTGGTGCCCGACTACCTGAAGTCGAAGTACCCGGCGGCGGCGAAGAACGCGGCGTTCCTCTACCTCAACGCCGGCGCCGCGGCGGCCAACGCCCACAGCTGGATCGCCGGGTGGAAGAAGCGCGGCTTCACCTTCACGTACACCGAAGGCATCGAGACCTCCGAGTTCAACTACTCGCCGTACGTGACCCAGATGAAGAGCAAGGACGTCAAGTACGTGCAGTTCCTCGGCTCCTACCAGCACGCGGTACGGCTCGCCACCGCGATGCAGCAGCAGGGCTTCAAACCGGACGTGTTCCTGCTCGACCCGACCGGCTACAACATCAACTACGTCAAGTCCGGCGGCTCGGCGGTCGACGGCACCCGGATCTTCACCAACAGCGTCCTCTTCGAGGACCCGGCCACCCCCGAGATGAAGCTCTACCGGGGCTGGCTGGAGCGGGTCGCCCCGGGCGCGACGCCGTCGTACTTCGGGCTGTTCGCGTGGTCCGCGGCCAGGCTGTTCACCGAACTGGCGCTCAAGCTGGGCGGCAAGCTCACCCGGCAGAGCCTGATCTCCGCGGTACGTGGAGTCCGGTCCTGGACCGGTCACGGACTGTTCGCCCCGCAGGACGTCGGTGGCCGCCACACCGCCGGCTGCAATTCGATCATCCGGCTGCAGGGCGGCAAGTGGGTGCACGAGTCGAAGCGGTTCCTGTGCGGGGCGGTCCTCAACACCGGCGTCAGTGGGTGAGCCGCAATGTCCACACTGCTGTCGTTCACCGCGCTGGGGCTGTTCACCGGGGCGGCGTACGCGATCGCCGCCAGCGGTCTGGTGCTGACGTACACCACCACCCGGGTGTTCAACATCGCGCACGGCGCGATCGGCATGGTGATGGCGTTCTGCTACTGGCAGCTGTCCGTGGCGTGGGGGCTGCCGGTGTGGCTCTCGCTGGGGCTGGTGCTGCTGGTGCTCGCCCCGGCGTTCGGCGTGCTGGTCGAGCGGGTGATGATGCGTGGCCTCGGCGACGCGCCGGTCAGCGTCGGCCTGGTGGTCACCGTCGGGCTCTTCGTCGGACTCGTCGGAGTGGCCCAGGCGTTCTGGCCGCCGGCGGCGCGTACCGTCGAACAGTTCTTCGGCCAGGCCGGGATCGCGGTCGGCGACGCGTACGTCAGCTACCACAGCCTGCTCACGATCGCGCTGTCGGTGCTGGTCGCGGGCGCGCTGTACCTGCTGCTGAACCGCACCCGGATCGGCACCGCGATGCGGGCATCGGTGGACAACCCGGAACTGCTGGGCCTGTTCGGGGGCAGGCCGCAGCGGGTGTCGATGGTCAGCTGGGCGGTCGGCGCGTCGCTCGGCGCGCTCGCCGGCATCCTGCTCACCCCGGTGCTGTCGCTGGACTACTACGAGCTGACCCTGCTGGTGATCAACGCGTACGCCGCCGCGATGCTGGGCCGGCTGCGCAGCCTGCCGCTCACCTTCGCCGGCGCGATGCTGCTCGGCCTGCTCCAGTCGTACGCGGTCGGCTACCTGCCCACCAGTGAGCTGCTGCAGGGGCTGCGGGCGGTGATCCCGACCCTGATGCTGTTCGCGGTGCTGGTGCTGATGCCGCAGGCACGGCTGCGGGTGGGGCAGGTCAAAGGCATCGTCTCCGCGCCGGTACCCAGCCTGCGCCGCTCGGTGGCCGCCGGTGCGGTACTGGTCGGCGCCGTCGCCCTGGTCACCCCGATGCTGGCGGCCGACATCGTGCTGCTCGCCGGCACCGCCCTGGTGTACGCCATGGTGATGCTCTCCCTGGTGCTGCTCACCGGGTACGGCGGCCACGTCTCGCTGGCCCAGCTGACCTTCGTCGGGATCGGCGCGATGGTGCTGGCCAAACTGGACAGCCCGTCGCCCGTGGCGATCGTGATCGCAGCGCTCGCCGCGGCGGCGGTGGGGGCGCTGATCGCGCTGCCGGTGCTGCGGCTGACCGGCCTGTACCTGGCGCTGGCCACCCTCGCCTTCGGCCAATTGATGGACAAGCTGCTGTTCCAGGCGCCGTTCGCGTTCGGCTACAACGAGAGCCTCACCGCGCGGCGGCTGCGGCTGCCCGGGCTGCACCTCGACAGCGAGCACGCGTACCTGGTGCTGATCGCCGTCTGCTTCACGCTGACCGCGATCGGTCTGCTGGCGCTGCGCCGCGGCACGCTGGGCCGGCTGCTGCTGGCGATGCGGGACAGCCCCGCCGCCTGCGGCACCCTGGGGCTGAACCTGCGGTGGTTTCGGGTCGGCCTGTTCGCCGCCTCCGCGGGGATGGCCGGCCTCGCCGGTGCGCTGCTCGCCGGGTTGCGGCAGAGCGTCGCCGCCACCGACTTCCAGGTCTTCGCCAGCCTGCCGTTGCTGCTGCTGGCGGTGGTCTGCGGCGTCACCTCGGTGACCGGTGCGCTGGTCGGCGGCTTCCTGCTGATGCTGCTTCCGCTGACCCAGTCGCAGTATCCCGCGCTGTCCGGAGTGGTGTTCCTGATCATCGGCTTCGGTGCGGTGGGTTTGGGCCGGGACCCGAACGGCCTGGCCAGCCAGCTGTTCCGGGCCGGCGACTGGCTGCGCTCCCACTGGCCGTGGCCGCGGTGGGAGACCGACGCGCCGGCGGTCGCCCCCTCGTCGGAGGAGGTGCCCAGTGGCGTTGCTTGAGGTCAGCGGGGTCACCGTACGGTTCGGTGGGGTGGTGGCGGTCGACGACGCGTCGCTGAGCGCCGAGGCGGGCCGGGTCACCGGCCTGATCGGCCCCAACGGGGCGGGCAAGACCACGCTGTTCAACGTGATCACCGGCCTGCTGCCGGCGACCGCCGGTTCGGTGGTGTTCGACGGCCGCGACCTGACCCGCGCCGCCCCCAGCCGCCGGGCCCGCGCCGGGATGGGCCGTACCTTCCAGCGCCTGGAGGCCTTCGGCTCCCTGTCGGTACGGGACAACGTACTGGTAGCCAGCGAGATCCACGCCGGACTAAGGGGCCTGCTCCGGCGTCGTCAGTCCAGTGTGGACGACCTGTTGGCGCGCGTCGGCATCGCACCGTACGCGGGACACCGGGCCGACGCGGTGCCGACCGGGGTGGCGCGGCTGCTGGAGATGGCCCGGGTGCTCGCGATCGACCCGAGGCTGCTGCTGCTCGACGAGCCCTCCTCCGGCCTCGACGAGTCGGAGACCGCCGGGTTCGGGTCGCTGCTACGGGAGCTGGCCGGCGAGGGCCGCGGCGTGCTGCTGGTCGAGCACGACATGGGGCTGGTGATGAACGTCTGCGACGTGATCCACGTGCTCGAATTCGGCCGGATCATCGCCTCCGGTACTCCGGAGGAGATCCGCGCCGACCGGCGGGTGCAGGAGGCGTACCTCGGGGCATCGCCGGAGCCCGACGCGTCGGCGGGGCCGCATGACACCGCCGAGCTGCCGCTCGCGGGGCAGGTCACCGAGGAGTTGTCGTTCCCCGGCCGGCACCGGGAGGGCGTCTCGTGACCACGCCTGCGATCCTCGAGCTGATCGGCATCCGCGCCGCGTACGGCCGGATCGAGGTGCTGCGCGGGGTGGATATCCGGGTGCCGCGCGGCGCCGTGGTGGCGCTGCTCGGGGCGAACGGAGCGGGCAAGACCACCCTGCTGAAGGTGATCAGCGGGCAGCTGCCGCCCACCGAGGGCGACATTCACCTGGCCGGGGTGCACGTCAGCGGGGCGTCGCCGGACGAGCTGACCCGGGCGGGCCTGTGTCACGTACCCGAGGGGCGGGGGGTCTTCCCCAACCTCACCGTGGAGGAGAACCTGCGGCTCGCCTCGTACGCCGGGGTACCGGTGGAGAAGATCCTGGCCGAGGCGTACCAGCGGTTCCCGAGGCTGAGCGAGCGGCGGCGGCAGCTCGCCGGCACCCTCTCCGGCGGCGAGCAGCAGATGCTGTCGCTGGCCCGGGCGCTGGCCAGTGATCCAGCGTTGCTGCTGCTCGACGAGCTGTCGATGGGGCTGGCGCCGCTGATCGTGGAGTCCCTGTACGAGACGGTCGCCGAGATCGCCGAGGCCGGGGTGTCGATCCTGGTCGTGGAGCAGTTCGCGGCCAGCGCGCTGAAAGTCGCCGACTACGCCGCGGTGATGCACGGCGGCCGGATCATCGCCACCGGGGAGCCGTCGGAGCTGCGCGCCAACCTGACGGACGTCTATCTGGGAGGGGCAGCATGAACCTCACACCGGTCATCGGGAGGGTGGGGCTCGCCGCCGGACTGCTCGGCGCGGTGGCGTTGCCGGGCCTTGCCGCAGCGGCCCCGCCGGCGCAGGCAGCACCGGTCGGCGGCTTCTCGCTGCGGGCGCAGTCGTCGGTGCTCAGCGTCGAACTCTACGAGCCGACGATCCCGATCCCGACCGAGCCGCAGGCCGAGCTGAACCTGGCGTACACCCGCTCGACCATCTCCACCGGTCCGGACGGCCGCGGTACGGCGAGCTGGCTGTGGCCCGGCGACGCGGTCGGCGACGGCTTCGGCATCATCGTCGGCGACCCGGACCAGAAGTGGCCGTCGCAGGTGAACGCCCGCACCCCGGACGGCGAGGAGAAGCAGGAGCTGACGCCGGGCTCCGGGATGCGTACCGCCGCGACCAGTGGTGGGGTGACCGCGAAGGTGAACCTGATCGGGGTCAGCGCACCCCCGGACGGCGCGCCCGGTCTGCCGGGGTTGCCGGCGCCGCCGCCCGGCTCGGTGCCGGTCTCGCCGGGGATGGCGGTGCTCGCCACCGCCGAGGGTGTCACCAGCAGTACCGCGGTCACGGCCAAGCCCGGCGGTGTGACGGCGACTGCGCACACCGCCGCGAAGAACATCCGGCTGCTCGGCGGCCTGATCACCGTCGAGACCGTCGACACCAGCTCCACCTCCGGCAGTACGGCGAGCAGCGCCACCGCGGCCGGACTCGCCACCGTCACCGGGGTGACCGTCGCCGGCAAGAAGCTCGGCATCGACTCCCGGGGCGTGCACCTGGCCGACCAGGGCGCGGAGCTGCCCGGAGTCCCGAAGCAGCTCGCTGACCAGATGAAGGCGCTCGGCATCGAGATCAGCGCGCTGCCGACCACGCGTACGGTGAAGGGCGCGGCCGGGTCGCTTGCCACCAGCGGGCTGGTGATCACGGTGGACACCAGGCCACTGCGCTCCAAACTGGACACCTCCCCGCTGGACCCGATCATCGGCCTGCTGCCGCAGGAGCTGCGGGACCAGCTCAACCTGATCCTCGGTCTGGGCCCGAAGCTGGTCTTCACGGTCGGCGAGGCCCAGAGCTCTGCCGCCGCGACACCACCGGCGCCGCTGCCGGAGCTGCCGGACGACCCGGGAGTGCCGGGCGGCGGAGCGGCTCCGGCGGGCGGCGTGCCGGCCGGTGGTGCCGCTCCCGGAGGC
>JBOGDE010000237.1:0-8889 GCA_050701695.1 Micromonosporaceae bacterium
CACGACACGAGGTTCTCATCGTCGAACACCGGCCGCGCTCGCGACCAGCCATCAGGTAGCTTCACTATCAGTGCCTTCTTGGATCAGTTGAATCGGACTTCGACACTCCAGATTCTCCCGACCAAGAAGGCACTTTCTACCTCACCGCGCCGAACGACCAGCTACCCGCTCCACGGATCCAGGCTAAACACCAGCCTGCATCGTGATACAGTCTCACGCATAAGCATGCGTGAGGAGATCGATCGTGGGTGTACGGGTCGCCGTGGCCGGCGGCAGTGGCTACGCCGGGGGCGAGCTGCTGCGGCTGCTCGACGTACACCCGGAGCTGGAGCTGGTGACCGTCACCGGGCACCGCAGCGCCGGGGATCCGGTGACCGCGCCGCACCCGCACCTGCGCTCGCTGGCTGACGTCAGGTTCACCGCGACCACGCCGGAGGCCCTCGCCGCGGCGGACCTGGTGTTCCTGGCGCTGCCCCACGGCGAGTCCGCCGCCCTGGCCGCCGGGCTCCCGTCCGAGCTGCCGATCGTGGACCTCGGCGCCGACCACCGGCTCACCGACGCCGGGGCCTGGCAGCGCTACTACGGCGGTACCCACGCCGGCGCGTGGACGTACGGGCTGCCCGAGCTACCCGGCCAGGCGGACCGGATCGCCGGCTCGACCCGGGTCGCCGCCACCGGCTGCTATGTGGTCGCGACCACGCTCGCACTCGCCCCGCTGATCGCCGCCGGCACCGCGGACCCGTCCGACGTGGTGGTGGTCGCCGCCTCGGGGACCTCCGGCGCCGGCCGGTCGGCGAAGCCGCACCTGCTCGCCAGCGAGGTGATGGGGGACCTCACCGGCTACAAGGTCGGTCGGCACCAGCACACCCCGGAGATGAAGCAGGCCACCGGCGCGGTGAGCCTGTCGTTCATCCCGGTGCTGGCCCCGATGCCGCGCGGCATCCTGGCCACCGTCACCGCGCTGCCGACCGGGCCGGTCACCGAAGACCAGGTGCGGGAGGTGCTCGCGGCGGCGTACACCGATGAGCCCTTCGTGCATGTCCTGGAGCCGGGAGCGTGGCCGCGGACCGCCGCCACCTACGGCTCCAACTCCTGTCACCTGCAGGCCACCGTCGATCAGGACAGCGGCCGGATCCTGGTGCAGAGTGCGATCGACAACCTGGGCAAGGGCGCCGCCGGGCAGGCCGTGCAGTGCGCCAACCTGATGCTCGGCCTGCCGGAGACCACCGGCCTCGCGGTGAACGGAGTCGCACCATGAGCCTTCCGGCGGGATTCCGGGCGGCCGGCGTCGCCGCGGGCCTGAAGAGCAGCGGTGGCAGGGACGTGGCGCTGATCGTCAACGACGGACCGTCCGACGCCGCGGCGGCGGTCTTCACCGCCAACCGGTGCAAGGCCAACCCGGTGCTGTGGAGCGAGCAGGTGATCGCCGGCGGGCGGGTCAAGGCGGTGGTACTCAACTCCGCCGGGGCCAACTGCTACACCGGGCCGGAAGGCTTCCAGACCACCCACGCCACCGCGGAGCGGGTCGCCGCCGCGCTCGGGATCGGCGCCGGTGAGGTGCTGGTGTGCTCCACCGGGCTGATCGGGGAGCAGTTGCGGGCCGATCCGCTGCTGGCCGGCGTGGACGCGGCGGCAGCGGCGCTGCACGACGCGGGTGAGGTCGACGCCGCCGAGGCGATCATGACCACCGACACCCGGCCGAAGCTTGCGGTGGCCCACGGTGACGGCTGGTCGGTGAGCGGGATGGCGAAGGGCGCCGGGATGCTCGCCCCCGCGCTCGCGACCATGCTGGTGGTGCTCACCACCGACGCCGCGGTCGACGCCGCCGGCTGCGACGCGGCGCTGCGTACCGCCTGCGCCAGGACCTTCGACCGGCTGGACTCCGACGGCTGCCAGTCCACCAACGACACCGTCGCGCTGCTCGCCTCGGGCGCCAGCGGCGTGACCCCGGACCAGGCCGGGTTCACCGCGGCGGTCACCGCGGTCTGCGGTGACCTCGCGATGCAGCTGCTCGCCGACGCCGAGGGCTCCGCCCACGACATCACCATCGAGGTGACCGGCGCCGCGTCCGAGCCGGATGCGCTCGCCGTCGCCCGTGCGGTCGCGCGCAGCTCCCTGTTCAAATGCGCGGTGTACGGGGAGGACCCGAACTGGGGACGGGTGCTCGCCGCCGCCGGCACCACGGACGCGGTCTTCGAGCCGGCCGCCATCGACGTGACCTTCAACGGCGTGGCGGTATGCCGGGGCGGTGTGCCGGGGGAGTCCCGCGAGAAGGTGGTCTTCGACGGCCGGGCGGTGCACGTGCTCGTCGACCTGCACGCCGGCACCGAGACCGCGACGATCTGGACCAACGACCTCACCGAGGCCTACGTCCACGAGAACTCGGCGTACTCCACATGACCGGGACGCTCTCGCGCGACCACCAGCTGGCGCAGGCCAAGGCGTCGACGCTGATCGAGGCGCTGCCGTGGCTGAGCCGCTTCCACGGCGCCACCGTGGTGGTCAAGTACGGCGGCAACGCGATGACCTCCCCGCCGCTGCGGGCCGCGTTCGCCCAAGACATGGTGTTCCTCCGGTACGCCGGACTCAAGCCGGTCGTGGTGCACGGCGGCGGCCCCCAGATCGCCGCGATGCTGGCCCGGCTGGGCATCGACAGCGAGTTCAAGGGCGGGCTGCGGGTCACCACCCCGGAGGCCGCCGACGTGGTACGGATGGTGCTCGTCGGCCAGGTGGGCCGCGAGCTGGTCGGGCTGATCAACGAACACGGCCCGTACGCCGTCGGGATGTCCGGCGAGGACGCCAAGCTCTTCACCGCGGTACGCAGACCGGCCTATGTGGACGGCGAGGCGGTCGACATCGGCCTGGTGGGCGACGTGGCGACCGTCAACCCGGCCGCCGTCACCGACCTGATCGCCGCCGGCCGGATCCCGGTGATCTCCACCGTCGCCCCCGACGTCGACGGCGTGGTGCACAACCTCAACGCCGACACCGCCGCCGCCGCGCTCGCCGTCGCGCTCGGCGCGCAGAAACTGGTCGTGCTCACCGACGTGGAAGGCCTGTACGCCGACTGGCCCGACCGAGACAGCCTGCTCTCGGAGATCACCGCCGAGAAGCTGGAGGCGATGCTGCCGGGGCTGGCCAGCGGGATGATCCCGAAGATGGAGGCGTGCCTGCGGGCGGTACGCGGTGGCGTACCGCAGGCGCACGTGATCGACGGCCGGGTGGCGCACTCGCTGCTGCTGGAGGTCTTCACCGACGAAGGGTTCGGAACCATGGTGGTGCCCCGATGAGCGAGCGTCAGCGAGCGAATCAGTGTCACAGTGTGTGCGCGAAGCGCACGACCTCGCGAAGCGAGGGTGTGCGATGAGTGTCATCGACCAGTGGAACACCGCGCTGATGCACACCTACCCGGTGCCGCAGCTGGCGCTGGTACGCGGTGAGGGTGCCGTCGTCACCGACGAGGCCGGCCGCCGCTACCTCGACCTGTACGGCGGCATCGCCGTCAACGCGCTCGGCCACGCCCACCCGGCGGTGGTCGAGGCGGTGTCGACCCAGATCGCGACCCTCGGCCACGTGTCCAACCTGGTCGCCAACGCCCCCGCCACGACACTCGCCGAGCGGCTGCTCAGGCACGCCGGCGTACCGGGGCGGGTGTTCTTCACCAACTCCGGCGCCGAGGCGAACGAGGCGGCGTTCAAGCTGTCCCGGCGTACCGGTCGTAAGCACGTGGTCTCGACCGACGGCGCGTTCCACGGCCGGACCATGGGGGCGCTGGCGCTCACCGGTCAGCCGGCGAAGGCCGAACCGTTCCAGCCGCTGCCCGGCGAGGTCACCCACGTCCCGTACGGCGACATCGGCGCGCTCGCCGCCGCCGTGGACCACGACACCGCGATGGTGATCCTGGAGCCGATCCAGGGCGAGAACGGCATCGTGGTGCCGCCGCCCGGCTACCTCGCCGCCGCCCGGGCCGTCACCGGAGAGCAGGGCGCACTGCTGGTGCTCGACGAGGTGCAGACCGGGATCGGGCGTACCGGCCACTGGTACGCCCACCAGGCCGACGGCATCCAGCCCGACGTGATCACCCTCGCCAAGGGCCTCGGTGGCGGCCTGCCGATCGGCGCCTGCATCGGCTTCGGCCCCGCCGCCGACCTGCTCGACGTCGGCATGCACGGCACGACCTTCGGCGGCAACCCGGTGTGCTGCGCGGCGGCGCTCGCCGTACTCGACACCATCTCCGTCGAGGGGCTGCTAAGCCACGCGACCTCGCTCGGGGAGCGGCTGCGGGACGGCGTGGAGGCGCTCGGGCACGGCCTGGTGGCCGAGGTACGCGGCGCCGGGCTGCTGCTCGGCATCGTGCTCACCGCGCGGGTCGCCGCCCAGGTCGCCACCGAGCTGCAGCAGGCCGGCTTCCTGGTCAACCCGGTGCAGCCCGACGTCCTGCGGTTGGCGCCGCCGCTCAACCTCACCACCGAACAGGCCGACAGCTTCCTGGCGGCCCTGCCGGCCGGCCTGGACAGCGCGCTGGACAGCACCGCACTCGACACCGCCGCCGGCATCGAGCGGCCGACTACGACGGGAGCCGCCCTGTGACCCGGCATTTCCTGGCCGACGACGACCTGGCGCCCGGCGAACAGGCCGAGGTACTGGCGCTCGCCGCCGAGCTCAAGCGCAAGCCGCTCGGCACCCGGCCGCTGGACCGGCGCGCGGTCGCGGTGATCTTCGAGAAGCCGTCGTTGCGTACCCGGGTCTCCTTCGAGGTCGGGATCGCCCAGCTCGGCGGCCAACCGCTGATCATCGACGCCCGCAGTACCCACTTCGGCCGCGGCGAGTCAATTGCCGACGCCGCGCAGGTGCTCTCCCGGTACGTCGACGCGATCGTGATCCGTACCTTCTCCGACGTACGGCTCGCCGAGCTGGCGGCGGCCGCCACCGTGCCGGTGGTGAACGCGCTCACCGACGGCTACCACCCGTGCCAGCTGCTCGCCGACCTGCAGACGGCGGTCGAACGGCTCGGCGCGCTCGGCGGCCGTACCCTCAGCTACCTCGGGGACGCGTCGAACAACATGGCGCACTCGTATCTGCTGGCGGGTGCCACCGCCGGGATGCACGTGCGGGTCGCCGGGCCGGACAGCTTCCAGCCCGACCCGTCGGTGGTCGCGCGCGCGGTGGAGATCGCGGCCGCCACCGGCGGCTCGGTCACGGTCAGCACCGACCCGCACGCGGCGGCGGCACAGGCACACGTACTGGCCACGGACACCTGGACGTCGATGAACAACGACGGCGACGGGCAGGACCGGCGTACCCCCTTCTGGCCCTTCCAACTCAACGAGGAGCTGGTGGCGGGCGCGGACCCGGCGGCGATCGTGCTGCACTGCCTGCCCGCGCACCGCGGTGAGGAGATCACCGACCCGGTGATGGACGGGGCGCACAGCGCCGTGTTCGACCAGGCCGAGAACCGGCTGCACGCCCAGAAGGCGCTGCTCACCTGGCTGCTGGAGGAGGGCCGATGATTCACCCCACGAAAACGCTCCGCTTCGCTCCACGTTTCCGCGGGGGCCCCGCGTGACCTCCGCCACGCCCGTGACCAAGACCGCTCGGCACGACCGGATCGTGCAGCTGGTACGCGAGCGCCGGATCCGGTCCCAGACCGAGCTCGCCGAGCTGCTGCACCACGACGGGGTCACCGTCACCCAGGCCACCCTCTCCCGCGACCTGGAGGAGCTGGGCGCGGTGAAGGTGCGCGGCGCCGACGGCCCCGCCGTGTATGTCATCCCCGAGGACGGCAACCCGGTGCTGCGTACCGCCGAGGCGGCTCCGGCCCGGCTGCACCGGCTGCTCCGTGAGCTGCTCACCGGCGCCGACCACTCCGGAAACCTGGTCGTGCTGCGTACGCCCCCCGGCGCCGCCCAGTTCCTCGCCAGCGCACTGGACCGCTCCGGGCTGGACGAGGTGGTCGGCACCATCGCCGGCGACGACACGATCCTCGTGGTCTCCCGACGACCCAGCGGCGGCGCCGAACTCGCCGCCAAGCTGCTCGCCCTCGCCGGGCGCGACGACATCCCACCGACCCCCTGAACCGAGGAGACAGACCATGACCGAGCGGATCGTGCTCGCGTACTCCGGAGGGCTCGACACCTCCGTGGCGATCGGCTGGATCGCCGAACAGACCGGCGCCGAAGTGATCGCCGTGGCTGCCGACGTCGGCCAGAACGGCGAAGACCTGCAGGTGATCAAGCAGCGGGCGCTCGACTGCGGCGCCGTCGCGGCCGAGGTGGTCGACGCCCGGGAAGAGTTCGCCGCCCAGTACTGCTACCCGGCGCTGCGCGCCAACGCCCTCTACATGGACCGGTACCCGCTGGTCAGCGCGCTGTCCCGGCCGCTGATCGTGAAGCACCTGGTCGACGCCGCCCGCAAGCACGACGCCACCCACGTCGCGCACGGCTGCACCGGCAAAGGCAACGACCAGGTCCGGTTCGAGGTCGGCACCGCGTCGCTGGCCCCCGACCTGAAGGTCATCGCGCCGGTACGGGACTACGCCTGGACCCGGGAGAAGGCGATCGCGTACGCCGGGGAGAAAGGGCTGCCGATCGACGTCAGCCACAAGTCCCCGTACTCGATCGACCAGAACCTCTGGGGCCGGGCCGTGGAGACCGGGTTCCTGGAGGACATCTGGAACTCCCCGATCGAGGACCTGTACGAGTACACCGCCAACCCCGCCGAGGCGCGTGACCCCGACGAGGTGACCATCACCTTCGAGCAGGGGATCCCGGTCGCGATCGACGGCGAGACCGTCACCCCGTTCCAGGCGATCGACCAGCTCAACCAGCGGGCCGGCGCGCAGGGCATCGGACGGCTCGACATGGTCGAGGACCGGCTCGTCGGCATCAAGAGCCGCGAGGTGTACGAGGCGCCCGGCGCGATCGCGCTGATCGCCGCGCACCAGGAGCTGGAGAGCGTCACCGTCGAACGGGAGACGGCCAGGTTCAAGCGCACCGTCGACCAGCGGTGGGGCGAGCTGGTGTACGACGGGCTGTGGTTCTCGCCGCTCAAGCAGTCCCTGGACGCCTTCATCGACCACACCCAGCAGTACGTCTCCGGCGAGATCCGCCTCGTCCTGCACGGCGGGCGGGCGGTCGTCACCGGGCGGCGCAGCGAGGCCAGCCTGTACGACTTCCACCTCGCCACCTACGACGCCGGCGACAGCTTCGACCAGTCCCTCGCCAAGGGCTTCGTCGACCTGTGGGGCCTGCCCAGCAAGCTGGCCGCCGTACGGGAAGCCAAGCTGGCCCCGGGCGCGCCGGCAGCCGCGGACTCGGCAGAATGAGCGTGGTGACCTCCTCGACGTCTGAACCCATGCGGCTGTGGGGCGGCCGGTTCGCCGGCGGCCCCGCCGAGGCGCTTGCCCGGCTCTCGGTGAGCGTGCAGTTCGACTGGCGCCTGGCCCCGTACGACCTGGCGGCGTCCCGGGCCCACGCCCGGGTGCTCGCCGGCGCCGGGCTGCTCGACAACGACGAGCTGGGCCGGATGCTCGCCGCGCTGGACGACCTGCACGCCGCCTGCGCGTCGGGGGAGTTCCGCCCCACCGTCGAGGACGAGGACGTCCACACCGCGCTGGAGCGCGGCCTGCTGGAGCGGCTCGGCACGCTCGGCGGCAAGCTGCGCGCCGGCCGCAGCCGTAACGACCAGGTCGCCACCGACCTGCGGCTCTACCTGCGGGACCACGTACGCGGGCTGGCCGCCGCCGTGGTCGACCTGGTCGAGGCGCTCGCCGACCAGGCCGGGCAGCACGTCGAGACCCCCGCGCCCGGCATGACCCACCTGCAGCACGCCCAGCCGATCTCGTTCGGGCACCAGCTGCTGGCACACGCCCAGGCGCTGCTCCGCGACCTCGACCGGCTCCGCGACTGGGATACCCGGGCGGCTGTGTGCCCCCTGGGGGCGGGCGCTTTGGCGGGCTCGTCCCTGCCGCTGGACCCGGTGGCGGTGGCGCGGGAGCTGGGCTTCGACGCCCCCGCGGAGAACTCCGTCGACGCCGTCTCCGACCGCGACTTCGTCGCCGAGTTCCTCTTCGCCGCCGCGCTGATCGGGGTGCACCTGTCCCGCATCGGCGAGGAGATCGTGCTCTGGACCAGCCAGGAGTACGGCTGGGTGGAGCTCGACGACAGCTTCGCCACCGGATCGTCGATCATGCCGCAGAAGAAGAACCCCGACATCGGGGAGCTGGCCCGCGGCAAGGCCGGACGGCTGATCGGCCACGTCGCCGGCGTACTGGCGATGCTGAAGGGCCTACCGCTGGCCTACGACCGGGACCTGCAGGAAGACAAGGAGCCGGTCTTCGACGCGGTGGACACGCTCTCACTGGTTCTCCCGGCGGTCACCGGGATGATCTCCACGATGACGGTACGGGTGGACCGGCTGAGCGCCGCCGCCCCGCTCGGCTACACCCTGGCGACGGAGGTCGCGGATTGGTTGGTGCGGCGCGGGGTACCGTTCCGCGACGCCCATGAGGTGACCGGCCGTCTGATCTCGCACTGCGTGGCGCGTGACTGCCAGCTCGACGAGGTCTCCGACGCCGACATGGCGAAGGTCAGCGAACACCTGATTCCGGAGGTACGCGACGTGCTGTCGGTCTCCGGTGCGCTGGCCGCCCGTACCACCCACGGCTCCACCGGCCCCGGCCCGGTAGCCGACCAGCTGGCGGTGGTGGGGGACCGGATCGACCACTGGAGGTCCTGGGCCGGGCAGCAGGTGGTCCCGGGCTGAGAGGCTGTCGTGATACCTCGCGCCGGCTGCGGCGGGTCCAGACGACGCCCGGCGGCGTTGTCGGTTCACCCGGATACAACACCGGTATCCGGGCAAACCTCCGCCTTGCCGGATCGTCGCCTGGAC
>JBOGDE010000238.1:0-8870 GCA_050701695.1 Micromonosporaceae bacterium
GCTGTACGCCGCGCGCGACCTGGCGTCGGTGCTGCGCCGCTACGAGTGCGGTGGCCACTAACGTTGCCAGTGTCCGGGCACGTTGGTGGCCACCGCACTACCGGGTGTTGCCGCCGGTGTAGACCCGCTGCTCACCGCTGGGCAACGTACACGGCGAACCACCGCTGTAGGTGTTGCCGGCCGGATCCAGCGACCAGGCTGGAAGCGAACGGCTGCCGTTGTACGCCGAGAGCACCCGGTTGTAGACGAACCGGTTGTGGTACGCCGCGCACTCCCGTTCGTGGGAGTACGCCACTGCGCACCGCTTGTCGCAGATCTGGTCCCGGAAGAACGACTTGTACCCGGCGCGGGTGTAGCTGCTGTGCTCGAAGGTGTTGAAGTTGCTGCGGTCCCGGGTCTTGATCGGGTCACCGCTGACGTACGCGAAGCGGCTGTGGTCGACCCGGTTGCGGGAGCTGAAGTGGGTCACGTACACCCCGTGCAGGTACTCCTGGCGGCCGCCGGTGTTCTCGATCTCCACGAAGTGGCTGTTGGTGATCCGGGTGTACGAGGAGTTGGTGAGCACGATCGCGCCGTACCCGAAGGCGCTCCCGCCGGTGTACTTGTTGCCGATCCGGCGGAACACCATGCCGAAGACCAGGTTGTGGTTCAGGCCGGCGGAGCCACGCCGGGACAGCGGCGGGTCGTACCGCTCGTCGAGCACGTCGTGGCCGGACTGGCCGTCGATGCCAAGCCCGCCGGTGACGTAGTACTCGACCTGCAAGTAGTAGAACCGCAGCCGGCTGTCGCCGCCGTTGTGCAGCGGTGCCCAGGACGGGCCGGTACGGAAGTGCAGCCAGTTGCCCGTCGGGTACGTCCCGTCGGCCTTGCGCTTGTTGCGGAACACCGGGCGGCCGGCGAAGTCGTCGAACCCGTCGCCGTACTGGTAGTCGGCCGGCAGGAACGAGATCGTGTGCCCGGGGACATAGAAGTACCAGTTGCCCATCGGCGGCACCACGTACGTGCCCTGCTTGATGCGTACCTCGACGTCGGTGGTCGGGCGGTGTGCCTTGAGCACCTCGTGCACCCGGTGCAGCGTGGTCACCGGCGCGCTGGCCGACAGCCCGCTGTTGTTGTCCGAACCGCCCGCGCCCGGCGTGGCCATGTGGACGGTGAACACCGCCGCCGCGTCGGCACCGCGCATCGCGTACGCCGCGACACCGGTGGCCAGCGCGGCCACTACCAGCATCCCCAGATATCGCTTCCCCCGTGACATGCCGGCCATCGAAGGAGAGGTCCGCCACCGTGCCGGGCGGCGCGGCTCCGGGCTGCTCGGCTCCGGGCTGCGCGGATAGCTTGGGGCCGGGGCGGGTAGCGGACAGACATGACCGCGAGTTTCCGACTGGGGCGCATCGCCGGGGTCCAGATCGGCGTCAACTGGAGCGTGCTGATCATCTTCGGGTTGATCGCCTGGGGGCTGTCGGCGGGGCGGTTCCCGGCGGCGTACCCGGATCAGCCGTGGTGGGCGTACCTGCTGGCCGGAGGCGCCGCGGCGGTGGTGTTCTTCGTCGGCCTGCTGGCCCACGAGATGTCGCACGCGCTGCTGGCACGCCGCAACGGCATCGAGGTGGAAGGGATCACGCTGTGGATGTTCGGCGGCGTCGCCCAGCTGCGGGGCGAGGCACGTACCCCCGGTGCCGAGCTGCGCATCGCCGGGGTGGGGCCACTGGTGAGCGTCCTGATCGGACTGGGATTCGCGCTGGTCGCCGGGCTGCTGCGGGTGGCCGGCTTCGGCGGCCTGGTGGTCGGCGCGTTCGGCTGGCTCGCCGGGATCAACATTCTGCTCGCGGTGTTCAACCTGATCCCCGCCGCGCCACTGGACGGTGGCCGGCTGCTGCGCGCCGGGCTGTGGAAGCTGCGCGGCGACCGTACCTGGGCGAGCGTGATGGCGGCCCGCGCCGGGCGGATCTTCGGTGGCGTCCTGATCGTGCTCGGGGTGTGGTCGATGCTCGCCACCGGCGACTTCGGTGGGCTGTGGCTGGCACTGATCGGCTGGTTCCTACTCTCGGCGGCGACCGTGGAGCAGCAGCAGGCCCGGCTGGCCGATGCCCTCCACGGGGTACGCGTCGGTGACGTGATGTCGCCGGATCCGGAGACCGCGCCCGCCGGCATCACGGTCGGGGACTTCGTCGACCGGCACCTGCTGAGCTCCCGGCACTCGGCGTTCCCGCTCACCGAGGACGGCCGGCCGGTGGGGCTGGTCACGCTGGCGCGGATCAAGCGGGTGCCGGCCGAACAACGTACCGCCACGCCGCTGCGCGAGGTGGCCTGCCCGCGCGAGGAGCTGACGCTGGCCTCGCCGGAGGAGCCGCTGATCGACCTGCTGCCGCGACTGCGCGGCTGCGCCGACGGCCGGGCCCTGGTGGTGGCCGGCGACGGTGCACTGGTGGGGATCGTCTCCCCCAGCGACATCAGCCACGCCGTCCAGCGCGCCAGCCTCACCCACCGCTAGCATGCGCACCGGTCGTCAGGATCCAGATTCCGAGATCGGAGTGTGAACGTCGGCCCATTCCACACAGGTCGGCCGGCCGCCACCGCTGGCCAAGAACTCCTTGGCGGCTCGCCGAACAACATCCAGCGGCAGTTCGGAGTCGCGCGGGAACTCGCGGTCGTGGCCCATGTAGTAGTACACGACCTCTTCGTAGCGGCTCGGACTTCCCTTGGCCGTGTACGCGCCGTCGCCGCCCATGCAGCGAAGACCTCCCACGCTGTCCTCTTGGCTCACTGCCAGGAGCAGTTCGTGGTCCGGGAAGCCGGCTTCGTTGCGCCGACCCTCCACGTAGAGAGCGGCGACCGAGTTGTCGTAGGGCTCTTCCAGCAGCTCATCGATCAGGGCGTCCATCTCGTTCGGTGTCGACACCCTGACCGGAGCCTCTCCGTGTTCGTGTCGGAAGTAGGCAGCAACGGTGGTCATTGACGCGCGGGCCTTCCTCGGTAGGTCTTCTTGAAACCGTCGGGGCCGTGCACTATCAGTTCCGCGTTGGGTGGCAGAAACAGCGGTAATAGCGTGTCGCAGCTCATTTCGCCCGTGCACGGTTTGTTGTTGATAACAATATTGGCGCGCGACATGCCGGCCGCTCGCATTCGCATAGCGAACTTGAGTTCAACGTCGGCCGCCGTGGTCAACTGGTGCGGCCGGCGTACGACACCTATCTGCTCGGCGTGTTGTTGTGCAGCGCGAAACTCAGGTTCGTGCGTGCCGCTCATCAGCGGGTGCTCGTTGCCGTTGTCATCGATCCACAGGCCACGAGTCTTCGGTGAGGGCTCGCCTCGCTTCCGGCGCCGCGCCGGCAGCTTGCCGAGGTAGGGCTTCGGGTCGAATCGTGCATCGTCCCTCTGCGGTTCGACTGGCTTCGTCGGTGCCGCGCCGCTCGCGCCACCGACGCCTCCTATTTTCCCCAGTTCGCCGCCTCGGCATGCTCGGTCGCTGCGGTGGTCTTGGCGGCCTCGACGGCTTGGCGGGCGGTGGTGAGGTTGTCGGATGCTCCGCTGATCACGCTACATAGGGCATGGGCTTCGGCCTGTTGCGCGTACTGGTACGCCTGGGCGATGGAGCTGCCGGCGGTTTCGATCTCATTGGTGGCCTGGTCGTAGTGCTGGATCACGCCGGCGGCTCGGCTGGCAACATCGGTAGGAGCCAGTTGGGTGGTGATGGCCCCGGCGGCGTTCACTGCACTGTCGGTGGCTTCGTGACCGCTGGTGAGGTTCGCGGCGGCCCCCTCCAACGCCTGTTGCGAGGCCATGACGGTGCGGGCCAGGCCTTCCCAGCCCCGCGCCCCAGCGTCCTGGGCGAGGCTCTGGGCCTGGGCTATCGCGCGCCCTGCACTCCGCTGATGGCGGTGGTAATGGCGTTACGGGCGACTTCGGCACCGGCCTTGATGTCGTCTACAGACACTGGTGAGAGCTCCTTGATACGCGATAGCGGGCTGGGCAGTGGGGACGGTGGGTCAGCGGGCGAGGCGTCCGACGTGTTGTGCTTGGTTGCGGTGGCAGATCAGCAGGGTGTCTGGGGTGTCGATGACGATGACGTCTTGGAGTCCGTGGACGGTAACGGGTCGTTGACTGTGGGCGGCGATCACGCATTCGGTGGAGTCGCTGGTGGTGATCAGGCCAGGGTCGCCGAGCAGGGAGTTGGTGGCATCGTTCGCGGTGACCTGGCCGAGCGTTGACCAGTCTCCGATGTCGGTCCAGCCCATGTCGGCGGGTACGGCGAGGACGTGACCGTCTGCGGCGGCGGGTTCCATCACCGCGCGGTCGACGGAGATGCGTTCCAGGGCGGGCCACTGGTCTGCGAGCACGGTGTCGCGGTCGGTGGTGTTCCAGGCTGCGGCGAGCTTGGTGAACGCGGCGTGCAGCGCGGGTCGGTACCGGGCGAGGTGTTCGAGAAAGCTGGCGGCGCGCCACACGAACATCGAGGCGTTCCACAGATGTTCGCCGGAGGCGAGGTCGCGACGGGCGGTGTCGAGGTCGGGTTTCTCGGTGAACTCGGCGACGGCGCGTACGGCGCCACCGCCGGTGGTGTGGAGGTATCCGTACCCGGTTTCGGGGCGGGTGGGGGTGAGCCCGATCGCGACGAGCGCGCCAGCGGCGGCGGCGCCGATGGCGGTGTCGAACACCGCCACACCGCCCGGCACGGTCCAACACCGGGTGACCGGGTCCGCGCGCTGCAACCAGGCCACGGTGCGGTCGGGAGCTGGCGGCCCACACCAGTAATAGTCTTCCGCCGTCCGTCGCGGGGTGTCCGCGTTGTGGTGATGGCTGCGGACGATGACCACGAACGCCGTCGGCGGCGTGTCCACGGTGAGCAGCCGCCACCTCGGCTCCTCCCACACACCCGTGCCCGCGCGTGCGGGCCATCGCCGTACGGTCGTCGCGTTGAGCGCTGCGTACCTGGTCATCGTCGCCACCTCCGTGGCCCTACTTGGTCGGGTGCTGGTTGGGGTTGCGCCACATCGGCCAGAACGAGGGCCCGTCGTGGCCGGGCAGCGTGAGCGGGATTCCGGTTTCGGCGTAGCCGAGGCGGGCGTAGAGGTCGCGGGAGGCTGCCGATGCAGCCGCGTCAAGGTAAGTGGCACTGGCCAGCCTCGGTGTCTGCGCTGCTGTTCCTGTCGTGCTCACCTGGTTCCTCCAAAGGTGCGGTGAGGCCGGTGAGCCACCGCGCGTCGGCGCATAGGCATCGCAGCGATGGCCCACCGGGGCTCAGGTACGCCAGAACGCGTCAACTTGCCCCTGCCCGGGGTGGGCAGGTAACGCGGTGTGTTGCGCCCGGTACAGGAACGCTAACCTAGACATTGCAACGTGTCAACGTATCAACGTCGTAACGTGTCAACGTTCCAATGACTCAGGTAGGGTGATTGCCATGCTGGACTCAGGAGCCGTCGGCGTCTCCAAGACCCACCGTGTTGCCAACTCGCTCCGAGCGCGCATCACGTCGGGAGACTTGGCGCCTGGCGATGCGATACCGCCAGAGAGCGAGCTGGAAAGGGAATTCGGTTACAACCGCACGACGATCAGGCGGGCGATCAGCATCCTTCAGGGTGAGGGCTTGATCGATGTCGTGCACGGCCGAGGGACCTTCGTCCGTCAGCGCCGGCTGATTCGGCGGGATCCAATCGCGGGGCTTCGTTACGAGCATCAGCGAGCTAGCGGCGACGGGTCTGACACCGGCCTGTTCGAAGCGGTGACCGGTACGCGAGGAACCGTGAAGGTCGACCATTCGTACAGCAACGCAGAGGCGAGAGCTGATCTCGCCGAGGCGTTCCAGGTCGAAGAGGGCACACCGCTCCTGCGTCGGACCTACTACTACCTCGTTGACGGTGCGCCCCACCAGATCGTTGAGTCGTACCTCCTCGCCGAGATGGTTGCTGGCACGGCCATTGCAGATCCCGCTAACGAGAGACCTGGTCGGGGCACGATGGCGCAGCTCCGAGACCTCAGTGTGTACGTGGAGCGCTGCACTCTCGGTATCCAGACCCGCATGCCGAGCCCGCACGAAACGGAAGCCCTCACCATCGGCCCAGGCACCCCGGTCATGGTGCACCGGCGTGTGATGTTTGCCGAGGACCGAGTCGTTGAGGTCGGCGAGATCGTGGTGCCCGGGGACCGGCTGCTGTTGACGCTCGAAGTCGACTTGAGGTCTGACTCGTGAGATCGGGGTCCGTGCCGGATCGGTGTGCGCTGTGATGGAGCAGGCAGCGTCTTGGCTGCTCTTCGTCGTGAGCGTCCTTGGGCTGTGGGTCTCGGGCTCTAGCCCGAAGGTGGGCTGGTGGTTCGCGCTGTTCAACCAGCTCGCGCTGTGGCTTGCGTACGCAACTTGGACAGGGCAATGGGGGCTTGTGGCGACCTCGCTGGTCTTCGCCATGCTCTACGCCCGTAACCTGTGGAAGTGGCGCAACACCCCGATGCCGCGTCCTGAGGCCATGTCGCGACGCGACACGTCGCTGGGCAAGGACCTTGTCAACGCGGGCGCGGAGCGCGCCTACTGAACTGCCCGAAGGGAAGAACGTGGTCGACGTGACTAGCCAACCCAACCACCTGCCAAATCTCGGCCATCCGCACCGTCGGATCGGCAGGCGCATATTCGACTTCTCCCGCGAAATCGCGGTGATGGGGATCGTCAACCGGACTCCGGACTCGTTCCACGACCAGGGCAAGACCTTCGAGCTGGACGCAGCCGTGGAAGCAGTACGTCAGGCAATCGCCGACGGTGCCGATTGGGTGGATATCGGCGGCGTACCGTTCGGACCAGGGCCAGACGTGAGTGAGTCCGAAGAGATCGACAGGGTGTTGCCGGTCGTAGAAGCTGCCCGGCGCGAGTCCGACACGGTGATCTCGGTAGACACGTACCGCGTAGAGGTTGCGCGACGAGCGATCACCGCCGGAGCCGACGTCGTCAACGATACGAGCGGATTGCAAAACCCGGAGATGGCCGATGTTGTCGCCGACAGTGAGGCGACGTTGATCATCACTCACAGTCTGGCTACACCGCCTCGAACGCCGCTGCGCAACCCCGCCTACCAAGACGTCGCCGGCCAGGTCGCTTCCTTCCTTCGCGAGCGCGCGACACTGGCGGAGGAACACGGCGTACCGTCGGAACGAATCATCCTCGACCCCGGCCACGACCTCAACAAGAACACCTACCACTCGCTGGAACTGACACGTCGCCTTGGCGAGGTCACGTCGCTCGGTTACCCGGTGCTTGTAGCAGTCAGCAACAAGGACTTCATCGGCGAGACCCTCGACCTGCCCCAGCACGAGCGCCTGGAAGGCACAATCGCCGCCGTGGCTGTCTGCGCGCTACAGGGAGCCCGAATCGTGCGTGTACATGACATCAGGGCCGTTGTCGCAGCAGTTCGAATGGTCGAAGCAATACTCGGATTTCGCCCACCTACGACCGCGCGGCACAACCTAGTCTGATCATCCCCATTCGGCGCGGGCTGGACCAAGACCGCAAACGCGATCCTCGACTGCCTCACCGGATATCTTCAACGAATTCCCCGGCGCAGGACACGGGGACGAGTTCGCATCCGTAGGATCAGCTCAGATCAGCGGGAGTCTTCATCGGCTCGCCAACATGCGCGATCGGCTCAGGGTCAACGTTGACGCCGGACAGGTCGAGCGACGTTAGACGAGCCGCTTGTGCGCGCTGAAGGGCTACGCGGCGAGCGACCTCGCTCCATTCGGGACGCAGGTGGTGACGGCTGATCTGCTCCGGGTGTTGCCGATAGAGCCAAGTCGTCGCGGCGTCCTGCCACCCGTCCGTTACCTGGCTCATGGCCGCGATCATGGCAATGTCCCCACCGAGCGGTAAAGCGACCCACCCACCAATTGCGCGCAGCGTTGCCGTACGGCATAAGATGCCCGCGCACGGAATCGGCCAGTTGCCCTCGTGCTCGACCACCCATTCGTTCAGCCGCCCAGCGAGCAAAAGGCCGAATGGAGGAATCCACGGTGGAAAGCTCCTACGCGATCCGTCAGGCATAAGGTCGTCAGCCTGACCGAATGCCCAATGCACTTGCGGCCGATCTTCGATCGCATTGATGATCGTCAAGAGCGCGCCAGGCAACAGAATGTCGTCGGCATCGAGATTCTGAACATACTTCCCGCGCGCACGGGAAAGGCCGATATTCCGCGTGGCCGATGGACCCAAGCGTTCCCCGTTGCCCGCAAGGCGCAAACGGTCATCAACGGGAAGGCAGTCGCGCACCTCACAGGACGGCTCTCCGTCCTCTTGGACGATCCACTCAAGCTCCCAACCCTCAGGGAGATCCTGGGCCATGGCGCTACGCGCTGCCTCAGCAAGATACCCGGCACCGCCTCGATGCACCGCCGTCAGCACTGTCACAAGTGGCATGGCTTGACCGTCCTCGCTCCCGTCGCCCGATGGGTGGTTTGCCTGAGCCTTGGGCCAGTCACCGGCTATCCCCTCCCGGCTCTCACAGATCGCGCCCATGCCGGCAGGGGCTTACGCGCAAGAGTTCCACCGACAGCTCACAGCGGCACACCCCGTGCCAGCAACGGCCCATAGTACGGATGCATCAAGTGTCCGCACCCTGAGCCTGAGACTGCTCGAGCGGTTGCGGCGACCGGCGAGCTTCGGCACACGTTGCGGTGCCTAGTCTCAGAGCGTCGATGCTCCTGGCCGTATAGGCAACGCCCCCGTCGTTCGTGCTGCAACTCGCTGACCTCATGCCGGCTGTGCCGCTTGATCAACATCAGGTCGGGGGCAGTCCAACTCTCTAAACTCGCCCTAGGAGCCCGCTGAACAACCCCGGTCGAGTCGCGCCGAGGCACATTTGGCGATCCGGCAAGGCGGAGATTTGTCCGAATAC
>JBOGDE010000239.1:0-8771 GCA_050701695.1 Micromonosporaceae bacterium
GCTGCGCGCCGCGGTGGCGGGCGCGGCCGGGCTGGCACTGTACGGGCTGCTGGCGCTCGCGGCGCCGCAGGGCTTCGGACTCGGCGACGTGAAGCTCGCGGGATCGCTGGGGCTGCTGCTCGGCTGGCAGTCCTGGGCCACCGCGGTGGTCGGGCTGGCGCTCGGGTTCGCGCTGGGCGCCATGGTCGGGGTGGTGCTGGTCGCGGCCCGGCGTGCCTCGCTGCGCAGCGAGCTGCCGTTCGGCCCGTCGATGCTGGCCGGCGCCTGGCTGGCGGTGCTGGCCGGCGACCAGCTCGCCGCGCTGTACCTCTCCTGGTGACGGGGGTGCCGGGTCCTCGTGATAGGACGCTGCCGGGTAGCGCGAGGGGCCCGGCACGCGGCGTGACAGACTGACCGGCGTGTTGCGATGGTTGACAGCGGGTGAATCGCACGGGCCCGCGCTGGTGGCGGTGCTGGAAGGGGTCCCGGCGGGGATCGAGCTGACCTCCGCCGAGATCGTGCGTGAGCTGGCCCGCCGGCGGCTCGGCTACGGCCGGGGCGCCCGGATGAAGTTCGAGCAGGACCAGGTCGATTTCATTGGCGGGCTGCGGCACGGCGTGACGCTGGGCAGCCCGGTCGCGATCCGGGTCGGCAACACCGAGTGGCCGAAGTGGGAGACCGTGATGGCGGCGGATCCGGTCGACCCGGAGCTGCTCGCCGCGCAGGCCCGCAACGCGCCGCTGACCCGGCCCCGCCCCGGCCACGCCGACCTCGCCGGGATGCAGAAGTACGGCCACGCCGACGCCCGCCCGATCCTGGAGCGCGCCAGCGCCCGGGAGACCGCGGCCCGGGTCTCGGTCGGTACGGTCGCCAAGTCGCTGCTGCGCCAGGCGCTCGGCATCGAGATCGTCTCCCATGTGGTGGAGCTGGGCTCGGTCGCCGCGAAACCGGGCACCCTGCCCACCCCGGCCGACGCGGAGGCGATCGACGCCGACCCGCTGCGCTGCGCCGACCCGGACGCCAGCGCCCGGATGGTCGCCGAGGTGGACGCCGCCAAGGCCGACTCCGACACCCTCGGTGGGATCGTCGAGGTGTTGGCGTACGGGGTGCCGCCGGGGCTGGGCAGCCACGTGCAGTGGGACCGCAAACTCGACGCCCGGCTCGCCACCGCGCTGATGTCGATCCAGGCGATCAAGGGTGTGGAGATCGGCGATGCGTTCACCCAGGCCCGCTCGCGCGGCTCGGTGGCGCACGACGAGATCGTGCCGACCCCCGGCGGCGTGAAGCGGGTCACCGACCGCGCCGGCGGCCTGGAAGGCGGCATCAGCACCGGAGAGCCGGTACGGGTACGCGCCGCGATGAAGCCGATCTCCTCGCTGACCCGTCCGCTGTCCACGGTCGACGTCACCACCGGCGAGCCGGCGGAGGCGATCAACCAGCGCTCGGACGTGTGCGCCGTACCGGCGGCGGCGATCGTCGCCGAGTCGATGGTGGCGCTGGTGCTCGCCGATGCGGCGCTGGAGAAGTTCGGCGGCGATTCGGTGGCCGAGCTGCGGCGCAACGCCGAGGCGTACCGGGAGAATCTGATCATCCGATGAGTCCAGTCTGTGTGTTGATCGGGCCGCCCGGATCGGGGAAGAGCTCGGTCGGGGAGGCCCTCGCCGCGCGCCTGAAGGTGGCGTACGCCGACACCGACACCGCGATCGAGCGGGTCGCCGGCAAGCCGATCCCGGAGATCTTCGTCGACGACGGCGAGCCGTACTTCCGCGAGCTGGAGGCCGAGGCGGTGGCGGCGGGGCTCGCCGGGCACGACGGGGTGCTGGCGCTGGGCGGCGGCGCGATCATGACGCCGGCGACCGCGGCACGCCTGGCCGGCCACACCGTGGTCTACCTGTCGGTGGAGCTGGGCGAGGCGGTCAAGCGGGTCGGCCTGGACTCCGGGCGGCCCTTGCTGGAGGTCAACCCGCGGGCGCAGCTGCGGCACCTCCTGGAGCAGCGGCGGCCGCACTACGAACGGCTCGCCACGCTGACGGTGCCGACCGGCGGGCGTACCGTCGAGCAGGTCGCCGACGAGATCGCCGAGTGGCTGGACAAGGACGGGAACGCGTGACACGGATCGAGGTGGGCGGCGAGCGGCCGTACCCGGTGCTGGTCGGCGAGGGGCTGCTGGCCGAGGTGGCCGGGCTGCTGCCCGCCGGGGTGGCGCAGGCCGCGGTGATCCACACCCCACCGGTACGCCCGGTCGCCGGACAGATCGCCGACGCGCTGTCCGCCGCCGGGATCAAGCCGCTGCTGCTGGACATCCCGGACGCGGAGAAAGCCAAGACGGTCACGGTGGCAGAACGCTGCTGGGACGAGCTGGGCCGCGCCGGCTTCACCCGCTCCGACGCCGTGGTCGGGGTGGGCGGCGGCGCCGGCACCGACTTGGCCGGCTTCGTCGCCGCCTGCTGGCTGCGGGGTACCCCGGTGCTGCAGGTGCCCACCAACGTGCTCGGCATGGTCGACGCCGCGGTCGGGGGCAAGACCGGGGTGAACACCGCCGCCGGCAAGAACCTGGTCGGCGCGTTCCATCCGCCGGTGGGTGTGGTGTGCGACCTGGCCACGCTGCGTACGCTGCCCCGCGAGGAGCTGGTCGCCGGTCTCGCCGAGGTGGTCAAGTGCGGCTTCATTGCCGACCCGGTGATCCTGGACCGGATCGAGGCCGACCCGGCGGCCGCCACCGACCCGGCCTCGCCGGTGTTGCGGGAGCTGATCGAGCGCTCGATCCAGGTCAAGGCCGACGTGGTCACCGCCGACCTGCGGGAGTCCTCGCTGCGGGAGATCCTCAACTACGGGCACACCCTGGCGCACGCGATCGAGAAGCTGGAGTCGTTCCGCTGGCGGCACGGTCACGCGGTCGCGGTCGGGCTGGTGTACGCCGCCGCACTGGCACGGCACGCCGGCCGGCTCGACGAGGCGACCGCGGCGCGGCACCGTACCGTGCTGGAGCTGCTGGGGCTGCCGGTCGGCTACCGGGCCGACGCCTTCGGCGAGCTGCACGCCGCGATGCGGGTGGACAAGAAGTCGCGCGGCAGCACCCTGCGGTTCGTGGTGCTGGACGGCCTCGGCACGCCCGGGATCCTGGAAGATCCGGCGCCGGAGCTGCTGCGGACGGCGTACCAGGAGGTGGTCTCATGAAGGTGCTGGTGCTCAACGGGCCGAATCTGGGCCGGCTCGGCACCCGCGAGCCCGAGGTTTACGGGTCGACCACGTACGCCGATCTGGTGAGCCTGTGCGAGCAGGCCGGCAAGGAGCTGGGCCTGGAGGTGGAGGTACGCCAGACCGACGCCGAGCACGAGCTGCTGTCCTGGCTGCACGAGGCGGCCGACGCGGGTACCGCGGTGGTGCTCAACGCCGCCGCCTGGACCCACACCTCGGTCGCGGTACGCGACGCCTGCTCCCAACTGTCCGGCCCGCTGATCGAGGTGCACATCTCCAACGTGTACGCCCGCGAGGAGTTCCGTCACCACTCGTACCTCTCGGCGGTGGCGACCGGCGTGATCGTCGGGCTCGGGGTCGACGGCTACCGGCTCGCGCTGCGGCATCTGGCGGGTCAGTAGCGTAGACTCGCTCGGGTTTGCCGCGATCGGTGTGCAGCCAGCGGCCCCTCCCACCCAGACACGAGACGAAAGAGACGCCTACCGCATGGCCACCACGAACGACCTGAAGAACGGCATGGTGCTCAACCTCGACGGTGGGCTGTGGAGTGTCGTGGAGTTCCAGCACGTCAAGCCGGGCAAGGGCGGGGCGTTCGTGCGTACCACCCTGAAGAACGTGCTCTCCGGCAAGGTGGTCGACAAGACCTTCAACGCCGGTACGAAGGTGGAGACCGCGACCGTCGACAAGCGGACCTTCCAGTACCTGTACCCGGACGGCGAGGACTACGTCTTCATGGACCTGGACACCTACGACCAGATCCACGTCACCAGCGACACCATCGGTGAGGCGTCGAAGTACCTGCTGCCGGAGGCCGAGGTGGTGATCGGCACCCACGAGGCGACCCCGCTGTACGTGGAGCTGCCCGCCAGCGTGGTGCTCGAGGTGACCTACACCGAGCCGGGGCTGCAGGGTGACCGTTCCAGCGGCGGCACCAAGCCGGCGACCGTGCAGACCGGTGCCAACGTGGCGGTGCCGCTGTTCATCAACCAGGGCGAGAAGATCAAGGTCGACACCCGCGACGGCCGCTACATCAGCCGAGCATGAGCGTGACTGACGCCCCTCGCAAGATCGTTCCGGCCCGGCGGAAGGCGCGCAAGCGGGCCGTCGACATCCTGTACGAAGCCGAGATGCGCTCCGTCGACGCGCTCGAGGTGCTGCGGCAGAAGATCGACCGTGCCGACCCGCCGATCTCCGAGTACACCCGGACCCTGGTCGACGGGGTGTCCGAGCACCAGGCCCGGATCGACGAGCTGATCACCACGTACGCCCGGGAATGGAGCCTGGAGCGGATGCCGCCGGTGGACCGCAACATCGTCCGGGTGGCGACCTTCGAGCTGCTGTGGTGCGAGGAGATCGACGCGCCGGTGGCGATCAGCGAGGCGGTGGAGCTGGCGAAGTCGCTGTCCACCGACGACTCGCCGCGGTTCGTCAACGGGCTGCTGGACCGGCTGGCCAACCAGGCCGCCGGGTGAGGTTCCGCGACGCGACCGAGGCGGATCTGCCCGCGCTGGTCGCGCTGCTCGCCGACGACGTGCTAGGCAAGGCCCGCGACTTCACGGTGGTCGACGACGCGTACCGCAGGGCGTTCGCCGACATCGACGCCGATCCGCGTAACCGGCTGATCGTCGCCGACGACGCTGGCGAGGTGGTCGGCTGTATGCAGATCACCTACATCCCGGGGCTGGGCCGGCACGGCGCGGAGCGTTCCCTGATCGAGGCGGTACGGGTGCGCGCCGACCGCCGGGGCCAGGGCCTGGGGCGCGAGCTGATGAACTGGGCGATCGAGGCGGCCAAGCTGCGGGGCTGCGCGCTGGTGCAGCTGACCACGGACAAGTCACGCCAGGATGCCCACCGGTTCTATCTCGGGCTGGGCTTCGTGGCCAGCCACGAAGGCATGAAACTGAAGCTGTAGCCGCCGTACCCGCGCAGAAAGCCCCCGAGCCGATCACCAGGACCGGCCGGGGGCTTTCGTGGACGCCGCGTCGGTTACGACGGGAAGCTCGGTTACGACGGGAAGCGCGACCGCGGGGAGTCGGTGACCAGCACGCCGTACTCGGTGAGCTGCTCGACCAGGCCCGACGGCGAGGTGTCGAACACGATGGCCAGCGCGCGCAGATCATCGGCGCGGATCGACAGCACCCGGCCGTTGTAGTCGCCGCGCTGCAGCTGGATGGCGCGGGCGTACCGCGCCACCGGGGCGAGCTCGTCGACGGTGTGCTCGTAGAGCTGCTCCAGATCCAGCACGATCTTGCCGGCCGACTCCTGGCGCACCCCGCCGCCCTCGGGCAGCAGTTCGGCCACCGGAACCCGGTAGAACTCGGCCAGGTCGGAGAGCCGGGCAACGGTTACCGCACGGTCGCCGCGCTCGTACGAGCCGACCACCACGGCCTTCCATTTGCCACTCGACTTCTCCTCGACACCCTGCAGTGACAGACCCTGCTGCTGGCGGATGGCGCGCAGGCGGGCCCCGAGGGCTTTGGCGTACTCAGACGGCATGCGGATTCTCCCAGTCACGTAGCTAGGGCGTTAACCCCAGCACTCGCTACGGAGCGTGACGGTACGGGGCTGGGCCACACCCGGTCAAGACCCGGTTACCCCTGCGTTATCTCCAACGGGGGAAAACCGCAGGTCACGGGCGTTACGTGACGGGGAGTACACCGTGTCCCGGCCGGGTGAACACGCTCCGCTTGTTAGGCTGCTGGTGGTCCACGGGTACGCCCGCACGGACCGTAGTCCGACGTCCTTTAACGACCCGTCCCGTGAGGCGGGGAAGGAGTCTGGAATGGCCGATAGTGTGCCGTTTCCTGCCCAAAATCAGCAGGTTTCACCGCTTGGCGAGGTAGATCCCGCCGACAGCCGGGTGATTCTCAGCGAGGCTGACATCGCTCGCATCGTCGATCGCATCGCGCATCAGATCCTCGAGAAGACCCGCGGTGCGGCGCAGACCGTGCTGCTCGGCATCCCCACTCGCGGCGCGCCGCTGGCCGTACGGCTGGCGCGGCGGATTCACACTTTCGAGTCGGTCACCGTACCGACCGGCACCCTGGACATCACCCTCTACCGGGACGACCTGCGGCTGCGCGGCACCCGGGCGCTCGGCCCCACCGAGCTGCCGCCCGGCGGCATCGACGGGCAGCGGGTGATCCTGGTCGACGATGTGCTGTTCTCCGGGCGCACCGTACGGGCCGCGCTGGACGCGCTGAACGACCTGGGGCGGCCCCGGCAGGTGCAGCTGGCGGTCCTGGTCGACCGCGGCCACCGCGAACTCCCGATCCGGGCCGACTACGTCGGCAAGAACCTGCCCACCGCGCTCACCGAGTCGGTCAAGGTGCAGCTGCACGAGGTGGACGGCACCGACGCCGTACTGATCGAGAAGGGGGCGGCGTCATGATCCGGCACCTGCTCTCCGCGGCCGACCTGGACCGCGAGACCGCCACGCTGGTGCTGGACACGGCCGCGCAGCTGGACGCCGCGATGGCCGGCCGCGAGGTGAAGAAGCTGCCCACCCTGCGCGGCCGTACCGTGGTCAACCTGTTCTACGAGGACTCCACGCGTACCCGGATCTCGTTCGAGGCGGCCGCCAAGCGGCTCTCCGCCGACGTGATCAACTTCGCCGCGAAGGGCTCCAGCGTGTCGAAGGGGGAGAGCCTCAAGGACACCGCGCTCACCCTGCAGGCGATGGGCGCCGACGCGGTGGTGATCCGGCACTCCGAGTCCGGCGCACCGCACCGGCTCGCTCGCTGGATCTCCGGCAGCGTGCTCAACGCCGGCGACGGCACCCACGAACACCCCACCCAGGCGCTGCTCGACGCGTACACGATGCGGCACCGCACCGGTCGGCTGGACGGGCTGCGGGTGGCGGTGGTCGGCGACGTGCTGCACAGCCGGGTGGCCCGCTCCAACGTGCTGCTGCTGCACACCCTCGGCGCCCATGTCACCCTGGTCAGCCCGCCGACGCTGCTCCCGGTCGGGGTCGGCGCCTGGCCGGCGGAGGTCTCCTACGACCTGGACGCCGTACTGCCCAAGCAGGACGTGGTGATGATGCTGCGGGTGCAGCGGGAACGGATGAACGACTCGTACTTCCCGTCGGCCCGCGAGTACGCCCGCCGGTACGGCCTCGACGGGCGGCGAATGGCGCTGCTGCCCGAGTCGGCGATCGTGATGCACCCCGGACCGATGAACCGGGGCATGGAGATCACCCCCGAGGTGGCCGACTCACCCCGCTCGACCATCGTGGAGCAGGTCAGCAACGGGGTCAGCGTACGGATGGCGGTGCTCTACCTGATGCTCGGCGGACGCCCGGAGGAGAACTCATGAAGACACTGATCAAGGGCGCCCGGATTCTCGACGCCGCGCCACAGGACATCCTGATCGGCGGCGGTACGGTCGCCGAGGTCGGCGGGAAGCTGTCGGCGGCCGGCGCCACCACGGTCGACGCCGACGGGCTGATCGCGCTGCCCGGGCTGGTCGATCTGCACACCCACCTGCGGGAGCCGGGCCGGGAGGACGCCGAGACCGTGGAGACCGGCAGCCGGGCCGCCGCGCTGGGCGGCTACACGGCGGTCTGCGCGATGGCGAACACCGACCCGGTCGCCGACACCGCCGGGGTGGTCGAGCAGGTCTACCGGCTGGGCCGGGCGGCGGGGCTGGTCGACGTAGCGCCGATCGGCGCGGTCAGCGTCGGGCTGGCGGGGGAGCGGCTCGCCGAGCTGGGCGCGATGGCGACCTCCGCCGCGCGGGTCACGATCTTCTCCGACGACGGGCACTGCGTATCCGACCCCCGCCTGATGCGCCGCGCCCTGGAGTACGTCAAGGCGTTCGACGGGGTGATCGCGCAGCACGCCGAGGAGCCCCGGCTCACCATCGGTGCCCAGATGCACGAGGGCGTCGAGTCGGCGCGGCTCGGGCTCACCGGCTGGCCGGCGGTCGCCGAGGAGGCCATCATCGCCCGCGACGCGCTGCTCGCCGGCCACGTCGGAAGCCGGCTGCACGTCTGCCACGTCTCCACCGCGGGCTCCGTGGAGATCCTGCGCTGGGCGAAGTCCAAGGGCTGGCAGGTTACCGCCGAGGTGTGCCCGCACCACCTGCTGCTCGACGACGGCCGGGCGGCGACGTACGACCCGGTGTTCAAGGTGAACCCGCCGCTGCGCGGCAGCGAGGACGTCACCTCACTGCGCTCCGCGCTGATCGAGGGTGTGATCGACGTGGTCGCCACCGACCACGCCCCGCACGCCGTCGAGGACAAGGAATGCGAGTGGGGGTACGCCCGCCCCGGCATGCTGGGGCTGCAGACCGCGCTGTCGATCGTGCTCGACACCGTCGGTGACGAGCTGGGCTGGGACGGCATCGCGGAACGGATGTCGCGCCGCCCCGCCCGGATCGCCGGGCTCGCCGACCACGGCCGCGACCCGGCGCCCGGCGTACCGGCCAACCTGACCCTGGTCGACCCGGCCGCGCGCTGGAGGGTCGACCCGACCGCACTGGCCAGCCGCAGCCGCAACACCCCGTACGCCGGGATGGAGCTGCCGGGCACGGTCGTGGCGACGTTCCTGCGGGGCGAGCCGACCGTGCTCGACGGGAAGGCTCAGCGGTGA
>JBOGDE010000240.1:0-8712 GCA_050701695.1 Micromonosporaceae bacterium
CAGCCGGTGCACCGGCTCGCCGACGTACGGTTGCGGGGTCTGCTGCACCTGCTCTACGACGACGAGCGGCTGGTCGCGTTCGTGGACCGGGAGCTGGGGCCGCTGCTGGACGGGCGGCACCCGCAGGGCGCCCGGCTGCTGGAGGTGCTGCGGGGGTTCTGCGAACACGGCGGCAACAAGTCCGCGGCGGCCGCCGCCGCGCACACCTCGCGGACGGCGTACTACCAGCAGTTGGCCCGGATCCAGCAGCTGCTCGGGGTACGCCTGGACGACCCGGAGTCGGTGCTGTCGCTGCATGTGGCGCTGCTGGCGCGGGAGGCCAGCCACCCCGGCGCGGCCCCGTAGCGCTGCCGACAACCTGTCCAGTCAGGGCGGTGATCCTGGACACTTTGCCACTGCCGGCCCGGCGCGCCGTACTCCCACGATGCGATATGGCATTCGAGAAGCCGGCCTCCGGGGCGGCCGTGGAGCAGGTCCACCCCGACGGGCGCGTGGAGCTGACCGACCGGTCGCAGATCGCGGACAGTCCGTACTACAACGACGAGCTGGCGCCGACTCCGTTGGCGGAACGCACCTGGACCACGTACAACTACGCGGCGCTGTGGGTCGGGATGGCCTTCTGCATCCCCAGCTACCTGCTCGCGTCCGGGCTGATCACGATCGGGATGAACTGGCTGCAGGCCTTCATCACCATCACCTTGGGCAATCTGATCGTGCTGGTGCCGATGCTGCTCAACAGCCACGTCGGCACCAAGTTCGGCATCCCGTACCCGGTCTTCGCGCGGGCCTTCTTCGGGGTACGCGGCGCCAACCTGCCGGCGCTGCTGCGCGCGTTCGTCGCCTGTGGCTGGTTCGGTATCCAGACCTGGATCGGGGGACAGGCGACGCACGCGGTGATCGGCAGCCTGGCAGGGGAGGGCTGGCTGGGCGCGAGCAGCCTGGCCGGCCAGCCGTGGACGTTGTGGCTGTCGTTCGCGCTGTTCTGGGTGGTCCAGATGGTGATCATCTGGCGCGGCATGAACGCGGTGAAGTGGTTTGAGAACTGGGCCGCGCCGCTGATGGTGGTCGCGCTGGTAGGGCTGCTGGTGTGGATGTTGTCCGCCGCCGGCGGGATCGGGCCGATCCTGGCGCAGCCGTCGGAGCTGGGCTGGGGGCCAGCGTTCTGGGCGAAGTTCGCACCGGCGCTGATGGGGATGATCGCGTTCTGGGCGACGCTGTCGCTGAACATGCCGGACTTCACCCGCTTCGGGGCGGGGCAACGTACCCAGGCGGTGGGCCAGGTGATCGGGCTGCCGACGTCGATGTCGCTGATCGCGCTGCTGTCGATCCTGATCACCTCCGGCAGCGCCGTGGTGTACGGCGCGCCGATCTGGGATCCGGTGACGCTGACCACCAAGTTCTCCAGCCCGGTGGCGGTGTTCGTCGGTCTGGTGATCCTGATCATCGCGACCATCTCCACCAACCTGGCGGCGAACGTGGTGAGCCCGTCGTACGACTTCTCCAACGCGTTCCCGAAGCTGGTCAACTTCCGTACCGGCGGCCTGATCACAGGGGTCATCGGTGTGTTGATCATGCCCTGGGAGCTGCTGACCAACCCGAACGTCTACATCTTCGCCTGGCTGCAGTTCTACGGCGGCGTGCTCGCGGCGGTGGCGGGCGTGCTGATCGCCGGCTACTGGCTGATCGACCGTACCCAGCTGAAGCTGACCGACCTGTACCGGGAAGCCGGGAGGTACTGGTTCGATGGTGGGTGGAGCTGGCAGGCGGTGACCGCCACCGTGGCCGGTGCGGTGCTCGCGGTCGGCGGGGCGTACTCGGCGCCGGGCAACGGGCCGTTCCCGGAGGCGGGGCTGCTCCCGTTCCTCAAGGGGCTCTACGACTACAGCTGGGTGGTGGGGATCGTGGTGGCGTTCCTGGTCTACCTGGTGCTGCTGCGGATCAGACCCGCCACCGCACCCGTGGTCGCCGTACAGGAAGGAGAGGCCAGTGCCTGAGATCGTGCGCGCCGCTCTGGTCCAGCAGAAGTGGACCGGCGACAAGGAATCCATGATCAAGAACGCTGTGGCCCACATCGGCACCGCCGCCTCGCAGGGCGCACAGGTGGTCTGCCTGCAGGAGCTGTTCTACGGCCCGTACTTCTGCCAGGTGCAGGACGCGGACTACTACTCCACCAGCGAGGCGATCCCGGACGGCCCCACCACACAGCTGATGTGTGAGGTGGCGCGGCAGCACAACCTGGTGCTGATCGTCCCGATCTACGAGCGGGAGCAGCCGGGCGTCTACTACAACACCGCCGCGGTGATCGACGCCGACGGCACGTACCTCGGCAAGTACCGCAAGCAACACATCCCGCAGGTGAAGGGGTTCTGGGAGAAGTTCTACTTCAAGCCCGGCAACCTGGGTTACCCGGTGTTCGACACCGCGGTGGGGCGGATCGGCGTCTACATCTGCTACGAACGCCACTTCCCCGAAGGCTGGCGGGCACTGGGGCTCGCCGGGGCGAAGATCGTGTTCAACCCGTCGGCGACCAGCCGCAGCCTCTCGGAGTACCTGTGGCGGCTGGAGCAGCCGGCCGCCGCGGTGGCCAACGAGTACTTCATCTGCGCGATCAACCGCATCGGGGTGGAGCCGCTCGGCGACAACGAGTTCTACGGGCAGTCCTACTTCGTCGATCCCCGCGGCCAGCTGGTCGGGGACGCCGCCTCCGACACCGAGGAGGAGGTGCTGGTGCGAGACCTCGACATGGAGCTGCTGGCGGAGGTACGTGATCTGTGGGCCTTCTACCGGGACCGGCGCCCCGACACGTACGGCCCGCTGGCCGCACCGTGATGCTGGGCCACACCGTGATGGTGACCGCACCGTGATTCGGAGGGCGAGATGACCATAGTGATCCGCGGCGGCACAGTGCTGTCCGCGACCGGCTCCCACACCGCTGACGTACTGGTCGACGGCGAGAAGATCGTGGCGCTGGCCGCCCCCGACGCCGGGCTCACCCGGGCCTGGGTGGACGGCGCCGAACGGGTGATCGACGCCGACGGCAAGTACGTGCTGCCCGGCGGGATCGACGTACACACCCATATGGAAATGCCTTTCGGGGGTACGCACTCCCACGACACCTTCGGCACCGGCACCACCGCCGCGGCGTGGGGCGGCACCACCACGATCATCGACTTCGCGGTGCAGCCGAAGGGGCAGACCCTGCTGTCCACACTGGACAGGTGGCACGAGAAGGCCGACGGCAACTGCGCCATCGACTACGGCTTCCACATGATCATCTCCGACGTCAACGAGGGCACCCTCAAGGAGATGGACGCGTGCGTGGCGGCCGGGGTGAACAGCTTCAAGATGTTCATGGCGTACCCGGGGGTCTTCTACGCCACCGACGGGGAGATCCTGCTGGCGATGCAGCGCGCCGCGGAG
This sequence comes from Micromonosporaceae bacterium, assembly GCA_050701695.1. Classification (GTDB taxonomy): domain Bacteria; phylum Actinomycetota; class Actinomycetes; order Mycobacteriales; family Micromonosporaceae; genus WHSM01. The sequence goes on from JBOGDE010000240.1 coordinate 3,421, forward strand.
AACGGCTCGCTGATCATGATGCACGCCGAGAACGGCATCGCGATCGACCAGCTGGTGGCACAGGCACTGGCTGCCGGGCGTACCGACCCGGTGCACCACGGGCTGACCCGGCCGGCGGAGCTGGAGGGCGAGGCCACGCACCGGGCGGGCGTACTGGCGAAGGTCACCGGGGCGCCGCTCTACATCGTGCACCTGTCCTCCGAGCCGGCTCTGGCCGCGGTCCGCAACGCCCGCGACGCGGGGCAGAACATGTTCGCCGAGACCTGCCCGCAGTACCTGTACCTGTCGCTGGACAACATGGCCGAGCCTGACTTCGAAGGCTCCAAGTACGTCTGCTCGCCGCCGCTGCGCCCCGCTCAGGAACAGGACACACTGTGGCGCGGGCTGCGCACCAACGACCTGTCCGTGGTCTCCACCGACCACTGCCCGTTCTGCTTCAAGGACCAGAAGGAGATGGGACGCGGCGATTTCTCGAAGATCCCCAACGGGCTGCCGGGCGTCGAGCACCGGATGGACCTGCTGCACCAGGGGGTGGTACGCGGAGAGCTGTCCCTGGCACGCTGGGTGGAGGTCGCGTCCACCACGCCGGCCCGGATGTTCGGGCTGTACCCGCGCAAGGGTGTGATCGCGCCCGGCTCGGACGCCGACATCGTGGTCTACGACCCGACCGCGACCCAGACTCTGTCCGCGGCCACGCACCACATGAACGTCGACTACTCGGCGTACGAGGGGCTGCAGATCACCGGCAGGGTCTCCACCGTGCTGTCCCGGGGGCGGGTGGTGGTCGCCGACAACGCGTTCCACGGCGCCACCAGCCACGGGCAGTTCCTGCAGCGCGACCTCAGCCAGTACCTGATCTGATCCGGAGGCGACGATGGACTTTGGCGTGGTGCTGCAGACCGACCCACCGGCCTGGGACGTGGTCAACGGGATGAAGTCAGCCGAGGACTGCGGCTTCGACTACGGCTGGACGTTCGACTCGTGTGTGCTGTGGCAGGAGCCGTTCGTGATCTACTCGCAGGTGCTCTCCTCGACGGTGTCGTTGAAGGTCGGTCCGATGGTGACCAACCCCAGCACCCGCGACTGGTCGGTCACCGCGTCGTTGTTCGCCACCCTCAACGACATGTACGGCAACCGTACGGTCTGCGGCATCGGGCGCGGCGACTCCGCGAATCGGGTGATCGGCAACAAGCCCGCGACGCTGGCGTACCTCGGCGAGGCGATGCACGTGATCAAGGAGCTCGCCGAGGGCCGCGAGGCCACCATGAACGACACCACGATCACGATCCCCTGGGTACGCGACGGCAAGCTCGAGATCTGGATGGCGGCGTACGGGCCGAAGGCGCTGAAGCTGGTGGGGGAGCGGGCCGACGGCTTCATCCTGCAGACCGCCGACCCCGACATCGCCCGCTGGACCATCGAGTCGGTGAAACGGGCCGCCGCCGAGGCCGGGCGCGACCCTTCGACGATCACCATCTGCGTCGCGGCGCCGGCGTACGTGGGAGAGGACCTGGCGCACCAGCGGGACCAGCTGCGCTGGTTCGGAGGCATGGTCGGCAACCACGTCGCGGACCTGGTGGCCCGGTACGGCAAGGACGGCCCGGTGCCGCATGCCCTCACCGACTACATCGAGGGTCGCAAGGGATACGACTACTCACACCACGGAAAGGCGGGCAACCCGTCGACGGACTTCGTACCGGACGCCATCGTGGACCGGTTCTGCCTGCTCGGCCCCGCCTCCGCGCATGTGGACCGGCTGCAGCAGCTCGCCGAGCTGGGCGTGGACAACTTCTCGATCTACCTGATGCACGACGAGAAGGACAAGACGTTGTCCGCGTACGGCACGGAGATCATCAGCCGGGTGTGACCGGGAGGCTGACCGCTCGGCGCGCTCACTCGGTGGTCGGGAGGGCCGTTCGGCGTACCGGGCCGCCGGGCAGCGCCGCGACGCCGACCGCGACCAGGGTGAGCGCCGCACCCAGCACGGTCGTGGTGGCGAGCGTGGCACCCGGCGCCGGTACCAGCACGTCGAGCAGCACCGCGCCGATCAGCTGGCCCGCGATCGTGGCCAGGCCGAACATAAGGATGCCGGTCCAGCGCACCACCAGGGCGGCGATCGCGATGAACACCACCCCGATCGGGCCGCCGACGTAGAGCCACCACTCGCCGGGCAGTACGCCGCTCGGGGCGTGGAACGGCCGCTGCAGCAACCAGATCAGCACCAGCAGGCTGGTGCCGGTGGTGAAGTTCAGCAGGGTGGTGGTCAGTGCGCTGTGCGCGACGCCGTGCACCCGCCCGTTGACCGCCTGCTGCACCGCGATCGCGCATCCGGCCAGCAACGGCAGCACGATCAGCCACCACGCGACTCCGCCGTCGAACCGTCCCGACATCGCCCAGCCGACCGCCAGGATGGTCAGGCCGGCGCCGATCATCCTGGGCCAGGTCAGGGCGCGCGCCGCGGCCGGACCCAGCCCGGCCCGGTCCACCAGCAGGCTGGAGCCGGTCTGACCAGCCACCACCGCGACCACGAACAGCGCCACCCCGAGCGTCCCGACAGTCAGCCCCTGGGTGGCCACCAGCGTGGCGCCGCCGAAACCGCCCAGGCACTGCCACAGCAGGATCCGGCGGTCTCGCAGCGCCTCGCGCAGCTTCGCCACCCCGGTACGGGCGCGCGGCACCAGCGGTACCAGCACCAGCATCAGCAGCAGGCCGCCACCGAACGAGATCACCGCGGCCAGCACGCCGTCGCCGAGGCGTACCCCCAGCTCGCCGTTGATCCGGGACTGCACCGCGACCGCGACGCCCGAGAGCACCGCCAGCACGACGCCGAGTACCAGCTCGGAGCGCTCCACGACCGTATGGTGGGCTGGCGGCGCGGTGGTCTGACCTGTCACCACGCCATACTCTCCCCGGCGCCCCACCCGCCGCGCCCTGATGTGGTCGACCGAACATCATCGGTTACGGTGCGGCCATGACGGAATCCGGGTACACGCCGTCGGTCTCCGCCGAGTACGCCGAGCGGGTGCGCCGCTGGCACGAGGACGCCTACCGGATGACGCGCACCGAGGGAGCCGAGGCCCGGACCTTCGACTTCCTGGGGCGCACCCTGGTGGTGCCGCCGCAGGTGCACCCGATCAACCCGATGTCGCACCTGCTCGGCGAGACCGTGCTGGCCGAGGTACGCGAGAGCGACCGGGTGCTCGACATGGGCACTGGCTGCGGGGTCAACGCCATCCTCGCGGCATCGGCGTCGCGTGACGTGCTAGCCGTCGACGTCAACCCGGTCGCGCTGCAGGCGGCCCGTGACAACGCCGCTCGTAACGGCGTTGCGGAGCGGGTGACCGTACGGCACAGCGACGTGTACGCCGACGTCACCGGACTGTTCGACCTGATGATCTTCGACCCGCCGTTCCGCTGGTTCGCGCCGCGGGACCTGCTGGAGCGGGCCAGCACCGACGAGAACTACCAGGCGATGACCGCGTTCTTCCGCGGTGCCCGCGCCCACCTGACGCCCGGTGGCCGGATGCTGATCTGCTTCGGCAGCTCCGGCGACCTGGCGTACCTGAAACGCCTGGCTGCCGAGGAGGGGTTCGCGGTGGAGACGGTGCGCCGCAAGGAGCTGACCAGGGACGGCTGGACGGTGGCGTACTACACCTTCCGGATGACCCCGGAGCAGCCGTGACGGCGCTCCAGCTCCGGCAGTGGGCCGAGGATGACCTGGAGCTGTTGCGGCGCAAGAACACTCCCGAGATGACGCGCTATCTCGGCGGGCCGGAACCCGAGGAGAAGCTGGTGTCCCGGCATCACCGGTACGTCGCGATGACCGACGCGTCGGTAGGCCGGATGTTCAGCATCCGGCTGCCCGAGCCGGCCGGCAGCGTCGGCTACTGGGAGAAGGAGTGGCGCGGCAGCATGGTGTACGAGACCGGCTGGCAGGTGCTGCCGGAGTACCAGGGCCGGTGGATCGCGGTCGCCGCCACCCGCGAGTTGATCGCCCTGTTGCGGCCGGTTGCTCGGCACCGCTACCTGCACGCCTTCCCCAAGATCGAAAACGCGCCGTCCAATGCGATCTGCCGCAAACTCGGATTCACCCTGCTCGGCGAAGACGACTTCGAGTACCCGCCCGGCAATCCGATCCGCTGCAACGACTGGCGCTACGACCTGCGCGCTCACAGCTGACGGGCGTACCGGATTCCTGGCCGGCCGCCGACCTCCAGCTCCCCGGTGGGCTCGAAACCGGTACGCGCCAGCACCGTACGGGAGGCGGCGTTGTCCAGCGTGGTGACCGCCCACAGACCACTCAGCCGGTACGCCGTGCGCGCCACCTCGCACACCTGGCGTACCGCCTCGGTGGCCAGGCCGCGGCCGGCGGCGCGTTTCGCGATCCGGTATCCCAGCTCCGCGGCACCGTCGGCCAGGTCGAGCAGGTTGACCCGCCCCAGCACCGCACCGTCGACGTCGACCACCAGATGGAACCGGCAGACCCCGGCGTCCTGCTCGGCGAGCCGGGCCTGGAGCTGCTGGGCGAACTCGGCGAAGTAGGCGTCGCCCCGGTCCGGCACCGAGGCAGCGAAGTACTCCCGGTTCTCCCGCTCGAAGGCGAGTAGCCGGTCGGCGTGGTCGGCACGGAGCCGTTCGATGCTGGCCACCTGGGCACTGTAGGCCTCACTCCCAGGTCAACCGCAACGAGGTGTGTACGTCGAGCGGCGAGAGCCCGCGCCGCGACGCCAGCAGCAGCGACCCCTCGGGGTTGCGGGTGTAGATCGGCGCGTCCCAGTCGCTCACCCAGCGCCGCCATGTCTTGCGGTATGCATCGGCACGGCGCCTGTGCTCGCCCAGCACCGACGGCAGCGCGTGGTAGATCACGGCGTTCTCCCGGCGCGGGAACCTGTTGCCGGCCCACAGGGTGCGCCACCAGCCTGGCCCCGGGGCGTCGAGGACGTACCGGCCGATCAGGTAGCGGGGGTCGGCGGGCGCGGAGAGCACCTCGTCCAGCGCGGTGGCGTACGTCGCGGAGCTGGCGGCGTCGGCGCCGGTGAGGTGGAACTGCCAGGCACCGGATCCGTCCGGGGCCATGGTGAAGGCCTGGGCGCCCTGGTCGATCAGGCCGGCGGCGTGCAGCGCGTCCGCGGTGGCGTACGCGATCGCCGGTACGTCCGGATTGCTGTGCGCGATCTGCCGCAGCAGCGTGCCGCGCTGGTACGCGGTGTGTACCCCCAACCCGAGCGCCAGCAGCGCGAACCCGCCGAGCCCGCCGCCCAGCCGGCCCGCGCCGGCGGCGAACGCCAGCAC
>JBOGDE010000241.1:0-8711 GCA_050701695.1 Micromonosporaceae bacterium
CGCGGTGTCGTAGAACCCGCCGTCCGGGGTGGCGAACCGGGCCAGCGCGGTGTCCAGCAGGGCGCCCGCGCGCTCCAGCCAGATCCCCTCCCCCGACGCCTGGTGCATCGCGCAGAACGCCTCGGCGGTGGTCCCGTAGTCCTCCAGCACGCCGGCCGGCTCCCCCACCCGGCCGTCCCGCGAGGCCCGCCGCAGCCGCCCGTCCACCAGGTGCAGCGACGCCAGCAGCTCCGCCGCCCGGTTGGCAGCCCCCTCGGCCCGCTCCGCCGCGCCGTCCGGGGCACCAAGATCGTCGTTCTGGGTACGGACATGGAATCCGGCTTCACCATCGGACCCAGACTGGCGATCTTGCCCGGAGCCGGCAGGGGTGAGGGCGCGGGCGATCCGGGCGTACTCCAGAAGGGCGGTGACAGCCAGGGCGTTCCAGGCGGTGACGATCTTGTCGTCGCGGGCGGGTTGCGGGCGTTGCCGCCGGGCGGCGAGCAGGGCCGGCCGTACCCGGGCCCAGCGCGCCGGGTCGTCGGGGTCGGTGAGCAGCTGCAGCACGCTCGTGCCGCGTTCGAAGGTGCCGGTGACCGCCAGCAGCTCGGCGGCCCACTTGCCGTCGGGCTCGCCGAGCACGTCGCGCAGCTGCGCCGGCGTCCACGCGTACGTCGCGCCCTCCACGCCGTCGGTGTCCGCGTCCAGTGCCGAGGCGAACCCGCCCTCGGGCGTGGTCAGCTCGTCGATCAGGAAACGCGCCGTCTCGCCAGCGACCCGGCGTGCCAGCGGGTCCCCGGTGTCGCGCCACAGGTGGCTGTAGACCCGCAGCAGCAGCGCGTTGTCGTAGAGCATCTTCTCGAAGTGCGGCACCACCCACTCCGCATCGACGCTGTAGCGGGCGAAGCCGCCGGCGAGTTGGTCGTACATGCCGCCGCGTGCCATCCGCTCGCAGGTGTGCCGTACCACCGCGAGACTGTCCGCCGCGCCGGTACGGGCGTGGTGCCGCAGCAGGAACTCCAGGCACATGCTCGGTGGAAACTTCGGCGCCCCGCCGAAGCCGCCGTTGACCCGGTCGTGCTCACGCACCAGCCGCGCCGCCGCCGCGTCGAGCAGCTCGGCGGTCAGCGGTTTCTCGGCCGCGGCCGGGCGTACCCCGTCGATCGCCTCGACCACCAGCCGCCCCTGCCGGTGTACGGCATCCCGCTGCTCCCGCCAGGCGTTGTCGATCGACTCCAGCAGCCGGATGAAGTTGTCCCGCGGGAAGTACGTACCGCAGAAGAAGGGCTCCCCGTCCGGGGTGGCGAACACGGTCATCGGCCAGCCGCCCTGTCCGGTCATCGCCTGGGTGGCGGTCATGTAGACCGCGTCGACGTCGGGCCGCTCCTCACGGTCCACCTTCACCGGCACGGTGTACGCGTTGACCAGCCGCGCCACCTCGGAGTCCTCGAAGGATTCGTGCGCCATCACGTGGCACCAGTGGCAGGCCGCGTACCCCACGGAGATCAGCAACGGCACGTCCCGCCGCCGCGCCTCGGCGAACGCCGGCTCACCCCACTCCCACCACTCCACCGGGTTGTCGGCGTGCTGCAGCAGGTACGGGGAGGTGGCCTCGCGCAGCCGGTTCACCCAGCCAGCCTCTCACAAGCGCCCGCACCGGATTGAGCGGCGGGCTACTCGCCCTGGCTGGCGCCGCGGGACAGGCGGATCACCTGAGCGCCACGCGCCTCGGCGGAGCGCAGCAGGGTCCAGAGCACCGGGCTGGCCTTCTCGGCGGGCATCGGCGCGAAGAAGTGGTAGCCCTGCGCGGCGTGGCAGCCCATCTCGGCCAGCGCGGCGCGCTGCTCGGCGGTCTCCACACCCTCGGCGACCACCCGCAGGTCCAGCGCCCGGGCAAGCTCCACAGTGGACCGTACGATGGCCCGCGCTTCGGGCGAGTCGATCATCCGGGTGACGAAGGCCCGGTCCACCTTCACCTCGTGCACCGGGAACCGCGCCAGGAACGTCAGCGACGAGTAGCCGGTGCCGAAGTCGTCCACGGCCAGCTGGGTGCCGATCTCGCGCAGCGCGCCCAGCACGTCGTCGATCACGTCCAGCTCGGTCATCATCACGGTCTCGGTGATCTCGAGTACGAGCCGTTCGGCGGCCACCTTGTGCCGGCCCAGCAGCTCGGCGACCTCGGTGGGCAGCCGCCGGTCGAGCAGGCTGCGGGCGGAGAGGTTGACCGCGATCGGCACGCGCAGCCCTTCGGCCTCCCAGGACGCGGCGAGCGCCAGGGCGCGGTCGATCACGTACCGGGTGAACGGGCCGACCAGCTCGCTCTGCTCCACCACGCCGATGAACTCGGCCGGCGGCAGCAGGCCGCGCCGCGGGTGGTGCCACCGGACCAGCGCCTCGGCCCCGATCGGCGCGCCGGTGACCAGGTCGACGGCCGGTTGCAGCTCCAGCACCAACTGGTCGTCGGCAGCGAGCGCGTCGCGCAGCTCGGCGACCAGCGCCAGCCGGTCGGTGCTGGCGCCGTCTCTTCTGCTGTCGTACGCGGCGATCGCCCGGCCGCTGCGCTTGGCCTGGTACATCGCGACGTCGGCGCGGCGCAGCAGCTCGGTCATGTCGCAGCTGCCGGCCGGTACGGTCACCACCCCGACCGACGCCTCCACCGACAGTGCCACGCCGGCCACCTCGGTCGGCATGATCAGCGTGCTCACCAGCTCCCGGCCCCGCCCGGCGGCGTGCTCGATCGGAGACGCGGTCTCCGGCATCGACGTGATCACCAGCGCGAACTCGTCGCCGCCCAGCCGCGCCAGCAGCTCGTCGGGCTCGGTCAGCTCGGCGAGCCGGTTGGCGGTGGCCTGCAGCAGCTGGTCGCCGGCGGCGTGACCGAGCGCGTCGTTGACGTCCTTGAAGTGGTTGAGGTCGAACAGCAGCAGCGCCACGTGCGAGCCGCGCCCGGAGTCGGCGAGGGACCGCAGCGCGTGCTCCCCGTACTCCAGGAGGCGGGTCCGGTTGGCCAGGCCGGTCAGCGGGTCGTGCGCCGCCTCGTAGGACTTGCGGTCGGCCATCTCGCGCAGTGTGGCGTGGGTGGAGGCGTTCTGCAGCGCGGCGCCCAGCGCGTCGGCGAACGCCGAGAGCGCCAACTGCTCGCGTTCGCTGAGATTGACCTTCTGGTGGAAGCGCAGCAGCAGCTCCCCGACGCGCTCCCCGCCCACGGTCAACGGCCGCCCGATCACGTGGCCGGTGGCCGGTATGTCGTCCTCGGCCCGCTCCAGCACCTCGCCATCGGGCGTACCGATCATGGTGCGGCCCCCGGCGACGACCTCCACCGCGTCGGGCGAGAAGAGCCGGAAGGCGCTGCGTACCGCCGCGCCCACCACCTGGCACCGGTCGAGCAGGTTGAGCCGGTGGGTGGCGTCGGCGAGCTCCTGCCACGCCCGCCGTTCCTCACCGGCCCGCAGCCGTGCGTTGTAGGCCTCGTTCAGCAACCACAGCAGCGGTGGTACGGCGACCAGCCACCGCACATCCGTCAAGCCCAGGGAGACCACGAGCAGCCCGACAGCGGTGTTGCCGACCGTCATCAGGGCGTTGATCCCCAGGCCGCGGGTCACCACCTCGGCGAAGCTGCTGCCGCTCGCCGCCGCGACCACACCGGCCACCAGGACCGTGCTGACGGCGGAGTAGACCAGCACCGCGAGGCAGATCACCAGCGCGACCGTCGCGGTCAGCGGAGTCAGGCCTCCTACCCGCGGCAGCCCCAGCCCCAGCACCAGCGCCGCGCAGGCCGCTCCGATCGTGAGGGTCGCCGCCGTGTAAGCGGACTTGATCAAGGGCCGCCGGTTCAACAGCCTCCCGGCCATGACACCCGTCAGCACCACCAGCGGCACCCACGCGGTCGACACCAGCCCGAAGACGATCACCAGCGCCGCTTCGCCCCAGCCGAAGCTGTGGCGTTCGCTGCCGATCCGGATCCGGAGCTCGACGACCTGCGCGGCCGCCACCAGCCCCACCGCGGTCACTGCCGCGAGCCACGACGGCAACGCGGAGGCGAGCGCGGCCGAGACGCCAGCCGCGACCAGTCCCACCAGCACGACCACGCCGACCCGCCGGCGCAGTCGCGTCGGCAGCTGTCGCAGCGCCTCCCTCACGGTCGTCACGTGACCGCTCCCGCCATGCTCACGGCGGCGAGCATCACACGCTGAGAGCATCGCGCACGCCGGGGCGGAAACCACGACGTCGGCGCAGGTCGAACGCGATACACGCGAGACGGCGCCTCCGTGGGGGCCAGAACCGGCCACCCACGAGGCGTCAACGTCTCTCGCGTGGTCAGCACAGGGTCAGTCCCACCTTGAGTCGCGCATCGGTCAGCACCCCCTCTCCCTGAATTGGAGGGAAGGCGTGCCTCCCGGCACGTGGAAGCACGGACGTTCAGGATGCCGGGAAGTTGACGACGAATCCAGCCGCGATACGCGGCGTGAGCACGATGACCCGATACGTACGGAATCTGGCGGTGGTCTCGGCGGGCGTACCCCAACACAGGCACGGACGGTGCTCTCGTGATCACTCCGCGCAACGTCGAATGTCGAGGGGGTCGGTGCGTCCGGCTGGACGCGCGCAGACGACTCGCCGCCATACCCGCCACCGTGTGTCTAGGGCCCTTCCGCGTTGCCGTCAGGCCGCTGCTCACCGGGTCCAGGGTCGGCGTCGGCCTCTTGGGACGGGAAGCGGTCAGGGAGCCGGCGCAGCCGGCTGTTCATGTTGCGGATCAGGAGGACCGTGGCGATCGCGAGCAGCGCGATGATGAACAGGCCGAGGGGACCCGCCAACCCACCTGAACGGGTGTCGCCGAAGTTGTTCGGATCCTCAGCGAACACAGCCGGGCCCCACCACACAGCCGCTGCGTCGAGCACCGCCCACCACACTCCCGAGCCGTCGCATGCCGCGATGAATGCCTACACCGTACGCGCAATCGCCATCCGGCGCGCCAGCGGAGTCGTGCCAGTTGGGGACGATCGACCCCTGCGTTAGCCGGAAACCGCGCCGTCGTTAGCCGGAAACCGCGCCGCGTACCCCGGCGAAGAGATCATCTTCTTCGGGCGAGGTCTCCACGGTGGTCTTGACCAGCTCGTAGTCCTCCGTCGGCCAGGCCGCCCGTTGGACCTCCATCGGCACCGCGAACCACTGCCCGTCGGGGTCGACCTGGGTGGCGTGGGCGCGCAGCGCGTCGTCACGCACCCCGAAGTAGTCGGCGCACGGCACCCGGGTGGTGACCCGGTCGCCCTTGTCCCACGGCCCCTTCATCCGGTCCAGCCACTCCGCGTACGGCGACTCGTGCCCCGCGGCGAGCATCGCCTCGTGCAGCGTGACGATCTTCGACCGGGAGAACGAGATCTGGTAATAGAGCTTCATCGGCTGCCACGGCTCGCCGAACTCCTTGTACCGCTCCGGGTCGCCGGCGGCGTCGAAGGCCTCCACCGAGACCCTGTTGCACATGATGTGGTCCGGGTGCGGATAGCCGCCGTCCTCGTCGTACGTGGTCACCACGTGCGGTTTGAACTCGCGGATCAGCCGCACCAGCGGCGCGGTCGCCACCTCCAGCGGCTCGCGGGCGAACGCGTCCTCGGGCAGCTTCTCCAGGTGGTCGGTCTCGGTGTAGCCCTCGACATAGCCGGAGTCGGTGAAGCCCAGCCAGGCCTGCCGCACTCCGAGGATCTGGCGGGCCCGCTCCATCTCGTGACGCCGGATCTCGGGCAGATCCCGCCACACCTCGGGACGGTCCATCTTCGGGTTCAGCACGTCGCCGCGCTCCCCACCGGTACACGTGACCACCAGGACGTCGACGCCCTCGGCGACGTACCGCGCCATCGTCGCGGCGCCCTTGCTGGACTCGTCGTCAGGATGGGCATGAACCGCCATCAGGCGGAGCTGCTCTGTCACGGGGATCTCCTCAGACTGCGACCACGTACCCTCGTGGTGCTAACGACTTGGTGCACGATAGCCGCCGGGCTGCGCCGGACCGGCTCGCCTCGACGGCTATCGTGTACCAAGTCGTACTCTTACTCGCCCGAAGCGGCGATGCCCTGCGACATGTCGCCGGTCACACGGAAAGAATGCCCGGCCGGTACGACAGAAAGTCACGGAGGACCGCCCCGCATGCCGAACGAGCCGCAGTTTCCACCCGGGCGGTACGGCCGACGCCGCGAGCCCCGCCCCACCCGCCGCTGGGTGGCGGTGGTGCTCACGATCGCGGTGATCGTGGCCGGGCTCGGGATCTCGGTGCAGCTCTACCGGCAGTACGGTGACCCGACGTACCAACCGAAGGTTCTGACCTTCGACGTCGACGAGCCGAACGATCAGGTGACCATCCGGTTCCAGGTCTACAAGCCGGGCGGCGAGCCGGCGACCTGCATCGTGCGGGCCCGCGCCGCCAACGGCGAGGAGGTCGGCCGGGCCGAGGTGGACATCCCCGCCGGCGACCCGGACAGCGACAGCGTGACCGTGACGTACACCCTCAGGACCAGCCGGGAACCGGTCACCGGCGAGGTGGTCGGCTGCGCCCGCGCCGGCACCTGACCGGCGGGTTCGCGGGGCCCTCTCCCGAACGGCACACGCTGGTAACGTTGTGTCCTTGTACTCGTCACGCCCTCTGGAGGATCTCCCTGTGTCCACGACAGACCGCACCGATGCTGGCGCCTGGCTGTCCCAGGATGCTCACGACCGGCTCAAGAAAGAGCTCGACGAGCTGATCGCGAACCGTTCGGCGATCGCCGCGGAGATCAACGAGCGGCGCGAAGAGGGCGATCTGCGGGAGAACGGCGGCTATCACGCCGCCAAGGAGGAGCAGGGCAAGGAAGAGGCCCGGATCCGCTACCTGACCGACCTGCTGCGTACGGCCCGGGTCGGCGAGGCGCCGAAGAGCGACGTGGTCGCCCCCGGCAGCGTGGTCACGGTGCACTTCGACGGCGACCCGGACGACGCGGAGCAGTTCCTGCTCGGCTCCCGCGAGATCTCCGCCACCACGGACCTGACCGTCTACAGCCCGGAGTCCGCGCTCGGCGCGGCGATCCTGGGCAGGCAGCCAGGCGAGACGGTGTCCTACACCGCCCCCAGCGGCGCCGAGATCCAGGTCAAGGTCGCCTCGATCGAGCCCTTCGCCGGCTGAGCCCACCCACACTGCATCCGGGTTCCGCCCTGACCCGCCACTCAGGGTCGGGTCCTCTTCCGGACTGATTTCGGCGGTACGCCGGCGGCGTACCGTCGAGTCAGAGGGCCACCGAGGTGCGGTGGCCGAGAGGGGTGAGACCGCGATGGCCGCACAGTCCCAGGTACCCGCCGCGAAGCTGGTCCGGCCGCGGGACGACCGATGGATCGCCGGCGTCTGCTCGGGGTTGGGGCGGCGGTTCGGAATGTCACCGAACGTGGTAAGGCTGCTGTTCGTACTCTCGACGCTGCTGCCGGGGCCGCAGTTCATCATCTACCTGGTGCTCTGGGTGCTCGTGCCCAACGAGTGAGCCGGTTCGCCGGGCCGGTCATCGCCGACCGGCCCGGGCTTGGGCGCCCCCTGCTCGCGCTGCGCGCTCGCCGGGGCGCCCGTCATGTTGTCGGGGGGACGACCCCCCGAACCCCCCGACGGCGCCGCGCGTTGATCACCGACAGCTCTGGCCGGCTCGCTTAAGCTCCCCGCCATGGGGACACTGCTAGTCACGCTGCACGTACTCACCGCTATCTTCTTGATCGGGCCGCTGACGCTCGCGCCGTTCTTCGGGCTCCGCGCGGTGGTACGCCGGGACGCTGACGCGGTACGGCGCGCGGCCCGCGCCACGATGCTGCTCGCCGCCACCTCCGGAGTGGTGTTCGGATTCGGGATCGGCGCCACCGCGCTGTCGGACCGGTTCAGCTACGGCACGCCGTGGGTGACCATCTCGATCACGCTCTCCGTGGTGGCGCTGCTGGCGCTGCTGCTGGTGGCCACCCCGGCGCTGCGCTCCATCGCCGGCCTGATCTCCGACGGCGAGATCGCCACCGATCCCCACGCCAAAGCCAAGATGGACTCCCTGCGCGGCCGGGTCGCCGCTTCCGCCGGCCTCACCGCCCTGATCTGGGCCATCGTGGTCATCCTGATGATGACCAAACCCTTCAGCTAGCTAGCTGGCGCGGGCGGCGGGCTTCTCCAGGCGGGGCCAGCCGGGGGCGTGGGTACGCCACGGGGCGGCCTGCTCCAGCTGCGCGGCCACCGCGAGCAGCCGCTCCTCGCTGCCGGGCGGGCCGACGATCTGCACCGCCGCGGGCAGCCCGTCGCGCCGTACGCCGGACGGCACCGCGATCGCCGGCAGGCCCGCCACGTTCCACGGGGCGGGGTACGGGGCGTACCGCATCGAGCCGAGCAGGTTGGCCTGCCAGCCGCGACGTGACCACATCTCCGCGCGCGGCGGGGCGCCGGCCAGCACCGGGGTCACCAGCAGGTCGTGGCCGCCGGCTTCGAACCAGCCGACCACCCGCTCCCGCCAGCGCTGCCGGTCGGCGTCGCGGACGAACCGCTCCGAGCGCCGGCCCAACAGTACGTGCCGGCGGGTACGCGGCTGCAGCTCCTCGGTGTCGAACGGCTCCGCGTCGCGGGCCGCCGCGGCGAACCAGGTGGCCATCGTGCTCAGCCCCAGCGTCTGCGGGTAGTACAGCTCGGCGCGCTGCGCGGAGTGGCCGGCGCCGACCAGCGCGCGTACCGCCCGGGACACCCCCTGCCG
>JBOGDE010000242.1:0-8618 GCA_050701695.1 Micromonosporaceae bacterium
CCCAGACGACGACCGGCCGCGTTGCAGAACCGCCCGGATCCAACACCGGGATCCGGGCGAACCTGCGCCTTGCCGGACGCCGCCTGGACTCCGTCTCGCTCGACCAAGATCGACAGGACAGGGCCTAATTGGGTGCGTCTTCGGTCGGCTCCAGGGTGAGCGAGATCGAGTTGATGCAGTAGCGCTGGTCGGTCGGGGTGTCGTACCCCTCGCCTTCGAAGACGTGGCCCAGATGCGAGTCGCAGCTCGCGCAGCGCACCTCGGTGCGCCGCATGCCGAGGCTGTCGTCTGAGATGTAGCGGACCCGGTCACCGGCCAACGGCGAGTAGAACGACGGCCAGCCACAGTGCGAGTCGAACTTGGTCTCGCTGGTGAACAGCTCCGCGCCGCAGGCCCGGCACCGGTAGACGCCGCGGGTCTTGGTGTCGGTGTACTCCCCGGTGTACGCCGGCTCGGTGCCGGCCTCCCGGAGCACCCGGTACTCCTGTGGACTGAGCTGGGCACGCCATTCATCCTCGGTCTTACGCACCTCGGCCATGGGTCCACGGTAGTCCGCCTCGCGGAGGGTCCAGGTCACGGCCAGGCAACACGGCGCGGGGCCAGAGCGCGGTATCCGTACGGCTGTGCCGCCGCCGTGAGACGATCAGCCCGAGCGCAGCCCGGGAGGGAGCATGCCGAACGGCAGGCGGTTGGCCAGCTACCGGCCCACGGTGCGGCAGCTGCTGGGCCGGACCGTGCTGATCGGCGTCGGGGTCGGGCTGGCGGCTACCGCACTGGTGCTCGCGATCGCGTTCTCGGGTGTCCGTTCTCCGTGGATCTACCTGGTGTTCCTACCCCTGGCGGCGGTGGGCGGCTTCGTGGTGCTCTCGGAGCTGGGCCGTCACGGTGGGGTGGACGCCACCGAGCACGGCCTGGTACGCGTCGCCGCACGGGCCGCCGCGACCCGGTACGTGCCGTGGGGCAAGATCGCCGAGATCCGTACCGAACGGCGAGGCTGGCGCACCGTGGTGGTGGTCTCGCTCGTCTCCGGGACGCTGTGGCGGCTGCGCGCCCCGTACGACGGCCGGTGGTTCTCCCACGATCCGGATTTCGAGCCGAAGCTGTTCAATCTGCGCAACCTGTGGGAGACCCACCGCACCTGGGCCGCCGAATTCTCGCCCCGGCCGACCGGTTTCCGGCCCGCCGTGCCCGGTGGCACATCGCCGGAGGAGCCGGCCGGCGAGTCCGACAACTGACCGGGCCCGCGGCGCCTGGGTGCGCGAGCAGACAGGAGAGAACCAAGCATGCCGAAAGCTCAGGCCGCGGTTGTCGTGGTAGGGGGTCGGGAGGTGCGGGTATCCAGTCCTGACCGCGTGGTGTACGAAGCGACCGACCGCACCCCAGAGGTTACGAAGCTGCAGGTCTGCGAGTACTTCGCTGCTGTCGGCGAGGTCTTCATGCATGCCAACGGGAACCGCCCTGTCGCCTTGGAGCGCTGGCCTGGTGGCTGGCGCGAGGGCATGACTCTGTCCGTCGGCCCGATGGGTCAGCAGAACGGTGACGGCTTCTACTCCAAGAGGCTTCCCAAGGGTGCGCCCGGCTGGATCGAAACGTGTCGCGTGACGACGCCGAACGGCCGACCGATTGACGAGCTCTGTCTCACTGAGCCGGCCGCCGCCGTCTGGGCTGCGCACATGGGGACGCTCACTTTCCATCCGTGGGCTGTTCGTGCTGCTGATGTCGAGCACCCCGACGAGTTGCGGATCGACCTCGACCCGCAAGACGGAGCGAGCTTCAAGGACGCTCAGCGGGTTGCGGCGGCCACCCGAGAGTTGTTGGAAGAGTTGGGCCTTCAGGGCTATCCGAAGACCAGCGGCAACCGCGGCATCCACATCTACCTGCGCATCGAGCCTCGCTACGGCTTTGAGGAGGTACGCCATGCCGCGATCGGTCTTGGCCGAGAGCTGGAGCGTCGAGACGTGGGCGCTACCACGAACTGGTGGAAGGAGGAGCGCCCCGCTGGGTCCATCTTCTTGGACTTCAACCAGAACCTGCGGGACAGAACGGTGGCAGGAGCTTGGTCACTGCGACCCAGGGCAGGTGCTCCGGTCAGCACGCCTATGACGTGGAGCCAGATGGTGAGCATCGACGACCCTCGCGACTTCAACCTCCTGACCGTTCCTGAGTTCATTCAGGACGGCGACCCGTGGGAGCACATGGACGACGTGGCGTACCCACTCGATCCTCTGCTCAGCCTCTGGCAGACCTTGGAAGGCGGAGAGCTCAACTTCCCGCCCGACCACCCCAAGATGCCGGGAGAGCCCCCCAGGGTTCAGCCCAGCAAGAAGGTCGCAGAGCATTGGGACGCTGACGGCAACCGTGTGGAGCCGAAGACGCAGTCACCCGCCGAATAGCCAGCCGCGCGACCCGGGCCGGGGTTACGACGCGACCCGGGCCGGGGTTACGACGCGACCCGGGCCGGGGGTTACGACGCGACCCGGGCCGGGGGTTACGAGGCGAGGCGGGCCGGGGTGCGAGCGGGGCTGCGCCGGGACGCGGCGGGCAGTGCCCGGGGCGGGGACACCGGCTCCGGTTCCGGGAACCTGACGGTGTAGCCGAGCTTCTCCAGCGCCCGGACCGCGGCCTCGGTACGCCACCGCACCGCCAGTGTCTGTGCCTCCTGCAGGAAGTCTTCGACCTCGTCGTCGTACAGCTGGGCGTCGTCGATGATCTTGTGCAGCAGCACGATCTCGAGGGTGCCGATCTGGTGCTGCGGCAGGTCGGCGAGTGGGTCACCGGCGCCCATGGCGGAACGGATCAGGCGTTCCGCGGTGCCGGGGTCGATCTCGGTGCCGGTCAGGTCGTACACCACGCGGGTGTTCGCGACGAACCGGATGATGTCCACGATCGGGGTGTCGGGAGCGAACCGGCGGCGTACCGCGAGGAAGAAGCAGCAGCCGAGGAACTCCGCGCTGCCGTCGGTGTCCCGCAGTGCCCGCAGCCGGGCGATGCGTCGGTCGAAGTCGGTGAATTCGTCAAGCAGCAGGGCGCGTACCAGCGTGATGAAGTCGTCCATGATCAGCCGCCAACTGAGTCGGGGAGGGTCACTCGGGTGGCGCGCTGCCGGCTGCGCAGGCATTGATCATCCCATGCCTTTGCACCAAAAGTCCATTACGTAGACGGCACTTCCACCTGCCTAATTTGTCCGTATCGCCGGAACTGGCGGATCTAGCCACGGACCGTCGCGGGCGGTTCACTCCCGGGCGCGGCAGGTCACCTCGGATTTCGGTGCCTCCAGGTCGATCAGGTAGTCGTTGATCACGTCGTTGAGGCAGCCGGCGGTCGGGTACGCGGTGTGCCCTTCGCCCTCGAAGGTGATCAGCACCCCGGTGCCGAGCAGCTTGGCCAGCACCCCCGCCTGTTCGTACGGGGTCGCCGGGTCGCCGGTGGTGCCCACCACCAGGATCGGGGGAGCGCCCTTCGCCTCGCCGTACGGGTACGGGTCGTGCTGGTCCGGCCAGACCGCGCAGCCCAGGATCGACAGCGCCAGCGGCGCGCCGAACAGCGGGTACTTCTTGCGCCAGTCGGTCTGCAGCTTGCGGATGTCCTCGACGCTCGGCGACTTCTCCTCGTCCACACAGTTGACCATGGTGAGGACTTCCATCGAGTTGTCGTAGTCGCCGTCGGACTCCCGCTCGTTGAAGGTGTCCACGATCCGGAACAGCGCCTCCGGTCGGCCCTTGTCGGCGGCGGCGAGCCCCTCGGCCAGCACCGGCCACCACTCCTGCACGTACATGGTGTAGACCACCGCGGCGAGCACCCAGCCGGCCGTGGCCTTGCGGCCGTCGCTGATCTCCACCGGAGCCTTGCGGGCCTTGGCGAGCAGACGGGTGACGAACCCGCGCGCGTCCGGGGCGATCGGGCACTGGCTGGCCCCGGCGCCCTTGCACCACTTCGCGAAGTTGTTGAACGCCAGCTCGAAACCGGCCGCCTGGCCCTCGCTGCTCGCGATCTCGCTCTTGCCCGGGTCCACCGCGCCGTCGAGCACCATGGCCCGGATCCGGTCGGGGAACAGCTTGGCGTACACCGCGCCCAGCAGCGTGCCGTACGAGTAGCCGAGGTAGGTCAGCTTGTCGTCGCCGACCGCCTGCCGGATCGCCTCGATGTCGCGTGCGGTCTGCTCGGTGGAGAAGAACTTGAGGGTGTCGCCGTACTTCTGCTCGCAGTCGGCGACCATCTCGTCGGTGAGTGTGACGATCTCGTCGTACGCCTGCGGGCTCACCGGATCGGGCTCGGCGCCGAGCATCGTGTCCTTGTCCTCGTCGTCCCAGCACTCCACCGGTGACGAGCGCCCCACCCCGCGCGGGTCGAACCCGACCAGGTCGAACCCCTTCATCACCTGCACCGGCAGCGTCTCGGCGAGGTAGACGGCGGTGTTGATGCCGGACCCGCCCGGGCCGCCGGGGTTGATCACCAGGGAACCCTTCCGGTCGCGCTGCCGCTTGGAGCGCGCCCGCAGCAGCGCGATGTCGAGGGTCTCGCCGTTGTCCGGGTCGGACCAGTCCAGCGGCACCTCGACGGTGGCGCACTCGAAGCTGATCCGCCTCGGTGCCGAGCCGTCCAGCACCTCCTCGGCGACCTCCTCGCAGTCCTCCCACTCCGCCGCCGGGATCCCGGGCGCGCCAGGCTCCGACGAGCCGCCGCCCGGACTGTCCTTCCAGCGCGCGGTGGGGGTGGCGGTGCACCCGGCGAGCAGCGCGGCGACGGCGACGGCGGCCACGGCGATCACGACGGGCCGGCGGGTACGGGCGTGGGGCGCTGAGACCCTGTTCGGGAACTCCGGGTCGAGCGAGGCGGAGTCCAGGCGGCGATCCGGCAAGGCGGAGGTTTGCCCGGATACCGGTGTTGTATCCGGGTGAGCCGACAACGCCGCCGGGCGTCGTCTGGGCCCGCCGCAGCCGGCTCGGGGCTCCCGAACAGGGTCTGACGGCACTAGCTCTCCTCGGGTCGGCCGGCGAGCACGCGGTCAACATCGAAGCGTACGGGGCGCTCCAGCTGTTCGTAGGTACACGACGTGGGATCATGGTCCGGCCGCCACCGTACGAACCGCGCGGTGTGCCGGAACCGGTCGCCCTCCATGTGGTCGTACGCCACCTCGCAGACCAGCTCGGCGCGGATCGGTATCCAGGACAGGTCCTTGGTGCCGGTCCACCGGCTCACCCCGCCCGGCATCCGCTGCCCGTCGGCGCCGACCCCGGTGCCGTCCCCCCACGCGGCCCACGGGTGGTCGCCGATGTCTTCCCGGTACGGCGCCAGCTCGTCGAGCAGCTCCCGGCGCCGCGCCGCGGTGAAGGAGGCGGAGACCCCGATGTGGTGCAGGTGGCCGTCGGTGTCGTACAACCCGAGCAACAGCGAGCCGACCGCGTCGTGGGTCTCCACCGCGGACTTGTGCCACCGGAAGCCGGCCACCACCACGTCGGCGGTCCGGGCGTGCTTGACCTTGTACATCAGCCGCTTGCCGGGGGCGTACACCGACTCGGCGGGCTTGGCGATCAGCCCGTCGAGGCCGGCGCCCTCGAACATGTTGAACCAGTCCCGCGCGGTGTCCACGTCGGTGGTCACCGGGGTCAGGTGCACCGGGGGTCGCGCCGCCGCCAGCGCCGTGGCCAGCAGCTCCCGCCGCTCTGCGTACGGCATCGTCATGCAGTCCTGGTCGCCGAGCGCCAGCAGGTCGAACGCGATGAAGCTGACCGGTGTCTTCTCGGCCAGCATGGTGACCCGCGACGCGGCGGGGTGGATGCGCTGCCCCAGGGTCTCGAAGTCGAGCTTCGGTACGCCGTCGCGGACCACCGCGACCAGCTCGCCGTCGACCGCGCAGCGCTCCGGCAGCTCGGCCCGCGCGTACTCCACCACCTCGGGGAAGTACCGGGTGAGGGTCTTGCCGCCGCGGCTGGCCAGCTCCACCTCGTCACCGTCGCGGAACACGATGCAGCGGAACCCGTCCCACTTCGGCTCGTACGTCATACCCGGCGCGACCGGGATCTCCTTCACGCTGGTGGCGAGCATCGGCTCCACCGGCGGCATCACAGGCAGCTTCACGTTCGCCAGTCAACCAGACCGTGGCGACAGTTTCGGGCCGCGTACGGGTTATCGCCCCAGGTAGGTGCCGCCGTTGACGTGGATCACCTGGCCGGTGACGCTTCCAGCTCGACGACCGCCCGACGTGAGACGGCGGATCAGGCTGCGGTGACGGCGGCGTCGAGGCGGGCCAGACTGTCCGCGTCGAGCACCAGCGACGCCGCGGCGGCGGAGTCGCGGATGGTCTGCGGGCGGGACGAGCCGGGGATCGGGATCGTGACCGGGGAGTCGGCCAGCAGCCATGCCAGGCAGACCTGTTGCGGGCTCACCCCGTACCCGGTGGCCACCTCGCTGAACGCGGGGTAGGCCGGCCCCGTGCCCGGCCCGTCCCTGTCCAGCGCGCTGCGGGAGATCCCGCCGAGCGGGCTCCACGGCAGGAACGCCAGCCCCAACTCTTCGCAGCGATGCAGCACCGGCGCGCTGTCGCGTACCGCGGGGGAGTACGCGTTCTGCACCGAGACCAGCGCGTCCCCGAGCACCTTCCGGGCCTGGTCGAGCTGTTCGGTGTCCACGTTGGAGACACCGGCCATCCGCACCTTGCCGGCGTCGACCAGCTCCCGGATCGCGCCGAGCGATTCGGTGTACGGCACCCGCGGGTCCGGCTTGTGCAGCTGGTAGAGCCCGATCGCGTCGACGCCGAGCCGCCGCAGCGACGCCTCGCAGGCCTGGCGCAATCGCTCCGGCGTGCCGTCGACGGTCCAGCTGCCGTCGCCGGGTCGCCCGCGCCCGCCCTTGGTGGCGACCAGTACGTCGCCGCCGTAACCCGCCAGCGCCTTGGCGATCAACTGCTCGTTGTGCCCGGCTTCGCCGGCGTACCAGTGATAGGAGTCAGCGGTGTCGATCAGGGTGACGCCCGCGTCGAGCGCGGCGTGGACGGTGGTGATCGCCTGTGCCTCGCCGGGCCGCCCCTCGATCGACAGCGGCATCGCGCCCAGCCCGATCGCACTCACCTCGACCGCGCCGATGCGACGGGTACGCATCACGCCTCCCGGATCACGTCGTCGAGCCAGTCATCGAGACCGGAGAACGTGAACCCGAGCCGCGCCGCCCGCGCGTTGCTGAGGCCGTAGTACCGGTCGAAGGAGTACGGCGAAGCGTCGCCGGACACCACCCGGTACTCCGGCGGGGGTGCACCGGTGACGGCGGCGATCCGCGCGCAGAGCGCCGTCACGTCCAGCTCCCCGGTGGCGGCGGCGTTGACCGGGCCGGTGAACGTACCGGCGGCGGCCCAGCGGAGGAACTCCGCGATCTCGCGGTGATGCAGAAAGGTGGCCGGTTGCGGGTCGGCGTGGACCGCGATCGGCTCACCTCGCCGCATCCGCTCCACGTAGTGGGCGAGCCGTCCGGTGAAGTCGGCACCGCCGAGCACGTGGGCCGCGCGTACCACCACCAGGTCGAACCCGGACTGGTCGGCGAGCACCGCCTCGGCCTGGCGTTTCGCCTCGCCGTAGTGCCGCTCCAGGAACCCGGGGTCGTGCCACGGCAGCTCCGGCTTCACCGGCCAGGTCTCGGTGGCGACCGCGGTCTCCACCACCGGTACGCCGACCGTCGCCGGCGGGATCGCGGGCGAGCTGGCGGGGTCGTACACCTCGACGCTGGAGGTCATCAGGTAGCGGCCGGTACGCCCGGCGAAGACCCTGGCGGCGGTCGCCGCCTGCGACGGCGTGTAGCAGACCTGGTCGATCACCACGTCGAACTCGCGCCCGGCCAGCGCGGTGCGCAGCCCGGCCTCGTCGGACCGGTCGGCGACCATGTGGGTGGTGCCGGGCGGGGCCGGCGCGGAGCCGCGGTTGAGCACGGTGACGGTGGCGCCGTCGTCCCGCAGCAGCTCGACGACACGTCTTCCGAAGTAGCGGCTTCCGCCGATCACACAGACACGCATGGGGCTGAAGTATTGTCGGCAGGAGTGGCGCTATGAAGGGTCGACCATGGAAAATCACGCTGTATCACCGAAGCAACCACGGCGTTTTGGCGCTATCGCCAACGATTCCTTGGACGAGATCGACGGGCAGCTTCTGGAGCTGGTGCAGGCCGAAGGCCGGATCACGCTCAGTGAGCTGGGCCGCCGGGTACGGCTCAGCCCCGCCGCCGTCGCCGAACGCATCCGCCGCCTGGAGTCGACCGGCACCATCACCGGGTACGCCGCCCGTGTCGCCCCCGAGCGGCTCGGCTACGGGCTGCGTGCCTTCGTACGGGTCGCCCCGCACGCCGGCTACTCGCTCAAGCACCCCCGTACCACGGAGCTGATCGCCCGGCCCGAGTTTCCGGGAGGTGCACCACGTGGTCGGCGAGGACTGCTGGATCCTCAGGATCGCGGTACGCGACACCGTTCACCTGGAAGAGGTGCTGGAGCAGCTGTCGGTGCTGGGGCGTACCACCACCTCGATCGTGCTCTCCTCACCGGTGGAGCACCGGCCGCTGGTGCCGCTGCCTCAGAGGCTGTCGTGATACCTCGGGTCGAGCGAGGCGGAGTCCAGGCGGCGATCCGGCAAGGCGGAGGT
>JBOGDE010000243.1:0-8609 GCA_050701695.1 Micromonosporaceae bacterium
GATCACACCAGGTCGGATGCGACCGTGCGCTGCCCCTGATCACACCATGTCGGATGCGACCGTGCGCTGCCCCTGATCACACCATGTCGGATGCGACCGTGCGCTGCCCCTGATCACACCATGTCGGATGCGACCGTGCGCTGCCCCTGATCACACCAGGGTCGGCACGCTCGATGTCGGATGCGACCGCGCGGTGTTCCCTGATCACACCAGGGTTGGCGCGCTCGGTGTCGGGATCGACCGTGCACTGCCCCCGCAGAGCACCCTACGCAGCGGCCCCGGCGACCGCCCGGGGGGTGTCGGTTTCCGCGAGCCCACTGACCCGCCGACCCTCCACCGTCAGCCCGACGCGAGAGGCGACCTGCAGCTGCAGCGGCTAACACCCGCCGCGGGGTTTCTGCAGTTGCTGCGGCATCCGCCGGGACGCTGGCCTCCTGCCAGACGTTGGCCCAGGGCGTTGGGCTATGTTGATCCGGTGATCCGGATTGTGGCTGCGGAGGACAGCTACCTGATTCGGGAGGGGTTGCGCCTGCTGTTGGCGGGCGAGGGTGATCTGGACCTGGTCGCCAGCGTCGAGACGCTTCCCGACCTGCTGGCCGCAGTCGGCGAACACTCGCCCGAGGTCGTCCTGACCGACATTCGGATGCCACCGGGCAACCGTGACGAGGGAATTCAGGCCGCGGAGCATCTGGCGACCTCGCACCCCGGGCTCGGCGTCGTGGTGTTGTCGCAGTACGTGGAGCCCGAGTTCGCTCTTCGCCTGTTCGATCAGGGTGCCGGAGGGCGTGCGTACCTGCTGAAGGAGCGGGTCGGCGACCTGCGGCAGGTTCGGCATGCGATCCAGACCGTTCACGGCGGGGGGACGGTGCTCGATGCGTTGGTCGTCGACGCGTTGGTGACCGCACGGGTCCGCCGGGCGAACTCGACACTGTCCCGACTGACCGCCCGCGAGCTGGAGGTGCTCGGCCTGATGGCGACAGGTCTGTCGAACGCCGCGATCGCCACCCAGTTGACGCTGACGGAACGCACGGTGGAGAAGCACATCGCGGCGGTCCTGCAGAAGCTGGATCTGGACTCGACGGATGCCGAGGTGCACCGACGGGTGCGCGCGGTGCTGCTCTATCTGTCGGAAGCCGACGGCTGAGCCGGCACCTGGCCGCTGATCGTTGTGCCCTGGCCTGGTGTGGAGTCGACACTCAGCTGGCCGCCGAGTGCGCTCACCCGGTCGTTGATGTTGGCCAGTCCGGTTCCCTCGGTCGGCCTTCCCGGGTGGAAGCCGGTGCCGTCGTCGCTGACGCGGAACCCCACGGCGTGGTCGTCGCCCGCCAGGTCGATGGAGATGTGCGCGGCGTTGCCGTGCCGTACCGCGTTCTGTAGCGCCTCAAGGCAGCACAGGTAGACGACGCTTTCGACGGTACGTTCGTACCGTTCCATGCCGTCGGAGTTCACCGTGACCGGCAGCGGAAGGGTCCGGGCGTGGGAACGCAGCGCGGCGACGATGCCCGACTGCTCCAGGATCGGCGGGTGCAGTCCCCGAGCGAGTTCGCGCAGCGATCGGACGGCGGCCTCGACGTCGACGGCCAGCGTGTCGAGTTGTTCCCGGAGCGCGGCCTCGTTGCCGGCATCGGCGTACGTGCGGGCCAGCCCGATGCGTAGCCGCAGCGCGATCAACCGCGACTGCGCGCCGTCGTGGATGTCGCGTTCCAGCCCGCGCCGGGCCCGGTCGTGCGCTTCCACCAGGCGTTGCCGGGATCGCTGCAGCTCATCGAGTTGGGCGCGCAGCTGCGCGGTGAGACGCGCGTTGCGCAACACCACTCCGACGGCGTGACCCACATCGTCAAGCAGCTCTCCTGCGTCGCGGACCAGGTCGGCGGCTGCCCAGGCGTACAGCCGAAGTTCGCCGAGCCGCTCTTCGTGGTGGATCACGTCGGCCCGCAGCGCGGGCGTGGCCTGATCGGTGACACCCGACGAGGCCGCCAGCTGGGGTGTGGGGTCGATCGCCAGCCAGACCTCCGCGCGCTCCGCTCCCGTACCGGCGACCAGCAGATCAGTGACCTCGCTCAGCACGCTCTCCGGCAGCCTGGTGCTCGCGGCGGCGGCCAGCCGGGACATCACCTGGGTACGGTCGGCAACCCGGCGGTAGAGCAGGCGGTCCACCAGGCGGCGCACCCGCCGTCGGGCGGGCTCGACCAGGAGCGCCACCACTCCGACCGCGACCAGTGGCAACACCGTGCCGCCGAGCCTACGGCCTACCACACTGCCGATTCCGACCACGATCACCGCGTACACCGCCGCGATTCCCACGGCCAGTGCCGCGGCCACCGCCGCCCTGCCCAGTACGGGCTCGAAGTCATGCAGCCGGTACCTCGCGACGGCCAGAGCGTACGTGGCCAGCAGCAGGTGGAAAGCGACCAGCACCGCCGGGATCCAGAGTGACTGTCGCGGGTACAGCGCCGTGGCGACGACCGCGAACCCGATCGCGGCGAATCCCACCGCCTGGAACTGCCGCTGCTGCGAGGCGTCGGCGCGCCGCCAGCGCAGCACCATCGCCGCGACACCAGCGGCAGCCGCGACCAGGATCGCCAGCCCGCCGACGACGAGGAGTAGGCCGACCACGGCAGGGGCGTCGTCGGGGGTCCAGTCGGCGGTCGGCCACCAGGTGATGGCGAACGCGGCCACCACGGCGGCGATCCCGAACCCGGTCACCAGCGGCACCGGCCACCAGCGGCGGCTGGGGAGCCGCCCGTCAGGGAAGACCAGTAGCAGAGTCGTGGCTGCCAGCACCACGACGGGCAGCCACAGCGTGTTGACCAGCAGCAGCGCCACGGCAGCGTCCAGCGGGAGATCGGCGGGGAGCACCACGGCGTCGACGTTGGCCGCCAGGTCGACTCCCGTCGCGACCAGCCGGGCGTCCAGTACGGCAGTGGCGGTGATGTGCAGACTCTCCAGCACTCCGATCGCGAACAGGACCAGCCCAGCAGCGTGCTCCGGTCGCCGCCGCAACACCACCACGCCCAACCACAGCAGCAGCACCGCGGACGGCCCGTTGTGGAACATGAACAGCTCGTAGACCAACCACCACGGCCGTCCCCGCAGTGGCATCGACCCCATCGCGGCAACGACCGCCAGCGTGCCGACCACCCCACCGACGGCCAGCCCGTAGCGCCGCAGCACCGCTCGCACGTCCACCCCCGAAGTATCGCGGGCGATGACGCGAGAGGGAGCAGGGAAAACCGAACCATCCGGGTACGTGCAGGCACGCCTTCGTACCGGGAGTGTGCACGCTGTTGCGTCGCACGCTCGCCGGAGACGCTTGCCGCGAACCCCCACTACCCGGAGGAGCATCGATGAACCACAGTCCAGATCCCACCCGCGCCTCGGCCCGTGTCTCGGGCGTCGCGGCCATACTCGCGCCCGTGCTGCTGCTGGCCAGCACGATCGCCTTCCTCGTCGATGGCCAGGGGATCAACCACGGCGTGCTGGGCGGCACCGTCGGTGTCTGGTCGGCCTTCGCGTTCGTGATCGGCTTCGTCGGCATCGCACGAAGTCTCGAAACGAGCGCACCCCGGCTCGCGGCCACCCTGCTCGTGTTGTCGATCATCGGATTCATGACCGGGCTGTCGTACAGCATCTCCGCCATCGACCTCGACGTCACCGGAAAGGCGTTCATGGCAGCCGATGCAACCGGCAACGACGCGATCGGCTTCCTGGCTTTCGACCCGTGGGGGCTCGGCCTACCCCTGGCGCTGGTGCTGACGGCGGTTCTCATCTGGCGGACCAGGGTCCACCCCCGATGGGTCGCCGTGCCGCTGCTGCTCGGCGGTCTGCTGTTCGTGCCGTCGCGGGAGATCGGCCTCGCCCCGCTGGCCATGGCCGCCGACGCATGCCTGATCATCGGTCTCGCGCCGCTCGGCTGGGCGCTGCTCACCCGCAGGGCAGAACGTGACGCGGCAGCCGTGCCCGCGACCCCTCACGGTGCCGCGCTCCCCGCCCGTCTCTGAGCCCGATGCCCGGGCCCGGCCGCACCGGCATACGCGAAACCTGACAGGGTCGCCGACCGTACGTCGGCGACCCTGATCACCGCGGGACTGAGTCACCGCCGGGTCGAGTCACCTCAGGCTGAGTCGCCGCCGGCGGCGATCGCGGTGAATTCGGACACGGTGAGCGCTTCGCCGCGGGCGCTCGGGTCCACCCCGGCGGCGCGCAGGATCCGCTCCGCCTCAGCCGGGCTGCCGGCCCAGCGGGACAGGGCGGCGCGGAGGGTTTTACGGCGCTGCGCGAACGCGGCGTCGATCACGGCGAAGGTGGCCTCCCGGTCCGCGCCGGACGGGGGTTCCCGGCGGGTGAAGGCGACCAGCTTGGAGTCCACGTTCGGCACCGGCCAGAACACGGTGCGGGGCACGGAGCCGGCGTTGCGGGCGGTGGCGTACCAGGCGAGTTTGACGCTGGGGATGCCGTACACCTTGGAGCCGGGTACGGCGACCAGCCGGTCGGCGACCTCGGCCTGCACCATCACCAGGCCGCGCGCCAACCCCGGCAGCTCGGCGAGCAGGTGCAGCACCACCGGAACCGCCACGTTGTACGGCAGGTTCGCCACCAGCGCGGTCGGTGCGGGAGACGGCAGGTCGGCGGCGCGCAGCCGCAGCGCGTCGGCGCCGATCACGGTGAGCCGCCCGGCGAGGCCACCGGCCTGTTCGGCCACGGTCGCCGGAAGCTGGCCGGCGAGCACGGGGTCGATCTCGACCGCGTACACCGCGGAACAGGCCGGCAGCAGTGCCAGCGTGAGGGAGCCGAGACCGGGACCGACCTCCAGCGTCACGTCGTCCTGGTCTAGGGCGGCGGCCTTCACGATCCGCCGCACCGTGTTGGGGTCGACCACGAAATTCTGGCCGAGCGTCTTGGTGGGGCGGGTGCCGAGCCGTGCCGCCAGCGCCCGGATCTCCGCCGGCCCTAGCAGCACACGAACCTCAGCCTCACGAGAACAGGCGGGGGCCGCAGTGCGGCCACTGGTCCGCACCGGCGCGCTTGTACAGCCTGATCGCCCGGTACGTCTGCTCCCTCGGCGTGGCCTGGCTGGGAAGCCCGATGCCGCCCATCCGCTGCCACATGTCGACGTTGAACTGGTAGAGCCCGTGGTATTTGCCGCCGGAGGAGACCGCGCGCGGGTTGCCGCCGGACTCGCACTGCGCCAGCGCCTCCCAGTTGAGCCCGGTGTCGTCCTCCGGGTACGCCCTGGTGCCCTTGCGGACCACGCGGGGCTTCGGCTCCACCAGTGTCTTGCTGGTGATCACCTTACGTTCGGAGTACTTGCCGTCGCGGTAGATGTACTCGACCTGCTGATCGGCCTTGCCTGGCGCCCCGGATTCGACGGTCTGCTCCTGGTCGAGCATCCACTCGTCGTTCTTCTGGGTCTTGACCGGCGGCTTGAGCTCGACGGTCTCCCGCTTCGGCTTCACGGTGACCCGGATCAGCCGTACCTCCTTGGCCCCGGCCAGGGTAGCGCGTAGCGCCGGCTTCACCTCGTCCCTGCCCTTGAGCGCGAGCCCCTGCTCGGCGAGCAGCTCCTCGGATGTCGCGGCGTACGTGGTGAGCGGAGTCTGCTTGCCGTCGACCTTCAACACCAGATGCTTCTCGGTACGCACCGTCAGCGACATGCCGTCGCGCCCGATCCGGGTCTCGGGCGCCGCGGAGACCCGCCGCTTCTTGTCTCCCAGCCCCAGCGTGGCGACCAGGTCGCCGACCGTTCGCTGGGTGACCCAGCGGCGCTTGGTGACCCCGTCGAGGGTGAGCGTGACCAGGCGGCCGCGTTCGACCACCACGGTGGTGTCGGGCTGGATCGGCGTCTGCACGGTCGGCGTGATCGTGTCGTGGTCGCCGAGCTGGATCCCGGTGTGGTGCAGCAGCCCCTTGACGGTGGAGGCGTAGGTACGGACCGTCGTGGCGGCGCCGTCGTCGACCAGCCGTACCGCCGTGGTGCCGGCGAGGTAGCCGGCGACACCGCCGACCAGCACCAGGATCGCCAGGGTCTGGGGTAGCCAGCGCAGCACGCCGCCGCGTGGTGCGGTGCGGCGCCGATCGAGCCGGCTGGTATGGGGGACACTCACGAGCGACAGAGGCTAGCGGTAGTGGCGCCGGCCCGCCAGCACCCCGTCCCTCACCAGGGGCCGAACACGCGGTCGCCGGTGGCTGAGATCACGCCGCACAGCTCGTCGAGCTCCTCGCCGCGCAGCTCGGCCAGGAACCGTACGGTAAGCGGGATCAGGTACGGCGCGTTCGGCCGCCCCCGGTACGGCATCGGGGTCAGGAACGGCGCGTCGGTCTCCACCAGCAGCAGCTCGGCCGGGAGCAACGTGGCCGCGTCCCGCAGCCCGGCCGCGTTCTTGAACGTCACGGTGCCGGCGAAGCTGCACACGTACCCCCGGTCGGCGCACCGCTTGGCGAAGTCGGCGTCCCCGGAGAAGCAGTGCAGCACCACCTTCTCCGGCGCCCCTTCCTCCTCGAGGACCCGCAGCACGTCGTCGTGGGCGTCCCGGTCGTGGATGACGAGCGCCTTGCCGTGCCGCTTGGCGATCTCGATATGCGCGCGGAAGCTGCGGTGCTGCTGGTCCCGCCCGGTCTCGTCGGTGCGGTAGTAGTCCAGCCCGGTCTCGCCGATGCCGCGTACCCGTTCCCGAGCCGCGAGCGCGTCGATCTCCGCGAGCGCGGCGTCCAGGTCCGGTTGGTGCGGCGCGTCGTTGGGGTGCAGCGCCACGGTGGCGACCACCGCGTCGTACCGGTCGGCGAGGTCGGCGGCCCAGCGCGAGGACGGTACGTCGATCCCGACCTGCACCACCCGGTCCACCCCGACGGCTTTGGCGGCGTCGAGGGCGCCGGCCACCCCGGCCGGGTCCTCGCAGCCTTCCTGCAGGTCGAAGTGGGTGTGGCTGTCGAGCACCGGCACGGCCAGCGGCTCCGGAGCCGGCGGCAACTCGCCCTTGCGGTCGGTTTTCACGCTACGCACCGCCCCAGCATCACACAGCGCTCAACCGGATTTGTCAGTGCCTCTCGCTAGGGTCCCGGCCCGTAGACTGGCGGTGACCGTGGTCCCGCCTGGAGGAGGTGTGGCGACATGACTGCCGCTGCCGTACACCCATGGTGGGAGTTCGATGGGCTGTTACAGACCTGGCGTGAGCTGGATGTACCGGAGGGCTGGCGCGCGGAGATCACCGAAGACGGCATTACGATGACGCCGCCCCCGGCGAACTACCACAACAGCATCGCGCATCTGGTGGATCGGGCACTGCAGCGCGGATTGCCCGACGAGTTCGGCGTGTACCAGACGCTCGGTGTGGCGATCCCCGCGGTGAGCCGCCTGTACATCCCGGACCTGTGTGTGATGCGGGTCGAGGAGCTCCACGACGGCACCGAGGTGCTCGCCGAGCAGGTGCTCCTCGCCGTGGAGATCACCTCGAAACGCAACGCGCGGCACGACCGAAAGATCAAGACGTGGCACTACGCGCACGGGCCGGTGCCGCTGTACCTGTTGATCGACCGGTACGACGAGAACGGTCCCGCGGTCACCTTGTTCTCCGAGCCGCGCGACGGTCACTACCAGCGACAGCTGCGGGTGCCGTTCGGCGAGTCCATCGACCTGCCCGCGCCGCTGGGCCTCACTCTGGAGACCACCGGATTCCCCCGCGGCTGAGCGTTCACGCGTCGCGGGCCATGACGATGCTGCCGGCGCTGTACGGCGCCACCGACCACCCCGACGCGGTACGGGTCGGCGACACCGCGCTGTCGTGGGCCGCGCTGCGGGGCGCCGCCGCCGCGGTCGCGGACGAGATCGCGGGGGCGCGGGCGGTGGCGGTCGATGCCGTACCGGAGCTGGCGACCGTGGTCGGCGTGGTGGGCGGGCTGCTCGCGGGAGTGCCCGTGGTGCCCGTACCCCCGGATGCCGGACCCCGGGAGCGGGACCACCTGCTGCGCGACTCGGGCGCCGAGCTGCTGCTCAGCTCGCGGTCTTTCGAGGGGGTACGCACGGCGCCGGTCGCGCTGGGGCGGCGGTCGGAGAGCGACTATCCCGAGCCGGACGGCGCGGCGACAGGGCTGATCCTCTACACCAGCGGCACCACCGGCGCGTCGAAGGGAGTGCTGCTGTCGCGGGACGCGCTCGCCGCCGACCTGGACGCGCTGGCCGATGCCTGGGCGTGGACCCCCGACGACACGCTGGCGCACGGGTTGCCGCTGTATCACGTACACGGGCTGGTGCTCGGAGTGCTGGGCGCGCTGCGCGTCGGGTGCCGACTGGTGCACACCGGGAGGCCGACCCCGGAGGCGTACGCGGCGGCCGGCGGCACGCTCTACTTCGGCGTACCGACCGTGTGGTCGCGGGTGTGCGCCGCGCCGGCCGCTGCCCGCGCCCTGTCGTCAGCGCGGCTGCTGGTCTCCGGCAGCGCCGCCCTCCCCCGCCGGGTGTACGAGTCGCTCGCCGCGCTCACCGGACAGCAGCCCGTCGAGCGCTATGGGATGACGGAAACGTTGATCACAGTGAGCGCCCGAGCGGACGGCGAGCGCCGCCCCGGCACCGTCGGCGTACCGCTGCCCGGGATCGCGACCCGGGTGGTCACCGA
>JBOGDE010000244.1:0-8516 GCA_050701695.1 Micromonosporaceae bacterium
ACGAGGGGGCACCCGGCCGGCACCGCCACTGACGAGGGAGCGATCGTGACCACCCGAACACCAGCTCGGCCGGTGCCACACCGGTGCGTCTGCGGAGAGCTGTGCGTACCCCGCGACGCGACGCAGGCGTATCCGATAGAGCTTGGCGCACCCCGCGACCACCAGCCCACCGCCGTCGACTGGCTCCTGGTGGCCGGCGTGCTGGTCGGCTTGGTCGTGGTGGTCGTCGGCTGGCTGGTCCTGGCAGGTGCGATGTGAGCGCGCCACGGTACTCACCGACCAACCCGCCGTCGAAGACACCGCCGGCAGAGCTGGGATTGTCGTACGGGCACGGACTCGGGATCTGGCGCGCGACGGTGCTGATGTGGCGAGCCCACCAACCCGACGGCGCATGGTGTCGGGAGTGCGGCCGGATCTGGCAGTGCGACAGCTACCGCGGGGCGATGAACATCCTCGAAGAGATCCACTGCCGACCCAAGGGCGGATCATGGTTCGACAGGTCCCGCGACGCCGGACCCACCGACCCGACGCGGAGGCATGGAGAAGGAGCGGTCTGGGGCTGAACACCGCACCGCCCGGGGTCGACACCCGACGCGCCCGTGGCCAGCGCGTACGACGCCGACCGGACACGATCGCCAGCCCAGCGCGGGGTCACAATGGGCACCGCCCGGACCGCTCGACGCGGGTACCCTACAGCCGGGCGCCCGTAGCTCAGCGGATAGAGCATCGGACTTCTAATCCGGCGGTCGCAGGTTCGAATCCTGCCGGGCGCACTTTTTGCGAAGAATCTAAGCCCTCGCGCTGTTTGTCCGGATGACCTGCAAACCCCGCTCCGCACCACTTGGTGCGATGGCTGGCGCGCCGCCGGCTACATGGCAACGCCGTCGAGGGTGTCGGCCAACCTGGCCTGGAGTTCGCGCTTGACCACCTTGCCGGAGCGGTTCCTCGGCAGGTCGCGGAGCCGGAGCAGCCGCTGCGGGATCTTGTGCGGCGACAGCCTGGCGTGCAGGAAGGTGCGCAGGTCGTACGACGTGACCGGGCGACGCAGGCGGCGGGCTCGACGCTTCCGGCTCGGTGTCCGCGGAAGCCGCGCACCGGCTGGGGCTGCGGGGTCCCGCGGTCGATCTGGCCCATGCCGAGATCGCCTCCCTGGTGGCGGTGCATCTGGCGTGCCGCGCGATCCGGGGCGGGGAATGCGAGGCGGCGCTCGCCGGCGGGGTGGAGATCGGCGCCCCGGGTTACCGCTATCAGGAGGACGGGCGGCTCTCGCCCGACGGCCGGGTCCGCCCGTTCGACGTGAACGCCAACGGCGTCGTTCCCGGGAGCGGGGCCGGTGTGGTGCTGCTGAGGCCGTTGCCCGCCGCGCTCGCCGCCGGCGACCCGGTCCACGCGGTGATCCTGGGGTCGGCGATCGACAACGCGGGCGCCGAACCACGCGAGGCCGGGCAGGTCGACGTGATCGAGGCGGCGCTGCGGGACGCCGGCGTCGATCCCGCGACCATCGGCCACATCGAGGCGGACGGCGCGGCCACCATCGGAGCGGACCGGCGGGAGATCGTCGGGCTCACAGCCGCGTACGGCGGCCACCCGCACCGGGTGGCCGACTGCTCGGTCTCGACGGTCAAGGCGAACGTCGGGCACCTCGGCGCCGCCGCCGGCGTCTGCGGGCTGATCGACGCGGTGCACAGCGTCCGCGACGGGGTGAGGCCACCATGCGCCACCACCACCGAGCCGAATCCGCAGATCGACTTCACCGCCGGTCCGTTCTCGTTGTACGCCGCCCCGGCCATCTGGCCGCAGGCGGCGCACACCCGGCGCGCGGCGGTGAACGCGTGCGGTGCCCACGGCGGCAGCGCGCACGTGGTCATCGAGCAGCCGCCGGAATCCCGTGAGGAACGCAGACGGGTCCCGCTGCCGCCCTACCCGTACCAGCGGCAGCGGTTTCCGCTCGCGTCCGCGCCGCTGGAAAGCCCGCCCGGACCTGAGCCGGCAACGGAGAGCCCGGCGGACGGCCCGTGCTATGTCCCGGTCTGGCGGGAGGCCGAGCTCCCCACCGCGAACCCGGCCGCGCTCGTCGAGCCGGGCACGGTGTGGTTGGTGTTCGCCGGCGGAGACCCCGCGATCGAGGCGCTGGCGCGGCGATTGGGTGACCTCGGGGCGGAGCTCCTGGTCGTCGGATCGGGGAAGGCGTACCAGGCGCCGTCCGATCACCGCCGCGGCACCGTACGGGTCGGCGAGGAGGCCGACTACCAGGCGTTGCTGGCTGACATTGCCGCCCGGCACCCGGCGCGGCTGCGGATCGTGCACGCCTGGTCGGTCGGCGCCGCTGCGCCCGACGGCATCGGCGAGCCCGTCGGGTACTGGCTCGATCGTGGCTTCTTCAGCCTGGTCGGGCTGCTGCGGGCGGCGGCCGACCAGCTCCGTGGTGTCACCCAGGAGCTGTGCGTGGTCAGCAGCGACATGCAGGACGTGGTGGGAGACGGCAGGGTGGAGCCGGCGAAAGCGGCGGTGCTCGGTGTCGTCAAGACCGCACCGAAGGAGCACCCGGCACTGGCCTGCCGCAGCATCGACATCGGTTCCTACGGCCGGGCCACGACGGTGGCCGAGCACCTGCTCCGCGAGCTGGCCTCCGGCACGGAGGAGCAGGTCGCCTACCGCGGCGACAAGCGATGGACGTGGGGGTACGCCACCCTGAGCCTCCCGATTCCCAGCGGCCCGCCGGCGGCGCTGCGGGACCGCGGCGTGTAC
The DNA here is from genome assembly GCA_050701695.1 of Micromonosporaceae bacterium. Lineage (GTDB taxonomy): Bacteria > Actinomycetota > Actinomycetes > Mycobacteriales > Micromonosporaceae > WHSM01. Next base: position 2,749 of record JBOGDE010000244.1, read on the forward strand.
GTCATCACCGGTGGACTGGGCGCGTTGGGGCTCCTCCTCGCCGAACACCTCGCCCGGTCCGTACGCGCGCGGCTTGTCCTCCTCGGGCGGGACGGCCTCCCGGACCGCCGGCAGTGGCGGTCCCGGCTCACGGAGTCCACGGCGCACGACCCCGTGGCACAGGCGCATGACCCCGTGGCAGATCGAATCCGCGGTGTCCGGTCGATCGAGCAGGCCGGTGGCGAGGTGCTGGTCTGCGCCGCGGACGTCGCCGACCTGGGGCGGATGACGGAGGTCCGGGCAGCGGCCGAGCGCACCTTCGGCCGGGTCGACGGCGTGTTCCACCTGGCGGCGAGCCCGTGCGGCGACCTGCTGCACAGCCGGCCGCGCGCGGCGGCGGAGCAGGTGTTCGCCTCCAAGGTGACCGGCGCGTACGTGGTGGAGCGGGTGTTTCGCCCGGAGCTGCTGGTGCTCTACTCCTCCATCTCGGCGGTCTCGGGTGATCTCGGCCTGGGAGACCACAGCGCGGCGAACGCCGTCCTGGATGCCTTCGCCCAACGGCGCTGGGCGAGCGGCCGGGACGTGGTGGCGATCGACTGGCCGGCGTGGACGGAGCGGGGAGTGGTGTTCAGCGAGGCGGCGATGGAGATCGCTGCCGCCGCGCCGACGCCGGCCGGCGATGCGCCGCGTCCCGAGGTGGCCCGCGGTGGTGTCTCGCCCACCGAAGGCCTGGAGCTGCTGTCCGCGATCCTCGAGCACGGCGCGGCGCCGCGGGTGATCTGCAGCCCCGAGGGGATCGCCGAGCGACTGCGGCGGGTCGGGAACGCCACCCGCGAGGAACGCGGCCCGCGCACCCGGTACGCCGAGCCCCGCAGCGACACCGAACGCGCGCTCGCGACGCTGTGGGCCGAAGCGCTGCGGCTGGACCGGGTGGGGCTCGACGACGACTTCATCGAGTTGGGTGGCGACTCACTCGTCGCCGTCCGACTCATCGGCCACGTCGGGGAACGGTTCGTACTCGATCCCCCGCCGCCGGTCCAGACCCTGTACGAGGCCGGCACGGTACGCCGCCTCGCCGAGATGATCACGGCGCCGCGCAGCGCCCAGCCACCGCCGCCCAGTGCTGAGCCACCGAGGCTGGAGGTCTCCTGACGGGGCTGGGCTCAGAGGCCGAGGGTACGGGCGAGCTGGTCGGTGTGGTGGTCGCTGTCGCCGAAGGCGAGGGCGGCCGCCACCGAGTGCCGGAAGAAGTGATGCAGGTCGTGTTCGGCGGTGAAGCCGATCGCGCCGTGCACCTGGTGCCCCAGCGCACACACTCGCTGGTACGCCTCGCTCACCCACGCCTTCGCGGCGGCGACCTCGGTCACGGCGTCGTCCCCGGTGCCGAGCCGCCAGATCGCCTCGTACGCCATGAACCTGGCCCCGAGGACGTCGATCGCCATGTCGGCGCAGTGGTGCTGCACCGCCTGGAACGAGCCGATCGGCTTGCCGAACTGCTCCCGGGTCCGGGCGTACTCCACCGTGGCATCCAGCACCTGCTGGGCTCCGCCGACCATCGCCGCGCAGGTGGCGGCCGCACCGTACCGGCTGATCGCGGTGGCCACCTCGGCGCCGGAGCTTCCGGAGCCGCCGGAGCCGAGCACCCGCCCCGCCGGTACGGCGACCCGCGAGAACTCCACCCGGTACAGCGGATCGGGACTCACCGTCTCCAGTGGTTCGACGCCGACAGCGGCGTCGCACAGCACGGCGACCGGCCCGTCCGGGCCCTCGGCGAGGACCAGCAGCGCCTCGGCGTCGGCGGCGTACGGCACGAACAGCGCGGTGCCGTCCAGCGTGAAGCCGTCACCGTCCGGGGTGGCGGTCACCTCCGAGCCCTCGGCGCCCCAGTGGCCGCGCGGCGCCGCGCGTACGTAGCTGAGCACGCGGCCCTCGGCGATTCCGCCCAGCCACTCGGCCTTCTGCTGCTCGGTGCCGTACCGCGCGATCGGCAGCGCACAGCAGGCCGAGCTGGTCAGCAGCGGGCTCGGCACCCCGGCCCGCCCCAGCTCCTCGACCAGCAGGCACAGCTCCAGGAAGCCGGTGCCGAGGCCGCCGTACTCCTCCGGTACGGCCAGGCCCGGCCAGCCCAGCTTGACCAGCTCCGGCCACAGATCGGCGTTCTCACCACCGCGGCGCGGCGTGAGGAACTCCCGTGCCGCGCTGGCGATGACCTCCTGGTCCTCGGTGAGTGTGAGGTCCATCAGCGCTCCGGGGCGATCTTGTCGGACCGTACCCACACCCCGGGCCGTTCCTCCCAGAACAGCTGCACCAGCACCCCGCCCGCGTGCTTGGGGTGGATGAAGGTGTGCTTCCAGGCCGCGCCGTCCTTGACGCCCTCCTCCAGGTCGAAGGTCGGGGTGCCGTGGTGTTCGCAGGCGGCCATCGCGGCGTCCCAGTCGGCGACCTGGAAGGTCACGTGGTGTACGGAGGTGCCGTTCTTCTCCAGGAACCGGTCGATGAAAGAGTCCTCGCCGCGCGGCATGATGACTTCCCAGCAGATCGCCGAGCCAGGGATGTTGAGCACCAGGTCGGCCATGTCGGGCAGCTCGTCGATCGGGGTGCGCCACACCTCGACGAAGCCGGCCAGCTCTTCGTACCACTTCGCCAGCGCGTCGCGGTCGGCGTACGCCTGGCAGATGTGGTCGAGCATCACGATGCCGAGCGTCGGCGCGTCGGAGGGCACCGAGTCGGCCGGCACCGGGTCGGCCGGCACCGCGGTCTCGTCGCCGCACAGCGCCAGGCTCCCCGGGCCACGCAGCCGGAACGGCACCCCGGGCCCGTGCTCCGGCGGGGTCAGCGAGGCCTCGATCCAGCCACCCGGCCCCTCGGTGACCGCGATGCCGCGCTTCTCGATCTCCGCGCGGGCGGCGGAAAGGTCGGGCACCTCGGCGGCGACGTGGTGGAACCCACCCCGGCCGCGCTGGGCGTCCAGCACCGCCTGGACCGCCGAGTCCTCGCCTGAGGGTGCCAGCACCTCCCAGACCTGGCCCCAGGAGCCGGGGACGGCGAGCCGCGCCCCGCGTACGCCCTGCTCCGGGTTGTCCCAGCTCAGCGTGCGCCGGAAGCCGAACAGCCGCTCCAGCTGGCCCACCTGGGCCTCGAGATCGGGCGCCACCTGGGCGACGTGGTCGATCCGGTAGATCCGCATGTCGTCCTCCTCTGAAGGTCTCGGCCGGTCAGCTCGGGTGCGGCTCGATCCAGTCGTAGCCGTACGTGGCCAGCTCCTTGACCAGGCGGAGGTTGTACCGGTTCATCGCGGCGATCCGCTGCGCCAGCTCGGCCACCCGCTTGTCGAACTCCTCGGCCGGGTACACCTCGTTGACCAGGCCGTACTCCAGCGCCTGCGCGACGTCCAGACGTACCCCCGTGAACAGCATCTGCTTGGCACGGGCCTTGCCGACCCGCAGCGGCAGCCGCTTCACCCCGCCCCAACCGGGAGCCGAGCCGCCCACCTCAGGCTGGTCCGGATCTTCCTTGCCGTCCATGAACTTCGGCTGGTACGGGGGCCGCGCCGACAGCGTGATCTCGACCAACCCCAGCTTGGCGTTGTCCGAGGCCACGATGAAGTCCGCGCCGAGCGCCAGCTCCAGGCCGCCGCCGACGGCGTACCCGTGTACGGCGGCGAAGATCGGGATCGACAGCCGCTCCATCATGGCGAACGTCTTCTCGCCGAGCCGGCCCTGCTCGATCCGCTCCTTCTTGGTCAGCCCCTCGGACCAGTCCAGGTCCATGCCGGCGCAGAAGGCGCGCTCGCCGGCGCCGCGCAGCACCGCGACACAGACATCCTCGTCGTCGTCGATCTCGCTGAACACCTGACGCAGCTCCGTCATCGAGGTCGGCGTCAGCGCGTTCAGCTTGTCCGGCCGGTTGAGGGTGAGCCAGGCGATCCGGTCTTCGATCTTCACGTCAAGGGTCTGGTACATGTGCTCCTTCTCCTGAATGGTTGCGGTTAGCCAATGAGCTGCGGCTAGCCGATGGTTGCGGTTAGCCGCGGGGCAGGCCGAGGCCCCGGGTGGCGATGACGTTGCGTTGGATCTCGGTGGTGCCGCCCAGGAACGTGGCGGCGACCGCGTCGAAACGCAGGTGGGTGAAGGCGGCGGCGAGTGGCGCGTCCTGGCGCTGCCACAGCGCGGCGAACGGCCCGAACGCCTTCGCCCCGGTACGCGCCAGCCGCTGCGCCAGCTCGGCGCCGAAGAGCTGGTTCACCGACGCCTCGTACCCGGGTACGCCGCCGGAGGCCTGCTTCGACACCGTGTAGCGGGCCAGGTTGTACAGCACCCGGACCTCGGTGTAGCGCTGCGCGATCTCGTGGCGCAGCATGCCGAGCTCTTCCCGCAGGTAGCGCTGCCCTTCCTCGCTGGTGACGTACTCGATCAGCTGGTGCACCGCCTGCTGGAACTTCACGGTGGCGCCGATGCCGGCCCGCTCGAAGCTGAGCGCTGTCATCGCGACGTACCAGCCGCGATTCTCCTCGCCGACCCGGTTCGCCACCGGGACCCGTACGTCGTCGAGGAAGATCTCCGCGAACGGGGCCGAATCCCGGATGTCCTGGATCGGGCGGATGGTCACCCCGGGGCTGGTCGCGTCGACCAGCAGGAACGTGATCCCGCGGTGCTTCGGCGTCGCCTCGGTGTCGGTACGCACCAGCACGAACAGCCAGTCGGCGTACTGGCCGAGCGAGGTCCAGACCTTCTGGCCGGTGACGACGTAGTGGTCGCCGTCGGCCACCGCGCGAGTCCGGATCGAGGCCAGGTCGGAGCCGGAGCCGGGCTCGGAGAAGCCCTGCGCCCAGCTACGCTCGCCGCGCGCGATCGGGGGCAGGTGCTCGGCCAGCTGCTCGGCGGTGCCGTGCTCCAGCAGCGTGGGGCCAAGCAGCAGCGCGCCGATGCTGTTCACCGCCGGCACCCGGGCCCGCATCATCTCCTCCTGCAGGATGAACTCCTGCATGGCGGACAGGCCGGCGCCGCCGTGCTCGCGCGGCCAGGCGGGGGCGATCCAGCCCTTCTCGGCCAGCGCCGCCGACCACTTCCGGGCGCCCTCACGGCGCGCCGCGTCCTCGCTGACCCGGTCCACCGGCCAGTTGTAGCCCCAGACGTCCTCCGGCTCCAGGCTGTGCTCGGCGTCGGGGTCCGGCTGGTACTCAGCCGGGAAGCTCGCCGCGATGAAGTCGCGCGCCTGCTCGCGGAACGCGGCCTCCTCCGGCGTGTCCTCCCAGTTCATCCGGCGTCCTCCTTCGGGGCAGTTTCGCGGAAGCCGAGCTTCTCGCGGTCCCAGGTTGCCGGTGTGAGGCCGCGGTCGCCCTCGGCTCGCAGCCGGTACTTGGCCACCTTGTCGGTGGGAGTGCGCGGCAGCGCGTCCACGAACTCGATGTACCGGGGCGCCATGTAGCGGGGCAGCCGCTCCTGGCAGAACGCCGCCAGCTCCGGCTCGCTCAGGGCAACCCCGGGACGCAGCACCACGGCGAGCTTGACATCCTCGTCCTCCAGCTCCGACGGCACCCCGAACGCGGCGCACTCCAGCACCGCGGGGTGCAGGTTCACCTCGCACTCGACGTCGAAGGCGGAGATGTTCTCGCCACGGCGCCGGATCGAGTCCTTCATCCGGTCCAGGAAGAAGAAGTACCCGTCTTCGTCCCGCCACACCCGGTCGCCGGTGTGGAACCACATGTTCCGGAAGCACTCCGCGGTCGCCTCCGGCGCGCCGTAGTAGCCGGTGGTGATCACGTACGGCTGCTTCGGGCGCAGCACCAG
>JBOGDE010000245.1:0-8477 GCA_050701695.1 Micromonosporaceae bacterium
GGGGTTAGCAGAAAGGGATCTCGTTCTCGCCCACCGCCCGGCCCGCCCAACGTCCCGTTAGTCCCCTAGTAAGGAGGAGTCGATGTCCACAGCAACCAGCTCAGGCAGCCTCGCCACGGTAGGTGATCGGTTCGCGTTGTCGCGGCCGTGCACGGACCAGCCCGCCGGCACGGAGCAGCCGAGCGCCGCGCGGCCGTTCGGTCTGCGGTTCGCCGCTGATCCGGTGAGTACCGAGGTGGCGTTGCCGGCGTACGAGTTCGACCCCGTCCAGCAGCTCCTCGTCGACCCGGCCACGGCCGAGCCGTGGTACCGGGGCCTGGTCGACATGACCATGAACACGACCGGGATCTCACCGGACGGCGGCGGGAGTACCGGCAATGAGGAGTACCGGCCGGACTACACCGGGGACGAGCCGGTCTGATGACGGTTCTGGTGCTCAGTGAAGAGGTCGACCCGACCGCCGATGCGGTAGTGGACGTGTTGAACGAGCGCGGTGTTCCGGTGTTCCGGTGCGACACCGCGTGGTTCCCGTTGCGGATGACGCTCGACGCGGACATCGGTGCGGACGGCTGGGACGCGACGCTGCGCACCAGGCACAGGGAAGTGGAGTTCGTGGGGCTGCGGTCGATCTGGTACCGCAGCCCCACCGCGTTCGCATTTGCTGACGGGATGAGCGGGCCGGAGCGCCGGCACGCGGCGATGGAGGCCAAGTTGGGACTCGGCGGGGTGCTGTGGTCGCTGCCGGTTCTGTGGGTCAACCATCCCGGCCGACAGGCTGACCTGTACAAACCGGTCCAGCTCTCCGTCGCGCAGCGCTGTGGGCTGGCCGTGCCCCGGACCCTCATCACGAACGACCCGGACGCGGTGCGGCGGTTCGCGTTGGCGTGCGACGGCGATGTGGTCGTGAAACCGCTCGGCGCGGCCTCGATCATCGAGTTCGGGGGCCGTCGACCGCTCTATACCCACCGCCTGAGCGCCGACGACCTGACCGACATGCGGGGCGTGGAGGCCACGGCGCACCAGTTCCAGCAGCGCCTCACCAAGGCGCACGAGGTCCGCTTGACCGTGGTGGGTGAACAGATGTTCGCCGCCACCATCCACGCTGGAAGCGACGCATCCCGCGCCGACTTTCGCGCCGACTACCCGGCACTGAGGTACGGCGTGGCCGACGTGCCGCCGGACGTTGCCGCCGGAGTTCGGGCGTTCATGCACCGCCTGGGGATCGTGTACGGCGCGTTCGACTTCGTTGTGGATGAAGCCGGCACCTGGTGGTTTCTGGAGTGCAACCCGGGCGGACAGTTCGGATGGATCGAGGACGCGACGGGACTACCGATCACCGCAGCACTAGCCGACCTGTTGGAGAAGGGGGAACACTGATGCAGCCACTGGAGGACACACCGATGATCGAATGGCAGCCGCGCGCGAAGGCGTACGCCCAGCAGCTCGCAGACTCCGGCGCGATCACCGATCCGGCGTGGCTGGAGGCGTTCGAGCAGACGCCACGGCACCTGTTCGTGCCCCGCTTCTGGGCGCTCGATGAGTTCAACGCGCCGCATCACGTGGTCGACGGGGCCAACCCTGACCAGCGCGAAGAATGGCTCGGCGCTGTGTACAGCGACCAGTTCCTCGCCACCCAGGTCAAGGACGGCATAATCACCAGCTCCGCGTCGCAACCCAGCCTCGTCGCCACGATGCTGGAGTTGCTCGACGCCGAGCCTGGGTGCCGGGTGCTGGAGATCGGAACCGGAACCGGGTACAACACCGCGCTGCTCTGCCACCGCGTCGGCGACCGCAACGTCGCCAGCGTCGACATCGACGGCGACCTCGTGGCCGAGGCCGATGCGCTGCTCGCGGAACTCGGTCTACGCCCCGACTTGGTGACCACCGACGGCGCAACCGGGCTACCCGGCGGCCCCCACGGCAGCGGACACCGCTATCACCGCATCATCGCCACCTGCGCCTCACCCGGCGTACCGGCGGCGTGGATCGAGCAGCTCGCGGACGGCGGGCGCATCGTCGCACCCTTCACCTTCGGGGGCGCGCTCGCCGTGGTCACCAAGACCGGCCCCACCGAGATCCAAGGGCACTTCGCCGCCGAGCCGGCGTGGTTCATGCCGCTACGACCCGATGCACACCTGCCGATGCCTTCCGGGCACCTGATCAACCTCCCCGACCACCCACCGGCCGACGCTGCGCACATCGGCACCACAGACGTCAACGCCGACATATACGACCCCGACTTCCGCCTCTGGCTGGTACTGCACCTGCCCGGCGCGCGATTGGTCGACTGGGTGGACGACGCCACGCACCGCCGCACCGGGCAGGTCATCCACACGGCCACGCACATCGCCGTCGCCGAGTTCGAAACCGACGACGGCACGCCCCGCGTCACCCAGGACGACCGGCGGCTCTGGGACACCGTCGAGGCAGCGTGGCGGTCCTGGCAGGACCACGACCGGCCAGCACGCACCCGACTTGGCATCACCGCACGTACGGACGGCACCCAGCGGGCGTGGCTCGACACCCCTGCCTCCCCCATCTCCTGGCCCGTACGCTGCTGATCACCTAGATCCCATCATCGAGATGTGGCCGCCGCCGGAGACCAGGGTGTGCCCACGCCGCGCCAGCTCGACACCGACGGCGCGGGCGAGATCGACGTACCGCCGGTCGATGTGCCGACCGGAGGCGCAGAACACCCCGACCGCGGCCACCTCAGCTCTCCATCGGCGGGCGGCCAGCGGCGCGTTCGATGTCGTCGCGGCTGGTCTGCCGGTCGGCGTCGGCGTCGAGGATGTGGCGTACCGCGACCTCCACGTCGTCGGTGAGGCAGATCAGCTCCAGGTCCGCGGGATTGATCTTGTTGCCGGCGAGCATCGAATCCCGCAGCCAGTCGAGCAGACCCTGCCAGTACGCCGTGCCCATCAGCACCACGGGGAACCGGGTCACCTTGCCGGTCTGCACCAGGGTGAGCGCCTCGAACAGCTCGTCCATCGTGCCGAAGCCGCCGGGCAGCACTACGAACGCGCGGGCGTACTTGACGAACATCGTCTTGCGTACGAAGAAGTAGCGGAAGTTGATCCCGAGCTCGACCCAGTCGTTGATGCCCTGTTCGAACGGCAGCTCGATACCGAGCCCTACCGAGGTCCCCCCGGCCTGGACGGCACCCTTGTTGGTCGCCTCCATCACGCCCGGCCCGCCGCCGGTGATCACCGCGTACCCGACCTCGGCGAGCGCACCGCCGAGCCGCTCGGCGAGCACGTACTCCTCGCTACCCGGTTTGGTACGCGCGGAGCCGAACACGCTCACCGCCGGCCCCAACTCGGCGAGGGACTCGAACCCCTCGACGAACTCCGAGACGATCCGCAGCACCCGCCACGGGTCGGTGTGCATCCAGTCCTGCGGCGCCCGCGAGTCGAGCAGCTGCTGGTCGGTGGTGGCCTTGGTACGCCGCCCGACGGCGCGCCCGCGTACCGGCCCCACCGTGTCGTCCCCCGGTGCGTTCTGCATGGGGTTCACCGTATCGGCGCCGCTGTTGCCCCGCGCGGCGGCCGGGCCATCCCGTCAACCCGCTCGGCCCGGCGGGTGCCACCGGGTCAGCCGACTCCGGTCAGCCAGCGGCGCAGCATGTCGGCTCCGGCCCGGATCAGGGGGATCTCGACCCGCTCCTCGGGCTTGTGCGCCAGATTCGGGTCGCCGGGACCGAAATTCAGCGCCGGTACGCCCAGCGCCGAGAACCGCGACACGTCGGTCCACCCCAGCTTCGCCCGGGGCGGCTGATCGACCGCCGCCAGGAACTCTTGCGCCGCCGGAGCGGTCAACCCCGGCAACGCGCCGGGGGCGCTGTCGACCACGTCGAGCTGGTATCCGTCGAACAGCTCGCGCAGGTGCCGCTCGGCGGCGGCCTCGTCCCGATCGGGCGCGAACCGGTAGTTGACTCCGACAACGCACCGGTCCGGGATCACGTTGCCGGCGATGCCGCCGGAGATGTCGACCGCGTTCAGCCCTTCCCGGTACGTGCAGCCGTCGATCTCCACGGTGCGCGCCTGGTAGCGGCGCAGCCGGTCCAGCACCTCGCCGGCGGCGTGGATCGCGTTGACCCCGAGCCAGCTGCGGGCCGAGTGCGCCCGGGTGCCCGGCACCTGGACCGCCACCCGCATGCTGCCCTGGCAGCCGGCCTCGACCAGCCCGTACGTCGGCTCCAGCAGCAGCGCGAAGTCGGCGTGCAGCCACTCGGGGTGCGCCGCGGCGATCCGGTTGAGCCCGTTGCGCTCGGCCTCGACCTCTTCGCAGTCGTAGAACACGTACGTCATCTCGTACGCCGGCTCGGTGAGGGTGGCCGCGAGGTGCAGCGCGAGCGCGACCCCGGACTTCATGTCGGCGGTGCCGCAACCGTAGATCGCCTCACCGTCCACCGTGGAGGGAACATTGTCCGCCACCGGCACGGTGTCCAGGTGGCCGGCGAGCAGCACCCTGCGCCGCCCTCCGGCAACGGCCCGCGGGACACCCTCCGAGCCGGTGCGGGCCACCAGCACGTTGCCGTCGCGCTCGACCGCCAGCGCCGGATTGGTACGCAGCGCCGCCTCGACCGCGTCGGTGATCGCGGCCTCGTCACCGGAGACCGACTCGATGTCGACCAGCGCCCGGGTCAGCGCCACCGGATCGGCGAGCACCTCGGCAGTGAGCACCGCGACCTGCTGAAACGTCATGCGGCGCCGCCCGCAGCTGGCCCGGAGGAGAGGGAGCGCAGCGACTGAGCCGGAGGGTCGGCTACAGGGCGGCTCAAAGCCGCATGACCCGCACGAGCGAAGCGAGTGCCATCCAACAGAGTCATGGCGTCGACCCTACTGAACCCGCCGGCGCCAACGCCGGCACGCCCGGCACCGCCTCGGACCCCGCCACCGCCTCGGACTCCGGCGCCGTCTCGGCCTCGGCCACCGCTTCGGGCGGGGACGGTGCGTCCGGCCGCGCCGCCGGAACGCCGCCGCGGAGCCGCAGCAGGTACGCCAGCCCCGCGATCAGCACGCCACCGGCACCCGCCAGCACAAAGCCCCAGGCCGCGCCCACGTAGTCGATCACCGCGCCGGCGAGCGGCGTCTCGATCCCCATCCCGACGGTGAGCGCCGAACCGTAGTAGCCCTGCGCCTCACCGCGCACCGAGGGCGGGGCGGTCCGGCTCACCTCGTCGGCCCCGGCGGCGATCGTCGGTGCGCACATCACACCGGCGGGGAGCAGGATGAGGCACAGCCACAGCCAGTTGCCGGCCAGTGCCACCGGGATCGTGGTCAGCCCCAGCAGCAGCATCAGACCGAGCTGCCCGGGCGCGCGCCGCAGCCCGCCGTACACCAGGCCTCCGATGATCGAGTAGATGCCCCAGACCGGGAGCACCACGCTGGCCCAGCCGAGCTCACCGATCTCCCGCAGCAGCGCGACCGCCGCCACCTCGGTCGCGCCGAGGATCAGCGTGGCGCCGGTCGCCACCAGCAGCACGGCGAGCAGCCCCGGACGCAGCCACTGCCGCAGCGGCGGCCGGGCGGTGGCGCCCGCGCCGGACTCCGACTCGGCACGCACCGGCGGGTCGAGCACGAACAGCGCGATCCCCGAGGCCACGACGCCGGCGCCGACCGCCCAGATCGCCAGCCGTGGCGGGACCTGGGTCATCGCCAGCACCCCCAGCGACGGCCCCACCATGTAGGACAGCTCGACGGTGATGGAGTCCAGCGAGTACGCCGGGCGCCGCTGTGGCTCCGGCACCAGCGCCGCCAGCGCGTGCCGCGAGATGGTGAACACCGGAGTCTGGATCAGGCTCGCGGCGAAGGCGGTCACCAGCAGCGCCGGGTAGCTCATCGTGGCGGCCGATGCCCAGAACACCGCTGAGACGGCGGTGCCCGCCACGATCACGGGGCGAAGACCGTACCGGTCGGCGACCCGGCCCAGCAGCGGTGCGCCCAGCGAGCTGCCGAGCAGCGACGCGGCGAACACCGTGCCCGCGGCGGCGAAGCCGTGCTCCAGCTCCAGCACCACGTACAGGGTGAGCACCATGCCGCCCGCCATCGGAGGGATCCGGGCGAACGTCGAGACCAGCAGCAGGGACGGTACGCCACGCAGCGCCAGTACCTGGCGGTATGGAGCGAGCTGCATGGCGGGTCCTTTCACACGACGGCCGCTCCATCATCGCGCCCGGGGTATGACATACCTGGCAGGAATTTCTGGTGGGCTGCCTCACCCCGCAGGGTGGGCTGCCTCAACCCGCGCCGCGAGAGCCCACTACCGTGGTACGCCGTGAGCAGCTTCTCCACCGGCGCACCGGCCGGCACAGCCTGGGGCTACGGCCTGGCCACCGAGACCGCAGACGGACAGGTGCTGGACACCTGGTACCCCGCCCCCGTGCTCGGGGCGCCGCCCGCCGACGCCACGGAGCCGGCGGAGCTGACCGCCCTGGCCGGCGAGGACAAGCTCCGTGGCGTACACACCAGGGTGGTGTTGGTGGAGGTGGACCTGGCCGTGCCTCCGGCCGGCGCGGCCGACGCGTACCTGCGGCTGCACCTGCTCTCCCACCGGCTGGTACGCCCGCACGGCGTCAACCTCGACGGCGTCTTCGGCACCCTGGCGAACGTGGTGTGGACCAACCACGGCCCGTGCCCGGTCGAGGATTTCGAGTCAGTCCGGCTCCGGCTCCGCGCCCAGGGCCCGGTCCAGGTGTACGGCATCGACAAGTTTCCCCGGATGACCGACTACGTCGTACCGACCGGGGTGCGGATCGCCGACGCCGACCGGGTGCGCCTCGGCGCCCACCTCGCGTCCGGCACCACCGTGATGCACGAGGGCTTCGTCAACTTCAACGCCGGCACCCTCGGTACGTCGATGGTGGAGGGTCGGATCACCGCCGGGGTGGTGGTCGGCGACGGCTCCGACGTCGGCGGCGGCGCCTCGATCATGGGCACCCTCTCCGGCGGCGGCAAAGAGGTGATCACCGTCGGCGAGCGCTGCCTGCTCGGCGCCAACTCCGGGGTCGGCATCTCGCTGGGCGACGACTGCGTGGTGGAGGCCGGCTGCTACGTCACCGCCGGCACCAAGCTCACCCTCCCCGATGGCACCGTGGTCAAGGCCCGCGATCTTTCCGGTCAGCCGGGGATCCTCTACCTCCGCAACTCCGTCACCGGCGCCGTCGAAGCCCGCCCCCGCAAGGGCACCGGCATCACCCTCAACGAAGCCCTCCACGCCCACAACTAGCCGCAAGCCACCGCCGTCGAGCCGCGGGCCACCGCCGTCGATCGGTGCGGCCGGATCGATGCGGCCGTGATTCGCTGCGACCGGATCGATGCCGGAGTCAGGACGTGGTGAGGCGGGTGGTGGCGGCGGTGATGTGGGGGTCGGTCGCGGTGAGGGCGACGCGTACGTGTTGCGCGCCGGCGTCGCCGTAGAAGGCGCCGGGGGCGACCAGGATGCCGCGCTCGGCGAGCCAGTCGACGGAGCGCCAGCAGTCCTCGTCGCGGGTGCACCAGAGGTAGAGGCCCGCCTCGGAGTGCTCGATCCGGAATCCGGCCGCCCGCAGCGCCGGCCACAGCGCGGCCCGGCGCGCCCGGTAGCGGTCACGCTGCTCGGCTACGTGCGCCTCGTCGGCGAGCGCGGCGAGCATGGCGGCCTGCACCGGGGCGGGCACGATCATGCCGGCGTGTCTGCGTACCGACAGCAGCTCGGCGACCAGCGCGGGATCGCCGGCGACGAACCCCGCCCGGTAGCCGGCCAGGTTGGAACGCTTGGACAGCGAGTGCACCGCCAGCACGCCGGTGTAGTCGCCGTCGCAGACCGAGAGCACCGAAGTCGGCTCGGAGTCGTACCCCAGCTCCAGGTAGCACTCGTCACTGGCCAGCACCGCGCCGCGTTCCCGGGCCCAGTCGACCACCTTGCGCAGGTGCGCCGGCGGCAGCACCCGACCCGTCGGGTTGGACGGCGAGTTGACCCAGACCAGCCCCACCCGGGATGGCCCCAGTGAGGTGAGGGAGTCGGTGGCCACCGGGCGTGCCCCGGCCAGCCGCGCCCCGACCGCGTACGTCGGGTAGGCCAGCCGCGGGAACACCACCGTGTCCTGCGGCCCCAGCCCGAGCAGGGTCGGCAGCCAGGCCACGATCTCCTTGGTCCCGATCACCGGCAGCACGCCGATGTCACCCAACCCGCCGCAGCGGCGGGCGACCCAGGAGCGCAGCGTGTCACGCAGTGCGGGTGAGCCCGCCGTCAGCGGGTAACCGGGGGAATCCGCCGCGGCGGACAGCGCGTCGCGTACCACCTGTGGGGTGGGGTCGACGGGGGTACCCATCGACAGGTCGACCAACCCGTCGGGATGGGCGGCGGCCCGCTCCCGGTACGGCACCAGGGAGTCCCACGGGAAGTCCGGCAACCGGCCGGCGACCGGCGACCGGCGCGAGTCGGCAACCGGCGACCGGCGCGAGTCGGCAACCGGCGACCGGCGCGAGTCGGCG
>JBOGDE010000246.1:0-8468 GCA_050701695.1 Micromonosporaceae bacterium
GTGGAGCCGGGGAGGCCGGCGCCCCAGCGCGCCACGAACACCAGCCACCGCGCTGGCCAGCCACCGAGCCAGGCCAGCAGCTCGGCCGCACCGGGCCACAGCGGTGAGATCGCGGCCGACGCGGCGCCCAGGATCGTCGCCGGCGCCACCGCCGGTGCGGCCAGCAAGTTCGCCGGTACGGCGCTCAGGCTGACCGTGCCGGTCATCGCCGCGATCACCGGGGCGCAGGCCACCTGGGCCGCGATCGGGATCGCGAGCGCTTCGGCGGCACCGGACGGCCAGCCCCGCCGCCGCAACGCGTCCCGCCAACGGGGAGCCAGCAACAGCAGCCCGGCGGTGGCCAGCACGGAAAGGGTGAACCCGAGGTCGCTTGCCAGCTCCGGGTCGATCAGCACCAGGGCGTACACCGTGGCGGCGAGGCCCGGTAGTGCCGCGCGGGGGCGTCCGGAGGCCAGCGCGACCAGGGCGAGGGCGCCCATCGCGGCGGCGCGCAGCACGCTGGGGGAGGGGCGTACCAGGATCACGAAGCCGACCAGCGCCACCAGCGAGACCACGGCGGAGGTCACCGGTCCAGCCCGGCACCACGCGGTGAGCAGCAGCACCAGTCCGACGACGATGGCGACATTGCTTCCCGAGACCGCGGTCAGGTGGGTCATGCCCGTGGCGCGGAAGTCCTCCTCCACCGCCGGATCCATCCGGCTCACGTCGCCGACCGCCAGGCCCGGCAGCAGGCCACCGGGCTCGTCGGGGAGCGGGGCAGCGGCCCGCTGTAGCCCGGCGCGCAACGAACCCGCGGCCCGCTGCACCCCCGGAGCGGCACCGAGCAGTCGCGGGGTCCGGGTCACGGAGATTGTGGCGGCCCGCAGATCCCCGCCGCGAGGCGGTCCGAGCCGGCCGGTCACGTCCACTCGCTGCCCCGGCAGTACGCCGCGCCACGCCGGCTGGTCGCTGATCACCAACACCCTGGCGTCGAGTCGGGTGGCGGGTGCCTGTCCGCCGCCGGTGCGCAGTCGGGTCAGCCGCGCCGGCACCAGCCAGGTGCGGACCCGCGCGCCGCGCCCCCGGCGGGGATCGTCGGTGGTGACCAGCTCGACCCGCACCGTGGCCCGTTCCCGCGCCAACCCGGCGAGCGGCGCCGCGTCCCGTGCGCTGGTACGGGCGGCGGTCGCCACCGACCCGCTCACCACCCCGAGCAGTACGCCGATCAGCGCCGTGGCCACGGTGAGCGGGATCGCGGCGCGGCGCGGGCCGGCGTACCAGCAGAGGACGGCGAGCAACCCCGCGACCAGGGTGAGGGTCAGGGCTCCGCCCGGCGAGAGGTGCAGCGACCAGAGCGCCGACAGCCAGGCACCCAGCGCCGGTCCCGCCAGACGCAGGTCGGGATGTTTCGGATCCGGCTCGGGTGGCGGGTTCACACCGTCACCAGATCCTTGAGCTGCTCGAACCGGGCCGCGCCGATGCCGTCCACCTGGCGCAGCTCGTCGACCGAGCGGAAGCCGCCGTGTTTCTCGCGGTAGTCGAGGATCCGGGTGGCCAGCACCGGGCCGACTCCGGGAAGGGTCTCCAGCTGCTGCTGGGTGGCGGTGTTGAGGTTGACCTTGCCGCCAGGGTCGCCGGGCGCCGTACCCGGATCGGCACCGCCCCGATCGGCGCCGCCCGGCGGAGGGGTCGCGCCCACCACGATCAACTCACCGTCGGTGACCTTTCGGGCCAGGTTGAGGTAGCCGACGTCGGTGCCTGGGAGCACCCCACCGGCGGCCTCGATCGCGTCTGCCACCCGCGCTCCCGGCGCCAGGGTGACCAGGCCGGGCCGGCGTACCTTGCCGGCCACCGCCACCACGACGCCGGTCGCGGCGGCACTGGCGCCGACCGTGGGGGTGACGACCCGCGGCGCGGCCACCGGCTCCGGACGCGGCTGCGACCACCAGGCGATGCCGGCGGCCACCACGACCACGAGTACGGCGAGCGCGCCGAGTGCCCGCACGCCGCCGGTGCCCGGATCGAGCCGGGCCCGGCCGACGCCGAACGCGCCCGTCAGCCGTTCGACGACCCCCGGGTCGGTCACCGTCGCTTCGGGCGTGGTGGTGGGCTCGGGCTGGGTGGTGGGCTCAGTCGCCGTCGCCTCGGGACGGGCGGCGGCGGGTTCGGTCGCCGTCGGCTCTGGCTGGGTAGTGGTGGGTGTGGGTTCGGCGACCGGAGCGGGAGGCGGTTCCGGGTCGCCGGCTGATGGTCGTGGGGCGCGATCGGGTGCGAAGCGGGCGGCGGCGGTTTCCAGCACCGCTGGCCGTGGCGGGCCGGCACCCGCCGCGACGGCCGGCATCGTCCCGGCCTCCGCCTCCTCGGGGGCGCGATCGGCGGCCTCGGCCTCCTCGGAGGCCCGGTCAGCGGTCGCGGCCGGCGCCGCGTGGTCGGGTCCTGGGGCGCCGAACAGACGTACCAGCCGGTGTACGGCGGGAAGGTCGGGGTAGTCGCGAGAGGTGGTCAGCACGCCGGGAGGCTAGGCCGGCGGTACGCCGAGTCGCACCCGCCCGTACCCCGGAATGTGGATAACCATGGCCGCTGTGGACAGAGTTGCGAAGTCACAGGCGGCCTGGTACGTGCCTCAAGTGGATCTTTCGGGCAATACGCTGCGTATTACTACAGACGACCCTGCGAAGTTCTGGCGGAAATCCCGACCTGTGCGGTCGACTACCCGTTTGAGCGGCTCGTGCCCGTACACGCAGGTCAGGGTCGTGCGAGTATGGCGAGGTGACGCAGCTACGCCTACCGGCGATCCGCCTGGTGCTCGGAGACGAGGAGCTCCTGGTGTCCCGCGCGATCGCCGAGACCACCGGTGCCGCCCGCGCGGCGGATCCGCACGCCGATGTCGACGAGTACGACGGTCGCGACCTGACCAGCGGCGAGCTCGCCGAGATGGTCAGCCCGTCGCTGTTCGGGGGTTACCGGGTGGCGGTGATCCGTGGTGGCCAGGACATCAAGAAGCCGATGGTCGAGACCCTGCTGAGGTACGCCACCGACCCGGTCGAGGACGTCTGTGTGCTGGTCGCGCACGCCGGCGGCGGGAGAGGCAAGGCGCTCGCCGACGGGCTGCGTGAGGCGGGGGCGGAGGTGGTGTCCGCGGCGCGGATCACCCGGCACAAGGAGCGGGTGGCGTTTGTCGTCGACGAGGTACGCCGGCTCGGTGGCCGGTGTCCGGAAGCGGCCGCCGAAGCGCTGGTGGCCGCGGTCGGTTCGGATCTGCGGGAGCTGGCGTCGGCCTGCGCACAGCTGATGGCCGACCAGGGCGGGCGGCTGTCGGTCGATCTGATCCAGCGGTACTACCGGGGACGCGCGGAGGTCAGCGGCTTCACCGTCGCCGACGCGGCCGTGGTGGGTGACGTGCCCGGTGCGCTGGAGGCGCTGCGCTGGGCGCTCGCCGTCGGTGTCGATCCGGTGCCGATCGCCGACGCGCTGGCCGACGGCGTACGCACCTTGTCGAAGGTGGCGAGCGCCGGACGGGGGAATCCTTACCGGCTGGCGTCGACGCTGGGCATGCCGGCGTGGAAGGTGGAGAAGGCACAGCGCAACGCGCGGGGTTGGACCGCGCACGGACTGGCAGCCGCGATGCACGTCGCGGCGGAGGTGAACGCCGCGGTGAAGGGTGGTTCGGACGACCGGGGGTACGCCCTCGAGCGGGCCGTCCTGGCGGTGGCGGCCGCGCGTGGAGAGCTGGTCCGGAGCGGTCGATGACGCACCCGCCGGCCACGCCGGAGTGGCCGCGGGTTCTGGGGGGTCGAGATTGATGGGTACGCGAGACAGGAAGAAGCAGAAGCGGCGGGATCCCCGCCCGATCTACGCGCGGGTGCTGCGGCTCAAGCACATCCGTCCCGGAAGCGTGCTGTGCTTCGTGTTCTTCGAGTTGACTATCTTCGTCTCGTTGGTGCTCGGGTTCGCCGAGTTGATCAGCTGGTGGATGGTGCCGGTGCTGCCGGTGGCGGTCGCGGTGATGGTGAAGGTCAACGACCTGATCGCCGGTGCCGCCAATCCGCAGCCGGCTGCCGTACCGGCCGGGTTGGAGCAGGACGGGCTGGTTGACTACCGGCCGGCCGAGCCCGACGCCGACGACGTGGCGGTGACCGCCGCGCCGGCAGAGGCCGAGGTAGATCCGGACCAGGCCGAGGTAGATCCGGACCGGGCCGAGGTAGATCCGGACCGGGCCGAGGTAGACCCGGACCGGGCCGAGGTAGACCTGGCAGGAGCCGAGGTAGACCCGGAACAGGCCGCCGAGGAGCCGGAACAGGCCGAGGTAGTCGCGGAACAGGCCATCGAGGACCGGGATCAGGGCGCGAAGGATCCGGAGGAGGCCGTAAAGCGCCTGGAACATGCCGTGGAGCGCCCGGAAGCAGCTGCGGCAGGCCCGGAAGCGGCTGCGGACTCGGACCTGGGCGCGGAGGACCTGGAGCTGGCAGCGGGAGGACCGGATCCGGCCGAGGCGGGAGGAGAGCCAGCCGCCGAGAACCCCGCCGTTGCCGAGAAGCCCGTCGGCGCCGAGCAGCCCGTCGTTGCCGAGGACGCGACCGCCGTCGAGGTGCCTGTCGACGTGGCCGGTGACGAGCCGGACCAGGTGGACGCCGCTCAGGGTGCTGACCCCGAGGCGGGCCCGGCGGACGAAACCCAGCAGGTATCGGGCCACGCCGCGGGCCCGGCGGACGAGACCCGGGAGCTGCCGATCACCGCCCCGGAGCCGCCTACGGACGCCACAGAACCCGAGGAGAGCACCGGAGATCCCGAGGGATCAACGGAGCCCGCGGGGGACCAGGCGCAGGCTCCGGCCGGTGCCGTCTCGCCGCCGGCCCCGCGCTCCGGTACGCCACCCAACGGTGTCGGCCGGTCCGGCCAGCGTCCGGGGGACGAGGGTCCCGACGTCCGGCCCGAGGTCACCGTAACGCGGCTCAGCCGGCCCTGAACCCTGACACGGCTCAGCCCGCTCTGAACCCCTGACGCGACTCGCCGGCCCTGAACTCCACCCGAACGCAGTTCAGCGCCGCCCCATGTGGTGGGACGGCGCTGTGGCCGCAGGGTAGCCGCACCCGGCTACCCGATGCTCAGGAGCTGGACAGCGACGCGAGCTGGTGGGCCAGGGCCGACTTGCGGTTGGCGGCCTGGTTCTTGTGGATCACACCCTTGCTCGCGGCCTTGTCGAGCGCCCGCGAGGCCTGGCGCATCAGGGCGTCAGCCTGCTCCACGTCGCCCGCCTCGACGGTCTCGCGGAACTTGCGCACCGCCGTCTTCAGCGAGGTCTTGACGGCCTTGTTGCGCAGCCGCCGCTTCTCGTTCTGGCGGTTCCGCTTGATCTGGGACTTGATGTTCGCCACGCGAAAGCCTCGGGTCAGTGTGAGTTGGGTTGGGACTGCGTACGCACGTCAACCAGACGGCGATACGCGCGAGGTACGAGCCTACCAGCCGGATCTCTGGCCAGCCAAAGTGGCCCGCCACCCGTGGCGGTCTGCCACGCAGGCGGGCGGGACCGCCACGGCGTCGCTCGGGGCCGTCCGTCGCGTGGGGGCGCCGGGATCGGGGATACGACGGTGGCATGGAACTATTGAGACGACCTGCGCCCGCAGTGCGTACTCCCTGAGGAAGAAACGGACGACCGTGGCACCGATGCTTGACCCTGGCGCGACCGATCCGGAGCGGATCCGCAACTTCTGCATCATCGCGCACATCGACCACGGCAAGTCCACGCTCGCCGACCGGATGCTGCAGCTCACCGAGGTGGTCAACGCCCGCCAGATGCGCGCCCAGTACCTGGACCGGATGGACATCGAGCGGGAGCGCGGCATCACCATCAAGTCCCAGGCCGTACGCATGCCGTGGACAGTCCGGGACGGCGCGCAAAAGGACTACCAGGCAGTTCTGAACATGATCGACACGCCGGGCCACGTCGACTTCAGCTACGAGGTGAGCCGCAGCCTGGCCGCCTGCGAGGGCGCGGTGCTGCTGGTCGACGCCGCACAGGGAATCGAGGCACAGACCCTCGCCAACCTGTACATGGCGCTGGAGAACGATCTGCACGTGATCCCCGTACTCAACAAAATCGATCTTCCCGCGGCACAGCCCGACAAGTACGCCGAGGAGCTGGCGCACCTGATCGGCTGCGAGCCGAGCGACTGCCTGCGGGTCTCCGGCAAGACCGGGGACGGGGTGGCCCACCTGCTCGATGAGATCGTCCGGCAGTTCCAGCCGCCCACCGGTGTCGCCGACGCGCCCGCACGGGCGATGATCTTCGACTCGGTGTACGACGTTTACCGCGGCGTGGTGACCTACGTACGCGTTATCGACGGCCACATCTCGGCGCGGGACCGGATCAAGATGATGTCCACCGGCGCCATCCACGAGCTGCTGGAGATCGGCGTGATCTCGCCGGAGCCGCTGAAGGGGCCCGCGCTCGGGGTGGGCGAGGTGGGCTACCTGATGACCGGCGTGAAGGACGTACGCCAGTCCAAGGTCGGTGACACCGTG
Source organism: Micromonosporaceae bacterium (assembly GCA_050701695.1). Lineage (GTDB taxonomy): Bacteria > Actinomycetota > Actinomycetes > Mycobacteriales > Micromonosporaceae > WHSM01. Next base: position 6,502 of record JBOGDE010000246.1, read on the forward strand.
ACCATCGCGGGGAAGCCGGCGACGCAGGCGCTGTCCGGTTACAAGGACCCGAAGCCGATGGTCTACTCCGGGCTCTACCCGATCGACGGCTCGGACTACCCGAACCTGCGCGACGCGCTGGACCGGCTCAAGCTCAACGACGCGGCGCTGATCTACGAGCCGGAGACCTCCGCGGCGCTCGGCTTCGGCTTCCGCTGCGGCTTCCTGGGGCTGCTGCACCTGGAGATCATCCGGGAGCGGCTGGAACGCGAATTCGACCTCGACCTGATCTCCACCGCCCCGAACGTGGTCTACCGCGTCGAGCTGGAGGACGGCACGGAGCACACCGTCACCAACCCCAGCGAGTACCCCACCGGCAAGATCGCCGCCGTTCACGAGCCGGTGGTACGCGCCACTGTGCTGATCCCGAACGACTACGTCGGCGCGGTGATGGAGATCTGCCAGGGCCGGCGCGGCACCCTGCTCGGGATGGACTACCTCTCGCAGGACCGGGTGGAGCTGCGCTACACGCTGCCGCTGGCCGAGATCATCTACGACTTCTTCGATCAGCTGAAGTCGCGTACCAAGGGATATGCGTCCCTGGACTACGAGCCGAGCGGGGAGCAGAGCGCCGACCTGGTGAAGGTGGACATCCTGCTGCAGGGCGAGCAGGTCGACGCGTTCTCCGCCATCGTGCACAAGGACAAGGCGTACGCCTACGGCGTGAGCATGACCGGCAAGCTGCGCAAGCTGATCCCGCGGCAGCAGTTCGAGGTGCCGATCCAGGCCGCGATCGGGTCCCGGGTGATCGCCCGGGAGAACATCCGCGCGATCCGCAAGGACGTACTCGCCAAGTGCTATGGCGGTGACATCACCCGCAAGCGCAAGCTGCTCGAGAAGCAGAAGGAAGGCAAGAAGCGGATGAAGATGGTCGGCCGGGTGGAGGTGCCGCAGGAGGCGTTCATCGCGGCACTGTCCACCTCGGAGGTCGAGGGCCCGGCCAAGAAGTAGCTTCCTACGCTGGTACGGGCGCTCGGGCCGGGTCGCCGGTCAGTCGCAGACCACCTCGAACCGCACCGCGATCATGCCCGACGCCAGAACGACGGTGTCCAGTTCCGACCCGCAGCCGCCGCGCGTCAGTGGTCGCGGTCGGTGATCAGCCGGGCCACCGCGCCCAGCTCGGCGGCGGCGCGCGGCGAAGGGTCGGCGGAGCGCAGCTGGCGCATCGCGCTCTCCCACAGCCGCTCGGCCTGTCGCTGGCTCCAGTCCCGGCCGCCGGCGGCGTCGACCAGCTCGGCGGTGCGTACCAGGTCGGCGTCGGAGAGCGGTGCCTCGCCCCGGTAGAGGGCGGCCAGCTCGGCGGCGGCCGGGGTGTCGGAGGTGAGCGCGGCCACCACCGGCAGCGACTTCTTGCGGCGGCGCAGGTCGGCGTACACCGGCTTGCCGGTACGTTCCGGCTCGCCCCAGATCCCGAGCAGGTCGTCGATGTGCTGGAACGCCAGCCCGATCTGGATCCCGAAGCGGCGCAGCCGGCGCACCTGGGTCGGCGTACCGCCGCCGTACAGGGCACCGAGGGCGCAGGCGGCGCCGAGCAGGCAGCCGGTCTTCGCCTCCGCCATCGCCACGCACTCGGCCAGGTCCACGTCGGTACGGGTCTCGAACGCCACGTCCGCGCTCTGCCCCGCGACCAGCTCCTGCACCGTGCCGGCGAGCATCCGCAGCGCATGCCGGGCATCGGGGTGGTCGGTGGCGGCCAGTACGTCCAGCCCGAGGGTCAGCAGGCTGTCGCCGGTCAGGATCGCCGGCCCGACGCCGAAGGCCCGCCACGCGGTGGCGCGGTGCCGGCGGGTGAGGTCGCGATCCATCACGTCGTCGTGCAGCAGCGAGAAGTTGTGCACCAGCTCCACCGCGACGGCACCGGGGACGCCGGTCTCCGGGGCGGCTCCGGCGGCCTCCGCGGACAGCAGCGCCAGCGCGGGCCGTACGGC
>JBOGDE010000247.1:0-8441 GCA_050701695.1 Micromonosporaceae bacterium
GACATCGGCATGCTCGACGCGCTCATCCAAGCCGCCGCCGGCCAACCCTGGATCCCCACCACCGCCTGACCATCAAGCCCCCACACGGCTCCCAGACGCCTCGATTCAGGGACCTATCCAGTTACGTCTGGCTGACCTTCTTTCCTGCCGCCCGATCATCCGAACCGTAGGTGCTCAGTTGTAGTAGTGGCCCGTCTGGCTCTGTAATGACCTGCCAGCCACACTCAACCTTGGTCGGATGTCTCTTCGAGTTAGCCTTGTCTGGGAAGAACTCAGTCACCAATGCCACGGAAGCCTCCTGGTGCTCGCCACGACCTGAGTCTATGGTGCCATTCATTTCTTCGCCGGCCCCCCTAATGAGCGCCTAGCCGCGATGTCCCGCTGAAAAGGACTCCACGTCCATCGAGTGATCGCCACGACTCCACCATGCGGGACGCCTGGGCGCTAGGGCCGGTTCAGCGGTCGGGGTAGGGGGTGGCCCAGCCGATCGCGCGGGTCACGGCTGGTCCGGGGTGCTGGGTTTCCGGGGGTACGGCGTTCAGCTGCGCCAGGATCCGCCGGATCGCCTGGAACGCCAGCTCCCACTGTTCGCACGCCGTCTCGCAGCGCAGCCCGAACGTCGGCAGCGCCCGCAGCGCGAGCCGGCCACACGCGCACACCTGCTGGTCGGCGACGATCTGGTGCTTGCTCATTACGACGGAGACCGTCTGGAGTTGCCGGCCGACCTCGTACCAGAACGTCGCCGCGTCGAGCCGCACCATCGCACTTCACCCCTCGAATCCACGGACTGTGCGTGGGGTCCTGCCCACACATGGTGATGCTTGCACGTGCAGAAATAACGAGTAAGACCCTCCAAGAATTTTGTGTGTACGGGTTGCGCGTTGCCCATGCACGGGAGAAGGATCTCCGGCATGCCTGCCACCAGCCCGACACTGCGCAAGCGACGCCTCGGCCGCACCCTCCGCAGGATGCGGGAAGCCGCCGCGATCACCAGGGAACGCGTCGCCGAGGAGCTGGACTGTTCACCCTGGAAGATCGGCCGGATCGAGACCGGTCACGTCGGCTGCCGGCGCGGCGACCTGCTCACCATGCTCGACATGTACGGCCTCACCGACCCCGACCAACGCGCCGACCTCGTCCAACAGGCCCGCGAAGCCCGCACCCGACGCAAGGCGCCCTATGTCGACCTCCCCGACCCACTGCTCACGTTGATCGACCTGGAGTCCGCCGCCAACTCGATCCGCTGGTACGAGCCGACGCAGGTTCCCGGCCTGCTCCAGACCGAGGAGTACTCGCGGGCACTGATGCAGGCGTGGCGTCCAGCGCACCAGACGGAGGAGATCGAGATCCGGGTCAAGGCGCGCATCGATCGTCAGGGCATCCTCCGCGGCGACAATCCACCAGACCTGTGGGTGATCATCGATGAGGCAGCGATCCGGCGTGTGGTCGGCGGTCCCACGATCATGCGCGAGCAGTGCCGTCACCTGGTCAGAGTGTGGGAGGAGCGGATCGCCCAGGTGCAGGTGCTGCCGTTCGACGCCGGCGCCTACGAATCGATCGGCGGAGTTTTCCAGATACTTCGGTTCGCAGACCCCGACGACCCCGACGTGGTCTACGTCGAAGGTTTCTCCGGCGGGCTCTTTCTTGATAGCAGTGATGCGCTCAGGCGCGCTAGCCTCATCTTCGACCACATGTGCGCCCAGGCACTGAGCCCGGAGAAGTCAGCGGACCTGATCCGCGCTGCCGGAAGGAGCCTGGAGTGATCTGAGGAGGCGGGTCTTGGCACGCGACTGGAGTCGGGCCAACTGGCGTGTGAGCAGCCGGTCCAACGGCGGTGACGGGACCTGTGTGGCGGTGGCGCGGATCGGGGATGTTGTCGGGGTCCGGGACACCAAGGATCCGGAGAGTCCGGTGCTGGAGTTCCGCTTCACCGACGAGTGGCCGAAGTTCGTACAAGCCATGAAGGACGGCGAGTTCGACAACCTGTAGCCGGGGGGCGGTGACTCGGCTGGAGTTTCTGGGGTTTCGGTCGTCATCTGGCGCCCGGAAGCGACCAGTACCCCAGAAAGTCGGGCGACCACACCCGCGGGCGCTCAAAGTTGACCAGGCGATGGGCGCTCAGCCGCGATTCGCCGCCGAAAACCGCGGCTCCGCGTCCATCGAGTGATCGCCACGACGCCACCATGCGCCGTATCGCAACTTCGGCGGCGGGTAATGGCGGTGCGGTTGCCGGGGGGCGTCGGTAGCCTCACCCCGGGTGACGTGGCGCTCGGGGAGGTGCGGGTGACGGCCGGGATCTTTCTCGCGCTGGTTCGTGCCGGGTTTCGGCGGTGGTCGACCTATCGGCAGGCGGCGTTCGCGGCGGCGTTCACGAACACGGTCTTCGGGTTTCTGCGGCTCTACGTGCTGCTCGCCGTCGCGGTGGGCGCCGGCGGTCTGGCGGCCGGCTACTCGGGGCCGATGCTCGCCAGCTACGTGTGGCTGGGGCAGGGGCTGATCGGGGTGGTGTCGCTGTGGGGCTGGACGGAGTTGGCCGACCGGGTGCGTACCGGCGAAATCGCGGCCGACCTGCTCCGGCCGGTCGACCCGGTCTGGGCCTACCTGGCCGGCGACCTGGGGCGGGCGGGGCACGCGATGCTCGCCCGGTTCGTACTCCCGATGGTGGTCGGCGCTCTGGCTTTCGACCTCTACCTGCCGCGCCGCGCGGCGACCTACCTGATCTTCGCGTGCAGCGTGCTGGCGGCGGTGGTGGTGTGCTTCGCGGCCCGGTATCTGGTGAACCTCACCTCGTTCTGGCTGCTCGACATCCGCGGTGTCAACACCCTGTGGCTGTTCGGCGCGACAATGCTCTCCGGCCTGGTCTTCCCGATCCGATTCCTGCCCGACTGGGCGCAGTACGTGCTGTGGCTCGGCACCCCGTTCCCGGCGATGCTGCAGGCGCCGCTGGACGTGTTCCTGGAGCGGGGCGGGCTGTCCAGGCAGCTGTCGCTGCTCGCCAACCAGCTGGTGTGGGCGGTGGTCACGCTCGCCGCCTGCCGCCTGGTGCAGCGCCGGGCGGTACGCAAGCTGGTGATCCAGGGTGGGTGAGCTGCGGGCGTACCGCGAGCTGTTGCTCGCCCAGGTGCGGGGCCAGGCGCAGTACCGGGTCTCGTTCGCGATCGACCTGGCGAGCAACGGTGCCGCCATGCTGCTCGACGTGCTCTCGGTGCTGGTGCTGTTCCGGGTCACCCCGTCGCTCGGCGGGTTCGGCGTCGGTGAGGTGCTGCTGATGGCGGCGCTCGCGATGCTCGCCTTCTCGCTGGCCGATCTCGCCGTGGGCAACGTGGAGCGGCTCCGCTTCTACGTCCGGACCGGACTGCTGGACGCGGTGCTGATCCGGCCGCTGGGCGCGCTGCCGCAGTTGCTGGCCTACGACTTCGCGCCGCGCAGGATCGGCCGGTTGGTGCAGTCGCTGCTGCTGCTCGGGATCGTGCTCTGGTATGTCGACATCGACTGGACCTGGTGGCGGGCGGTGGTCGTGGTGGTGGCGCCGCTGACCGGGGCGGTGTTCTTCGGCGCGCTCTTCGTCGCCGGCGCCACCGTGGCGTTCTGGTGGATCGAGACCGGCGAAATGGCCAACGCGTTCACGTACGGGGGCCGGGACTTCACCGTCTACCCGGTGAACGTCTACGCCGGCTGGTTCCGCCGGCTGTTCGCGTACGGTCTCGGGTTCGCGTTCGTCGCGTACTACCCGGCGCTGCTGCTGCTCGGCCGCGAGGACCCACTCGGCGCCCCCGCACCGCTCCACTGGCTCGGCCCGGTGGTCGCAGCGGTCGCCGTCACGCTGGCGGGCCTGCTCTGGCGTACCGGCATCCGCCACTACCGGAGTACCGGCTCATGAGGGAGGTCGGCGTGATCGTCGCGCGTGGGTTGCGCAAGGAGTTCACGGTGCACCGCAGGGCGGGCCTGCTGCGGCGTACCAAGGAAGTGGTCTCCGCGGTCGACGGGATCGACCTGACCGTGGAGCGCGGTGAGATGGTGGGCTACATCGGGCCGAACGGCGCGGGGAAGTCGACCACGCTGAAGATGTTCACCGGGATTCTCCACCCCAGCGCCGGCGAGCTGCGGGTGTGCGGCATGGCGCCGGTGTCGCAGCGCACCCGGCTGGCGCTCCAGATCGGTGTGGTGTTCGGGCAGCGCTCCGCGCTGTGGTGGGATCTGCCGCTGCGCGACTCGTTCGAGCTGCTGCGCCACATCTACCGGGTGCCGGCGACCGAGCACGCCGCCCGGCTCAAGACCTGCCGCCAGCTGCTCGACCTCGGCGAATTCCTCGACACCCCGGTACGCCAGCTCTCCCTCGGGCAGCGGATGCGGGGCGAGCTGACCGCCGCGCTGCTGCACGGCCCGCGGGTGCTGTTCCTCGACGAGCCGACCATCGGTCTGGACGTGGTGAGCAAGCAGGCGGTACGCGCGTTCCTCGCCGACCTCGGCACCGGCGGTGACGTCACCGTCGTACTCACCACGCACGACCTGGCCGACATCCAACGGCTCTGCGAACGCCTGGTGGTGATCGACCACGGCCGGGTGGTGCACGACGGCTCCCTGGAGTCGCTGCACGCCCGGTACGGTTCCCGCCGTCGCGTGGTCGTCGACCTGGACACGCCGCTGGAGCACCCCGACGGACTCTTGCCGGGCGTGGAGCTGGAGTCGGCGACGGCCGAGGGGCGCCGGATCACGTACACCCTGAGCGACGGTGTCGCGGTCGGCGCGGTGGTGGCGCGCCTGGCCCAACACGCCTCGCTGCGCGACATCTCCGTCGTCGAACCCGACATCGAAGAAGTCGTCACCCGCCTGTACCGCACCCGCTGACGCGCGCGGAGGGCGCGGCACCTGGTGCGGTGCCGCGCCCTCCGGGTGGTGCGGGGTCAGCGCTGCTGTTCTGTCCAGTCGCGGGCCTGCTCCGCGCCCTGGTCGATCTGCTCGCTGTACTTGCCTTCGGTCTTCTCGTCGGCGAAGTCCTTGGCGCGATCGATGCCCTCGTTCACCTTGTCGCCGTGCTCGCCCATCGCGTCCTTGGCCTTGCCCTTGAGATTGTCGAACTTGTCCTTCATGCCCATGGCGGGCTCCTCTCTTCCCCCCGGACCCCTCACGCCCGTAGGCATGTGAGGCCGCCTTGCGGACTCGTTCTGTCTTCTCGCGGTACGGGTCACTGCCCGCCCCCAACGCATGCCAACACACCGGGACGGATCTCGCATCTCGTACGCCGAAATCGGCAGGACACCGCACGCGAACAGGCCTTTTGTACGCAGCTGGCACCGGCTCCGGGCACGCAGCAGGGGCACGGAGAAGGCACGAAAATGGGCATGAAGAAAGGGCGTGGCCGCCCCGGCCACGCCCTTTCCGATCAGCTCAGCAGACTACTGCTGGTCGTCGTCCGTGCCCAGGAAGTCCTTGGCCTTGTCGACGCCCATCTCGACCTGGTCGCCGTACTGGCCACCGGTCTTCTCGCCGATCATGTCCGCGGCCTTGTCGAGGCCCTCGTTGACCTTGTCGGGGTGGTCGCCCGCGAGGTCCTTCGCCTTGTCACCGAGGTCGCCGAGGTTGTCCATGAGGCCCATGTGGGTCCCTCCCTTAGCCGTTGCGCATCCCTTGTCAGATGCGCGCTCTCTGCGTCGAGAACACGAGTACGCGTCCCCCCGACGCGCCCGGCGACGGATCCCCTTCAACCCCCGAGAACCCGACAAACCCGGTCACGTCGCTTACCGTTGGCCATCCTTACGCGGAGGCCGCCAAACTACAAGGGCACTCTCCCGAACGGGTACCAAATCCCTCCGGTACGTGCGTGCGGCGGCCTCCATCTCGACGCGCCGCCGGTGCGCGGCCTCCAACGCGGCCTCCAGCTCCTCGACCCGGGCCTGCAGCTCGGCGACCGCCTGCTCCAGCTCGATGATCCGCTTCACCCCGGCGAGGTTGACCCCCTCGTCCTGGGAGAGCCGCTGGATCTCCTGCAGGAGCGCCACGTCGCGGGCGCTGTAGCGGCGGCTGCCGCCGGTGGCGCGCCCCGGCTGCACCAGCCCGAGCCGGTCGTACTGCCGGAGGGTCTGCGGGTGCATCCCGGCCATCCGGGCGGCCACCGAGATCACCAGCACCTTGGCGTCCGGGGTCTGTTCCAGGCGTACGTAGAACCGCTCAGTGGGCACGGCGCTTCACCTCCGCGTCGATCCGCTGCCGGGGTGCGGGCGGGCTTGCCGCTTCCAGGTCGACCAGCGCCTTGCGGGCCTCCTCGGACATTTCCGACGGTACGTGGATCTCCACCGTCACCAGCAGATCCGCGTTGCCGGAGCCGTCCCGCCTCGGGCCACCGCGCCCGCGTACCCGGAAGGTACGGCCGCTCGGAGTGCCGGGCGGGACACGTACCCCCACCGAACCGTCCAGTGTGGGCACCCGCAGCTCCGTGCCGAGCGCCGCCTCCGGGAAGCTGACCGGCACCGTCAGGGTGAGGTTCTCCCCGGAGCGGCCGAACGTCTCGTCCGGGCGTACGTGGGCCAGCACGAACAGGTCGCCAGCCGGCCCACCGCGTTCGCCCGGCTCGCCCCGGCCCTTGAGCCGGATCCGCTGCCCCTCGGTGACACCGGCCGGAATCCGCACCCGCAACGTGCGGGACTTGGTCACCCCGCCGGTGCCCCGGCACTCGGGGCACTTCTCGTCGACCAGGGTGCCCACGCCCTGGCAGTTACGGCACGGCTCGGCGAAGCTGAACGCGCCCTGGTTGGTGGTGACCAGCCCCGTGCCGTGGCAGTGCGGGCAGGTACGCGGCAGGGTGCCCGGCTTCGCCCCGTTGCCGTGGCAGGTGTCGCACACCCCGGGCGCGCGCAGCGTCAGCGGTACGGTGGCGCCGCGCACCGCCTCGTCGAAGGAGAGCGTCACCTCGGCCTCGACGTCGCGGCCCCGGGCCGGGCCGCGGCGCACCCGGCTGCCGCCGAACATGTTGCCGAAGAGGTCGGAGAAGCCGCCGCCGCCCGGGGTGGTGTAGCCCTGGGCCGCCTGGTCGCCGAACAGGTCGCCCAGGTCGAACGGCATCCCGCCCGCTCCGGGTGCGCCGCCGGCCCGCGCCCCCCGCCGGAACGCGCCCGCACCGAACAGCGAGCGCAGCTCGTCGTACTCCTTGCGCTTGGCGGTGTCGGAGAGCACCGAGTACGCCTCGGAGACATCCTTGAACCGCTGCTCGGACTCGGTGTTGCCCGGGTTGTGGTCCGGGTGCAGCTCCCGCGCCAGCTTCCGGTACGCCTTCTTGATCTGGTCGCCGGGGGCGTCCTTGGGCACGCCCAGCACCGCGTAGAAGTCCTTCTCGATCCAGTCCTGAGCGCTCACGTGCGCACCTCGCTGCGCTCGGGGCGCCCGCGAGCGGGCGCTGCTGCATAGATTGGTTCGCTCGCAAGCTCGCTCACGGAGTCACCTCCTCGTCCACAGATCAGCTCTTGGTACGGGGCTCGGCCGGCTGCTCCGGCGCGTCCCCGGACTCCTCGGCGTCGTCCTCGGCGACCGCCGCCGCTTCGGCGTCGACCACCTCACCCTCGATCACCTCGGACTCCACCGCATCGGCGTCCACCGCCTCGGCATCGGAGTCTTCGGCGGATCCTCCGGCCTCGTCAGCGGCCTCGCCCTCGTCGGCGGCCTCGTCCTGGCCGGCCGGCTGGTCGGCCTCGTCCTCGCCGGCAGGCTCCGCGTCCTCGCCGGCAGGCTCCGTGTCCTCGCCGGGAGGCTCCGCGACCTCGCCGGCAGCCTCCGGGGTATCGCCGTCAGCGGCACCCTCGCCGGTCGGCTCCGCGGCCTTGGCCTCGCCGGCAGCCTCCGCGGTCTCGACGTCGGCCGCACCCTCGTCCTGGTTGGCGGGCGCGGCGGCGGTCGCGGGCTCCTCCGTACCCACCTCGGGTTCTGGCTCTTCGTCGGAGGGGTCGGCGACCGCGACCAGCGCGGGACGCAGCAGCCGCTCCCCGAACTGGTAGCCGCGCCGGAACACCTGTACGCAGGTCGGCTCGGTCACCTCGGTGGAGACCGAGTGCGCCACCGCCTCGTGCCGGGTGGGGTCGAACCCGTCCCCGGCCTCGGCGAACGGCTCCAACCCCAGCTTGGTCAGTACGGAGACCAGCTGCTCGGCCACCGCCCCGAACGGCCCGACCAGGTCGCCGTGGTCGCGGGCCCGGTCGATGTCGTCCAGTACGCCCAGCAGGTCGGCGAGCACCGTGCCCCTGGCCTGCTCGGCCACCAGCGACCGGTCCCGTTCCACCCGGCGCCGGTAGTTGGCGTACTCGGCGGTGAGCCGCTGCAGGTCGTGCGTACGGTCGTCGAGCTCCCGGCGCAACGACTCCAGCTCGGCGGCGAACGGGTCGGGTTTCGCGGGCTTGCCCCGCTTGTCGGGCTTGTCGGTCACGTCGGCCTCCCCCGGGGCGGCGTGCTTCGGC
>JBOGDE010000248.1:0-8432 GCA_050701695.1 Micromonosporaceae bacterium
ACGCACTGGCTTACACGTGGGCGTCGCTGTGTGCGGAGGCGACGATCACCTCACCCTCCAGCGCGCCACTGTTGTTGAACACGTACGCGTGGATCGCGTTGACCGTGCCCTCGGTGTCGGTGGTGCCGTTGCTGATCACGGTCTGCTCGTTGAGCACGATCAGCACCAGCTCACCGCCGGGCTGCGGGATCGCGATCGTGGTGTTCGGCGGCGGGTTCTGCCCTATCGGGTTGCCGTCGACCACCAGCTTGAGGAAGGTCACCTCGAACTCCGTACCGGCGGTGGTGCCGTCGGCGGAGCTGGTGGAGGCCACGTCGAGCACGTCGGCGGTGACCAGACCGCCCAGCAGCACCGCGGAGGTGACCACCGAGCGCGCCGTGGCGTTCGGGTTCGGGGTCAGCGAGCCCGACGTGGTGTCGTGGCCGGCGGCGGCGAGCACCGCGGGTGGCACCGTCACCAGCAGCACGTGGGTGTCGTCGGCGCCGCCGGTCGGGGGCAGGCTCGCGTCGCCCACCTGTACGGTCGCGATCGGGTCTTCGTCGGCACCCAGCCGGCCTTCGGCGAACGCGGTGAACGCCCGGCCGCTGACGCTGGCGGTCGACGGGCACGGGTCGGCGGGCGAGAGCGCGTCGGATTCCGCGTGCGCCACGATGATCTCCGCGCCCTTGGGAAGCGGCCCGAACGGCGCCAGCAGCGTGATGTGGATCATGTTCACGGAGTGCTTGGCCGTCGCCTTCCCGGAGCCCAGCGACGAGGACCCGGTCTCCTCGTACAGCACCGCCTTGGCGATGGTCTGCAGCGGCAGCAGTGGGTTCCTGACGTTGACCGTCTGGTTCGGCGCCAGGTTCGCGACCGGGTTTCCGTTGATCTTCAGGTCGGCGATGTGGGAGCCGGCCGAGGAGTACGAAGCCCCACTCGGCGAGGCGGACGAGCGCGACACGGCGCGTACCGCCGACGCGGTGACCGCACCGCCCAGCAGGTTCACGTCCAATGTGGTCGCGGTCGCCTTGCTCTCCGGGTGCGGAGCCAGCGAGGAGGTGGACGCGACGAACGGCAGCTTCACCGTCGCCACCGAGGGGACGGAGATCTCCGGCTCGGCGGCGGCGCCGTCCTGCGGGGCGCCCGGAGCCTGCGTGGCGACCTTGGGACGCTGGTCGATCAGCTTCTGGCCCAGCAGTCCGACGTCGATGCCGTACGCCGCGCCGTGTGTGGCCGGATCGACCGCCGGCACGGACGGACACCCGGTGGGCAGCGCCAGGTAGGCGCTGGTCCAGGTGATCGAGGCCGGTAGCCGGTTCGTGCCGTCACTCTGCGAGAGCACCCGCACGGTGACCGTGGTGGCTCCCGGCGGGACGGTGACCGGGAAGGTCTTGGTGTCCCACTCCGGGCCCTGCAGGTCGCCGAAGGGGTTGACCAGGGTGGTGGTGTCGCCGTCGACGGTGATCTCGACCGCGTTGGGCCGGTTCGGCTCCACACTGGACACCATCAGGGTGAGCTGCGCGGTACGGGCATGGCCTGCCGCGTCGAAGCTGAACGTCTGCGGCACGGTGGTGTTCAACGGCGCCTTGAAGTTGACGAAGGCGTTGTCGTTGCCGTCCCGGCCGGCGATGTGCGCGGTCTGCGTACCGTCCTGGTAGATCACGATCACGCCCGCGCCGTTGTTGGCGTAGTCGAAGCTGAGTCCGCCGACGGTGAGCGAGTTCGCGCCGGACTGCACCAGCTGCAGGCCGGTGATGTCGGCGCGGAAGCTGGTGGTGTTCACCGGGGTGACGCCGCCGGCCTTGAAGAACACCGTCGGGCCGCCGATGGTGGCTCCGGTGACCTCCGTACCGTCGACCACGATGGTGTTGTCGCCGGGATCCGGCGCTCGCGACTGGCCCTCCCAGTAGAGCAGCACCTGCCGTACGGCCGCACCGGCCGGTACCTCCACGGCGAGGTTGCCGGGCTGGGTGTTCCGCAGACCGACGCCACCGGCGGCGATGCCGGAGCCCTCCGCGATGGTGATCTGTGGTGCGCCGAGCGCCTCGGTGCCTTCGGCGCCGGCGGGCGCCGACTGTCCGATCAGCGCGCCGCAGAGCAGCAGCGCCAGCGCGGCAGCGATCTTCCGCACGGTTACCCCCTCCAGGTCGGGCCGTTCTCCCCGGGGCCAGGCTGGCAGGGTCCACTTGTCAGGACTATTGGTCACTTGGCCCGCTCGGTACCAGTACCGGGTGACTCGCAGTCACGTAGTCCGATGCTCGACACAATCGGCCGCTAAATCACCCGCGGCTGGAAGGATTCCTCTCGGGCCGCCGGTTCGGGCGCTACCTCCCGCCGTGGCCCCGGTTGAGTCCTCGGGGGATGGCACCGCGCGTTCCCAGAAGGGCCTGCGATGACCGATGACAGCGTCGGGTATGTCCTCGGTGACGCCTCGGCGTTCTTCGCCGAAGGCGTGATCCGGATCCTGGACCAGACCCGCCGGCTGTGCTGCCTGGGTCGGGCGAGCACCCCGCAGGGCCTGGTCCCGCTGGCGGAGAGCCGGTCACCGGACGTGGTGCTGGCGGGCTTCGAACCCCGTACCTCGATCGCGCTGGCGCGGGAGTTGGACGCACCGGTAGTGCTGCTGAGCTGGTCGTGGCGGCGCGACGAACTGCTCGACGCCCTCGGTGCCGGGGTCCGCGGCTTCCTGTTCAAGGACGTGACCCCGGCGAACCTGGAGCATGCACTGGTACGGGTGGCGCGCGGAGGCACCGTGGTGCCGTCCGGCTGGGACCATGGCCTGTCCGGCGCTGAAAGGCGGGCACGCCGCGGCGAGCTCACGCCGCGGGAGGCCGAGATCGTGCGGCTGGTGGTTATCGGCTACTCCAACAAGCGGGTGGCCCTCGAACTCGGCATCGCCCACCAGACCGCCAAGAACCACCTGCACAAGCTGATGACGAAGCTCGGAGCGAGCTCCCGCGAGGAGTTGCGTGACTGGGCGAACCTCGGCGTGCCCCGGTGAGGTTGAATGGGGCGGCAGCCGGAGGAGGTACGGACGTGTCCAGTGATCAGCGTGTGGCCACGGCAAGTGGCATGGTGGTGCCGGCGCTCGCCGGAGCCGCGGCAGCGGTGCTCGCCAGCCCGGTCGCGGCGGCGCTGGTCGCGGTGGTGCACCGGTTCCCGGTGCCGTTCGCCGGGTACGCCCAGGGCTTCGCAGGCGCGCCCACCGCGGCACTCGGCTCCCTGTTCTATCTGCTGCTCGGGGGAGTGCTGGTGCTGGCGGCGGCTGGTGCCGGTGCGGGCGTACTGGCCGGCCGCCGGGCGGCGAGCCGTTCGGGTGCGTTGACCCTGAGCATCGTCCTGGGCTGCCTGATCGCCCTGGCCGGAGCATTGTCACTGGCTCTGCTGGAGTACGTCATCGGCCCCTGGTGAACCCGCGACCGCGGGGACCCGCCGGCGAGCGCTGACCCGCCTCCGGCGGATCCCTCCACTTTCCGCCACTCGCTGTGCCCACCCGGCTCACGGCCGGTTGATGGGCTGCGTTTTGTTGGCTTTTGGTACGGCTGTGCCCGTACACCCAGTGTCGGGAAAGCGACCGTGGCCGGAGCCGCTCCACTCCACCCCACCCCATCTGACCTGCGGATTCACGCTTTCGTGGCGCCGGGGCGAGCGGGATTCGCGTTGACGGTGGAGGAAAGTGGAGTACAGTGGGGCCCAATGGCGGAGCAGGGGGTGTCTCCGCCGGCCCAAGGGGGCAGGCCGTGAGGGGGTGGGCCGATGTTTCTCGGCACCCACAACCCACGCCTGGACGACAAGGGCCGGCTGATCCTCCCGGCGAAGTTCCGGGACGACCTGGCGGGAGGGCTTGTGATCAACAAGGGGCAGGAGCGCTGCCTCTACGTGTTTCCGATGGCCGAGTTCCGCCAGATCGCCGCACAGCTGCAGGCCGCGCCGGTGACACACAAGGCGGCGCGGGCGTACAGCCGGGTGTTCTTCGCCAGCGCCTTCGACCAGTTGCCTGACCGGCAGGGGCGGATCACCATCCCGCCGCCGCTGCGGCAGTACGCCGGTCTCGACCGTGACCTGGTGGTGATCGGCGCCAGCAACCGGGTCGAGATCTGGGACAACCAGGCGTGGGAGACCTACCTCTCCGACAGCGAGGAGTCTTTCGCCGATATCGAGGAGGGGGTGCTGCCCGGGTTCTAGCCCTGCGGCGTACGCGGTGCACGTGCCGCGAGATCTCCAGCCGCTCGGCGTCTCCTGACGTCACTTCCCCGGCGTCAGGCGCGAGCGAGCGGATGGGGATCTGGTGGCACGACGTACCTCCGCCGGGCGTACCGATTCCACAAGGGTTCCCGACCGCGACCGGGGACCGGCCACGCAACACCGTCGAAGACAGGGGGGTCGAGATGGACGGCGAACGCGCCTGGCGCGATGTGCACGTACCGGTGATGCTGCGCCGCGTGCTGGAGCTGCTCGGCCCCGCGCTCGCCGATCGGGACGCGGTCTGCGTCGACGCCACGCTGGGGCTGGCCGGGCACGCCGAGGCGCTGCTCGCCGCGTACCCCCGGCTCACTCTGATCGGACTCGACCGCGACCCCGACGCACTGGCCCGGGCGGCGCAACGGCTGGCCCCGTACGCCGAGCGGGTCCACTTCGTACACACCGTCTACAGCGAGCTGGCCGAGGTGCTGGCCGAGCTGGGCCACGAGCGGATCGACGGGGTGCTGTTCGACCTCGGGGTCTCCTCGCTACAGCTCGACGAGCCGGCGCGCGGCTTCTCCTACGCGCAGGACGCGCCGCTGGACATGCGGATGGACCCCACCACCGGCCAGACCGCCCAGGAAGTGGTCAACGACTACCCGGTCGGCCAGCTGCGCCGGATCTTCTCCGAGTACGGCGAGGAGCGGTTCGCCGGCCGGGTCGCCGCCGCGATCGACCGGGAGCGCAAGCGCGGCCCGATCGTGTCCAGTGCCCGGCTCGCCGAGCTGGTACGCGACGCGATCCCCGCCGCGGCCCGGCGTACCGGCGGGCACCCCGCGAAGCGGGTGTTCCAGGCGCTGCGGATCGAGGTCAACGGCGAACTGGACGCGGTGCGCGACGCGATCCCGGCGGCGATCGGCGCGCTGTCGGTCGGTGGCCGGATCGTGGTGCTGGCGTACCACTCGCTGGAGGACCGGATCGTCAAGCGTGCGCTGGCGGTTGGCGCCACCTCGACCGCGCCGATCGGGCTGCCGGTGGAGCCGGAGGGCACCGCGCCGGTGCTGCGGCTGCTGACCCGGGGCGCCGAGCTGCCCGACGAGGCGGAGACCGGGTCCAACCCGCGTGCCGCGTCGGTACGGCTGCGCGCCGCGGAGCGGATCCGGGAGGCGGCGTGATGGGTGCCGCCGCGCGCAACTACGAACTCTTCGACTCCGGGCCCGCGCCGGCTCCGGCGCCGGTCACCGCACCCCGGCGCCGGGTACGTTCGGTGCCCCCGCCGGTGCGGCAGCCCCGGCCGGAGCGCAAGCCGCAGCCGGAGCGCAAGCCACCGGCGGAGCGGAAGTCGCGAGAGGAGCGGGTGCCACGGCCGCGCCGCGTCGAGGCCGAGCGTGGCCGTACCGAGGTCGACGCGACCCCGGTGGCGCCGCCGGCGCCGGTCGCGGCGCCGAGGGCCCCGTTCGTGATGTTGGTGTTGGTGCTGGTCGCCGCCGGGATCATCGGACTGCTGGTGCTCAACACCAGGATCAACGAGAACTCGTTCCAGCTCAAGGCGCTGCGTGACCGGCAGGTCGCCCTCGACGCCCGCGAGCAGCAGCTCGGCTCGGCGCTCGCCGACCGGCAGTCTCCGGGCAACCTGGCGGCCGCCGCCAAGCGGCTCGGCCTGGTGCCGGCGGGGACGCCGGCATTCCTGCAGCTGCCCGACGGGCGCGTGCTCGGCGTACCGCAGCCGGGTGGTGCCCGTACCACGACGACAGGGAGGTGACGGATGGCGCAGACACGTGACGGGGGGCGTAACCGGCGCACCTCCGAGTCGGTGGTGGCCAGCCCGGGATCGGTACGCCGCGGCGGCATTTCGCAGGCCCGCCGCTACCATCCCCGGGGCCGCACGGTACGTGAGACGGCCCGCGAGGCCGACCCGTACCGTCCGGCGCTGCAGCTGCTGCAGGGCGGCAAGGACTCGCAGGGCGGCAGGGACTCGCGGGGCGGCAGGGACGCCGAGCCGGCGGCGCCGGCCCGCGGCGGTGGTTCGGGACGGGGCCGTGGCTCGGGCCAGCCCCGTTCCGGCCAGCCCCGCTCCGGCAGCGGCACCACACGCCGGCAGGGCGCCGGCGCGACACGCGGATCAGGGGCCGCCCGGACGACACGGGGATCAGGCGCCGCCGGCGCGGCGCGCGGGTCAGGCAGGGGACGGATCGGCGCGGCGTCTCGGCGTGGCCGTTCGCGCACCGGCCGCCGGGGACCGCGGCTGCTGTCGTGGTGGTCGGGCCGGCGTCGGAGCCGAGGCCGGCGGGTACGGCTGGGCAACCCGATGCGGCGGCTGCGGTTCGGCACCGTACTGGTGCTGCTGCTGTTCGCGGTGATCGCCGGACGGCTGGTCGAGTTGCAGCTCACCGACGCGCGGGCGTACGCCGCCGACGGACTCAAGCAGCGGCTGCGCGAGGTGCCGCTGCCGGCGCCCCGGGGCG
The DNA here is from genome assembly GCA_050701695.1 of Micromonosporaceae bacterium. Taxonomy (GTDB): domain Bacteria; phylum Actinomycetota; class Actinomycetes; order Mycobacteriales; family Micromonosporaceae; genus WHSM01. Next base: position 6,627 of record JBOGDE010000248.1, read on the forward strand.
CGATCCTGGACCGCGACGGCGCGGTGCTGGCGCGCAGCGTCGACGCCCGCTACGTCTACGCCGACCCGTCGATGGTCGACGACGCGGCGAAGGCGGCGGCCGCGCTCTCGCCGGTGCTCGGCATCGCCAAGTCGGTGCTGGTGGAGAAGATGAAGCCGGCCAACCGGGACGACGGCCGCCCGGTGCGGTTCGTGTACCTGGTGCGCGGTGTGAACGTCTCGGTGGGGGACCGGGTGGCCGCGCTCAACCTGAAGGGCATCGGGGTGCACCGCGACGAGCGGCGCGAGGTGCCCGGACACGACCTGGCCGCCAACGTCATCGGCTTCACCGGCGGCGACGGCACCGGCCTGGCCGGACTGGAGGCCCGGTACGAGTCGGTGCTCGCCGGTCGCGACGGGGTACGCGCCGACGAGATCGGGATGCGGGGGGTACCGATCCCGGACGGCTACCACTACGAGCGGCCGGCGCGGCCGGGCCAGTCGGTACAGCTGACCATCGACCGCGACCTGCAGTACGAGACGCAGCGCATCCTGGCCGCCCGGATGCAGGCGGTGCGGGCCACCTTCGGCAGCGCGCTGGTGCTCGACGTACGGTCCGGTGAGCTGGTCGCGATGGCGAGCTGGCCCTCGTACGACGCGGCCGACCCGTTCGACGCACCGGATGGGCGCCGCATCGACTACAACACCGCGGCGGTGGTCGAGCCCGGCTCGGTGCACAAGCCGCTGGTGATCGGTGCCGGTCTCGAGGAAGGCGTGATCGAGGCGGGCGAGACCCCGGTGGTGGGTCCGACCATCCGCAAGGGCGGCAAGACCTACCGGGACACCCACTGGCACGAGACCCGGAAGATGACGCTCGCGGGCATTCTGGCGCACTCCTCGAACGTCGGCACCATCCAGATCGCCGACAAGCTGGGGGCGCAGCGGATCTGCGCGTACCAGAAGAAGTTCGGTCTGGGTACGCCGACCGGGGTGGGGCTGCCGGGCGAGGCGAGCGGCATCGTGCAGCCGCCGGACCGGTGGAGCGGCTCCAGCCACGGCTCGATCCCGATCGGGCTCGGGGTGGCGGTGACGCCGATCCAGCTGGCCGCCGCGTACGCCGCGATCGGCAACGACGGGCTGTGGACCCAGCCCACCCTGGTACGCGGCACCGTCGGCACCGATGGCAAGCCCGTCGCGGCCAAGCCGTCCCCGACCCGGCGGGTGCTCTCGCCGGACACCGCGAAGCAGCTGCGGCTGGCGATGGAGGCGGTTACCACCGCGCCGGACGCCACCGGTCTCAAGGCGGCCATCCCGGGTTACCGGGTGGCGGGCAAGACCGGTACCGGGCTGCGGGTCAAGGACAACCGCTACATGTACGGCGACGTCACCTCGTTCGTCGGGATGGCGCCCGCCGACGCGCCACGGTACGTGGTGGCGGTCTTCGCCCACGTACCGAACGGCGCCGGCGGTGGGGTCGCGGCTCCGGTGTTCCGCAGTGTGATGACGGCGGCGCTGCAGCACGACGCGGTGCCACCGACCGGGGCGAAGCCGCCCAAATTCGCGATCTACGCATGACACGGTACGAATTCGGGTGAGGCCGCGCGGGATATCGCGGGCGACAGGGGTAGGGTCTGCACCCGTGTCCGGCTATCCCCGACCACGTACGGTCGCCCCGTACCCGCTCGCCGGACTCGCCCGTGCGGTCGGCGTACCGGCGCCGCCGGAGCACGTCACGCTCACCGGAGTGACGCACGCCAGCGGGTCGGTGCGGCCGGGTGACCTGTACGCCGCGCTGCCCGGTGCCCGCCGGCACGGGGCGGAGTTCGTC
>JBOGDE010000249.1:0-8431 GCA_050701695.1 Micromonosporaceae bacterium
ACGAAGGCTGGCGGCGAGGTCGTCGGCCTCCCGACTGGTGGCGGTGACCAGCAGCACCGGCTTGCCCGCGCCGTTCCGCTCAGAGTCGGCGGCCAGCGCCGCCGCCAGGAACGGCCGCAGCGCCGGCGGGGCGGTCAGGTCGACCTGTTCGGCCGCCGGCCCACCGTCGCGTGCGGTGTCGCGGGCGGTGCCGAGCGCCGAATCGTCGAGGGCGGCGGCAACCAGTCCGGCGAGCTTCATCGCGGTCACTCCTGTCCGCGCAGGCCACGGCCCGCGCACACGCAAGCGGCCCCCGACGCCAGAAAGGCGGGGGGTACGCGTACCAGCGTACCGAGGGGGGCGGCACCGCCCCGCCTTCGGCCGAGGCATTGGACACCTGCTTACGCTTTCCGAGCTGGTCTTCGTAAGGAAGTGTCCAATGCCCTGCTCAAGGTGGAGCGGTGCCGCGGTGCCTTACGCAGTCACCGCCGTACCAGGGACGCCAGGTCGCGAATCTCCGTACGGCGGGCGTATCCGATCAGGGCCAGCAGCGCGCCGACGATGGTCGGCACCACGGCCCAGACCGGGGGCGGCAGGATCACCAGGTGGTACCAGACCGCGCCGATCATGATGCCGATCAGTCCGGTGGCGGCCAACCCGGCCAGCCGCGGGATCAGCAGGCCGATCGCGCCCGCCATTTCGAGGACGCCGGTGACGTACCGCAGCCACTGGCCGGCACCGATCTCGGCGAAGCCGTGCACCTGGGCGGGGTCACTGGCGAGCTTGCCGTACGCGGCGAAGACGAACAGGGCGGCGAGCAGCACCTGTCCGACCCAGAGGGTGGCGGTGGCGGCGCGGCCGCGGGTGCGGGTGGCGGGCTGGGCGATGGAGTGCGGGCTCATGGGGGTGTTCCTCCTGGTTTGCGGTGCTCCGTGGGGTTGTTGCCTATAAAGACAACTCGCGCCCCGGAAACTCATCGCGCCAGCGGAAGAATCTCCGAACCCACCCAGGAGAGCACCAGATCGCGCAGCGCCGGCACCTGCCACACGGCGGCGACCGCCAGCCCGACGGTGAGCAGCGGCAGCAGCGCGGCGCGCTCCACCACGCCGCCCGCGCGGACCGCGACCGCGTCGGGGAGGGAGAACTCGTACCAGAGCTGGCGGCCGATCGGCACCGGCCACAGCACCGGACAGCCGGCACGGGTGATCATGTCGCCGAGCGTGTGCACCACACAGCCCACCCCGACCGCGGCGCCCAGCAGCGAGTAGTCCAGCCCGGCCGGCAGCAGCTGCAGCGCCAGCAGCGTCGCCGACACCGACACCAGCGTGGTCAGCAGCCAGCCGCTGCGGCGCGCCCAGTCGGCCATCAGGCCCCGCACCGCGAGCCCGACGGTGAGAAACAGCGCCCCGACCACCACGGGCTTGCCGTACCGGCCGGCCAGCCAGGTCAGCCCGACCCCGAGCAGCACCGCGAACACCCAGGTATGGGTGAACGTACGGTGCCCGTTGCGCCGCTTGCCATCGGCCTTGGTACGGGTGACCGCGTACACCCCGAGGGAAAGTTTCTCCACGCACTCGGCGACGAACAGCGAGACCACCCCGAAGGTGCGCGCCACCGTCGCGCCGCCCTGATTCGACGTCACCTTCCCCGAGCAGTCCAGATCCGGCAGCAGCGCCGAGCCGGCACAGACCGCGGTGTAGACCACCAGCTCGGTCGGGGACTGCGGCCGCCCCAGCAACGAGGCGGTCGCCCCTGCCCCGGCCAGCCACGCCACCGCCCCGGACATCGCGTGGGTCGGCCCCATCACCATCGGCGCACCCTCCCCTGTGGAGTTCTGCCGGACACCGTAGAGCCCAGGTACGACACCCGCATCCAGCCACGCCGATACCCGCCGGGCGGATCAGCGGGGTACGCGGGCGCGACCGATGGCGGGGGCGGGACGAAGTTGGGTAAGGCGGGAGAGGAAGTGGGCGCGGCGGCGTACCACGGTCAGGGCCTGGGCGCAGGGGGTGACGTGGCCACAGGTGCAGAGTGGACCGCTCGGGGTGTGGCGGTCCAGGATGGCGTTGGCGGCGAAGATCTGCTGCCGGGCGCACCTGGCGAACCCGGCGCCGTCGAGGGCACTCATGCGTACCGCCATTCGTCGCCGGTCCAGCCGGTGCCGGTGTTGCGCTGCAGCCGCAGCCAGGGGCCGTCGGGTTCGAGGGATTCGTACACCGCCTGGCCGAGGGTCAGGTACAGCGCCCGCGCGGTGATCACATCCAGGGTGGTACGCGCTCCGCCGGGCAGCTCGACAGTGAGCGTCCTGCCTCTCACATCGACGGTGGTACGCAGCGACACGGTGTCGCCGGGGCCGTGGACGACCCGGTACTCGTGCAGTGTGGCCACTGTGGACCCCTTACCTGGCGTAGTTGATCCCATACGGCTAGAGTGGCGGGCGTAAGTCTCACAAAACAAGTAGCGCCGGGACAGTCTCAGAATCCGCCGCGACACGTTCTCGCAGAAATGCGTCGCGCGGTGAGACAGCGGGGTTCCGGCCGGAGCGCGGGAGGCGATGCGGTGTCCACAACAGCCGGTCCCACGGTGGTACGCCGGCAGCTCGGCCGGATCCTGAAGCGGATGCGCACGGGCGCCAAGATCTCCGCCGACGACGTGGTGGCCAACCGCGAGCTCGGCATCTCCCGGGCCAAGCTGTACCGCATGGAGGCCGGGGCGTACCCGGCGAAACCGCAGGACGTCCGGGTGCTGGGCGAGTTCTACGGCGCGACCCACGACGACATCAAGCACCTCACCGCGATGGCCCTCGCCACCCAGGGCACCGCTGACGCCGCGATCCCCGAGTGGTACCAGCTCTACCGCGACCTGGAGCAGATCGCCGCGACCATCCGCTGGTACGAGGGCGATGTGATTCCGGGTCTACTTCAGACTGCGGACTACGCCCGTGCGGTGTACCGGTCTGCACGCCCAGATGACCCGGAGGAGGCCAGCGAGCACCAGGTGGCGCTCCGTCTTGAGCGACAGGAGCGGTTCTTTGAGCGTCGTCCGACACCTCGATTGGCGGTCGTCTTGAACCAGGCCGTGCTCGTTCGGCCAGCCGGCGACGACGGCGTGATGGCCGCCCAGCTCGCCCATCTGAACGACGTTGCCAACCGGGAAAGCGTGCGGATCGGCGTGCTGCCGTTCTCTGCAGGGACGCACGCAGCGATGACTGGCGTGTTTCAGATCCTGGACTTTGACGATCCCGACGACCCGAATGTCGTGTTCCTGGAGGCACATATCGGCGCCAGATACATCTACAAGCACGAGGAGTATGCCGAGTACTGTCGGTTGTGGGATCTGATCCGTCGCATGGCGACACCCTTCAAGGAGTTCTCACCGTGAGCACCACACCCTGGATCAAGGCACGCAAGAGCGGCGGCAACGGCGGTAGCTGCGTCGAGCTGCGCCGCGACGCGGACACGATCGAGCTGCGCGACTCGAAGCGGGGTGGCGCCGGTCCGATCCTGCGGTTCACCCGCGCCGAGCTGGACGCGTTCCTCGACGGCGCCCGCAACGGCGAATTCGACCACCTGCTCGACACCTGACCGGCCGCCCGCGCATCAAGATCGCGGGTCTGGGCACGGATCCGCAGCCAAATTGCGGGATCCGTACCCGAAACAGTGATCATGGCCCGTGATCGTGGCCGAGGGGTCGCTGAACGAGGGCGACAGGACGCTGTGCGGGGATCGGATCGCGGCGGCAGCGATCCGCATCGGTGGGCCGGAGGACGTGACGTGCGCCCGGTGCATCGCCAAGCTTGCCGGGGCGGCCGAATCGGACGGGGTAGAGCCGGAATGATCCTCTATCGGGTAATTCGCGCCGAGGTGGGCCGCCCACGCATGACCCGGCACTTCAGCTTTGACAACCGCCACGGCGCCGAGGCGATGTGGGACGCCTGGATCAGACTTGGCCCGGTCCGCGACGGTCGCCAGCGGGTGACCATGTTCGCCGACACCATTTGACCCGAACGGGACCATCCGGCGCAGGCTGGTCAAGGTCTTCCCCGCTCAAGCGATCACACATACGGTGTCCGAGCACACAGCGAAGGGGAGGAGAGACAGCACGTGAGCACGATCATCGAACAGGTATCCGGGGAGTTGGCCGCCGTGCATGACAAACTCGGTCGGGCGACCACCAGCTTGTTTCGATTCATCCAGGGCGCGGAACGCACGGCGCAGCGGTTCGCCACTGGTGGCCTGATGGGCAAGGTGCAGCGGGTCATGGCGGTCGCCAATCAGGGCAAGGAGGCCCACCAGGGGATCGCGCTTGCCGACGGGGCGGCCACAAAGGCGCGCGACGCGGCATCGGTGGCCGGTGGGGGCGACGAGGTGCTGTCGCTGCTGCATGTCAGCAAGGAGGCCATCGGCGACATGCGTGGCGCTGCCGCGCAAGCCGAGCAGCAGGTCGACCGGCTGTCGGCGGCCTGGTCCGACGCCATGCGAGAGAGCAACGCCGGACCCGGGCTCGCCTCGATGTCGACTGTCAAGGAAGCACTGGAGGAGACCGTCGGTCGCGCCGGAGCGGCCGAAGATCGCGTCGGGGAACTCATCGCGCTCGTCTCGGGGGCTGGTGACGATTTCTGAGCACGGGCGGCGGGTCAACCGGCGCCTCCCGAAGCAGCAGCGCCGGACCGCCGCCCGAGATCACGCTGCCGAGCGCAGCGAGCTATCCGCGCGGGCGCGCTACCGGCTCCACCGATTGGTCCGTCGAGTACCACATCCTTGACGGCGACCCGGACGACGAAAGTAAGGGCGGGCACCGATACGGTACGGGTCGACGCAATAAGCACGAATTCCCGGCAGACTGGAACGATGACCGCTGCATCTCCGAACTGGAGTCGGTGGTCGATTCGCCCGACCGGGTGGACCCGCCCCGCCGCTATGGCGGTAACTGGTTTGCTCACGGCACGAGAGACGGGGTGCACCTGACCGCCGTAGTGCGGCCCGACGGTACCCTCACCGCCGGTTGGCCGACCGGCGGACGGGGCGTCAGACGGAACCCACCCAGGAGGGGGCGCTGATGGACTACACCGAGTACGCGGAGATCACCGAGCGGTTGATCGACAAATACCGCGACCAGATGAGCGACGCTGACCGATCACGCCTCGATTCTGCCGTTGCTGGCGGTGAGCACGGATACGCCGCCGAGGATCTCGTCGTCGCGCTGGCCGACCTGAAGATTGTTGTTACTCCCGAGGAGGGGAACGACCTTCGCCGCCTCTGGGCAGCAACCAAGGGCAGGACCGCCTCTGAAAACACGATCGACGGGCTGACCATCGCGCCGGACCCCCCATGATCAGATTGCACATACGATGCGCACACTGACCCATCAACGACCATGACTGACAATCAAGAACGTGAGGCGTTCTTGCAGGTCACGGGCGTGATCGCATGGGAAGGCCCAGGTCAGAGACTGCTACTCACAAACCTCCTTGATTCCGGTGAGGAGTGAGCATGACCAGCGCCGAGAGCACCGACGACGCGGCGTTGCGGGCGGACATCCGGCGGCTCGGGGAGCTGCTCGGCCAGACCCTGGTACGCCAGGAGGGCCAGCCCCTGCTCGACCTGGTCGAGGAGGTACGCGCCGGTGTGCGCACCGACCCGCAGAGCACTGAGGAACGGCTGGGCGGGCTGGACGTACCCACCCAGATCAAGCTGGCACGGGCGTTCTCCACGTACTTCCATCTGGCGAACGTCACCGAGCAGGTGCACCGGGCCCGTACGCTGCGCCGGCAGCGCGCCACCGCCGGGGGCTGGCTGCAGCGGGCCGCGACGTTGATCACCGAGCGGGGGGTGCCGCAGCAGGAGATCGCGGCCGCGGCGCGCCGGCTGGCGGTACGGCCGGTGTTCACCGCGCACCCCACCGAGGCGGCGCGCCGCTCGCTGCTGACCAAGCTGCGCGGGGTCGCCGACCTGCTCGACGCGGAGGCCGCCGAACAGGCGCTGATCGGCTCCACCGACCCCAGCGTCACCGACCGCCGGCTGGCGGAGCTGGTGGACCTGGTGTGGCAGACCGACGAGCTGCGCCGCAACCGCCCCGACCCCACCGACGAGGCCCGCAACGCCGTCTACTACCTCACCGACCTGTACGCCGGCGCCGCGCCGCGGGTGCTCGCCGACCTCGCCGCGACGTTCGGAGATCTCGGCGTGGTGCTGCCGCCGGCCGCCCGGCCGCTGTCGTTCGGCAGCTGGATCGGCGGCGACCGGGACGGCAACCCGTACGTCACCCCTCGCGTGACGGAAGACGTGCTGCTGATCCAGCACGAGCACGGCATCCGGGCCACCGAGGCGGCGCTGGACCGGCTGATCGACGACCTGTCGGTCTCGGAGCAGCTGCGCCGGGTCTCGATCGGGCTGGCCGCCAGCGTGGCGCAGGACCTGGAACGGCTGCCCGAGCTGGCCGAGCGGTTCCGCCGGGTCAACGCCGAGGAGCCGTACCGGCTGAAGGTGCGCTGCATCAAGGTCAAGCTCGCCAACACCCGCGCCCGGCTCGCCACCGGTGGGCCGCACCGGCCGGGGCGTGACTACCTGGGCGCCGCCGACCTGGTCGCGGACCTGGAGCTGATGCGTACGTCGCTGGTCTCCCACGGTGGGCGGCTGATCGCCGAGGGGATGCTCGCCACCGTGATCCGTACCGTGGCGGCGTTCGGGCTGCCGCTGGCCACCCTCGACGTACGCGAGCACGCCGCCGCGCACCACGCCGTACTCGCCCAGATGTACGACCGGGTCGGCGAGCTGTCCCGCCCGTACGCCGACCTCGATCGCGCCGCCCGCACGGAGCTGCTCCAGAAGGAGCTGACCCAGCGGCGTCCGCTGTCCACCGTGGACATCGCGCTGGACGACCGGGGGCGGCGCACCTTCGAGGTGTTCGCCACGATCCGCAAGGCGCAGGAGCGGTTCGGTCCCGAGGTGGTGGAGAGCTACATCGTGTCGATGACGCAGGGCGCCGACGACGTTCTCGCCGCGGTGGTGCTGGCCCGGGAGGCGGGGCTGGTCGACGCCACCGGCGAGCGGGCCCGGATCGGGTTCGTGCCGCTGCTGGAGACCGTCGACGAACTGGACGCCGCCGACGCGCTGGTCGACGGGCTGCTGCAGGTCCCCACCTATCGCGCCGTGGTACGCGCGCGCGGCGACGTACAGGAGGTGATGCTCGGCTACTCCGACTCCAACAAGCAGGGCGGTATCACCGCCAGCCAGTGGGCGATCCACCGGGCGCAGCGCGCGCTGCGCGACACCGCCGCCAAGCACGGGGTACGGCTGCGGCTGTTCCATGGCCGCGGCGGCACCGTGGGACGCGGCGGCGGCCCGACCCACGAGGCGATCCTGGCCCAGCCGTACGGCACTCTGGACGGCGCGATCAAGGTGACCGAGCAGGGCGAGGTGATCTCCGACAAGTACACCCTGCCGACGCTGGCCCGGGAGAACCTGGAGCTGACCGTCGCCGCGTCGCTGCAGGCCACGCTGCTGCACACCGAGCCCCGCGCCCCGCAAGCCGACATCGCGGTGTGGGACGCGGCGATGACCCGGGTCGCCGCGGCGGCGCAGACCGCGTACCAGGAGCTGGTGGCCGATCCGGACCTGCCGGCGTACTTCTGGGCCGCCACCCCGACCGAGCTGCTGGGCGCGCTCAACATCGGCTCGCGGCCCGCGAAGCGCCCCGACGCGGGTGCCGGGCTGGAGGGGCTGCGGGCGATCCCGTGGGTGTTCGGCTGGACCCAGAGCCGGCAGATCGTCCCCGGTTGGTACGGCGTCGGCACCGGCCTGGCCGCCGCCCGCGAGGCGGGACTGCCGCTGGATCAGATGCGCGAGCGCTGGGAGTTCTTCCGGACGTACCTGTCCAACGTGGAGATGGTGCTGACCAAGACCAACCTCGACATCGCCCGCCGGTACGTCACCGCGCTGGTGCCGTCCGACCTGCACCACGTGTTCGACACGATCGTCGAGGAGTACCAGCGGACCGTCACCGAGGTGCTGGCGGTCAGCGGCGCCTCGCGGCTGCTGGAGAGCCAGCCGGTGCTCGCCCGCACGCTCGCGGTACGGGACACGTACCTGGAGCCGCTGCACCACCTGCAGGTCTCGCTGCTGGCGCAGTACCGCGCCGGGGTGCGGGACCCGCTGCTGGAACGCGCCCTGCTCACCACCGTCAACGGCATCGCCGCCGGGATGCGCAACACGGGGTAAGCGATCCGTAAGCGCCGCCGCCGGTCGCCGGGGGCCAGAATGGCAGCGTGACGAATCTGCTGCGTAAACCGCTGACCTGGGTCCTCGCCGCCGTACTGGCGGTGGGCCTGGTGGCCGGGCTGTACCTCTTCCAGCCGTGGAAGCTGTTCGTGGACCAGACGGTGGACGAGGCGCTGCCCTCGGCGGCCGCCCCGGCCGCGACCGGCAGCCCGGACCCGAGCGCGACCCCGGCC
>JBOGDE010000250.1:0-8420 GCA_050701695.1 Micromonosporaceae bacterium
GAGGCGCATTACCGCTAGCGTGGAGTTGTTCACAGCCTGAACGGGTGTTCAGGTACGCGCCCGGCGACGATACTGGCCGGTAACTTTGCGTGCCACGGCCGCGCCTTACGGCCGTGCATGAGGTAGGGACCTGGTGAGGAGCAGACATGGCCCGCCTAGCCGTCACTCACGGCCTGACTGACATTCAGCAGGAGATCCTGTCCACGGTACGGACCTTCGTGGACAAGGAGATCATCCCCAACGCGCAGCGGCTGGAGCACGCCGACGAGTACCCCAGCGACATCCTCGAGGGGATGAAGGAGATGGGGCTGTTCGGCCTGACCATCCCCGAGGAGTACGGCGGGCTCGGCGAGTCGCTGCTGACGTACGCCCTGGTGGTCGAGGAGCTCTCGCGCGGCTGGATGAGTGTGTCGGGGATCGTCAACACCCACTTCATCGTGGCGTACCTGATCTCGCAGCACGGCTCGGAGGAGCAGCGCAAGCGCCTGCTGCCGCAGATGGCCACCGGCGAGGCGCGCGGTGCCTTCTCGATGTCCGAGCCCGGCTGCGGCTCCGACGTGGCGGCGATCCGCTCCAAGGCGGTGCCGGATGGGGCCGACTACGTCCTCAACGGACAGAAGATGTGGCTCACCAACGGTGGCCAGTCCGCGATCGTGGCGACCCTGATGAAGACCGACACCGGCGCCGATTCGGTCTACAAGAACATGACCACGTTCCTGCTGGAGAAGGACCCCGGCTTCGGCGAGACCGTGCCTGGGCTGACCATCCCCGGCAAGATCGACAAGATGGGCTACAAGGGCGTCGAGACCACCGAGATGATCCTGGAGGACCACCGGGTCCCCGCGTCGGCGATCCTCGGCGGCGATTCGGTGGGGCTGGGGCGCGGCTTCTACCAGATGATGGACGGCATCGAGGTGGGCCGGGTCAACGTGGCGGCCCGCGCCTGCGGCATCATGGTCCGCGCCTTCGAGCTGGCCGCCGCGTACGCCCAGCAGCGGGAGACGTTCGGCAGCAAGCTCGCCGGCCACCAGGCGATCGCGTTCAAGCTGGCCGAGATGGGTACGAAGATCGAGGCCGCCCACGCGCTGATGGTCAACGCCGCCCGGCTCAAGGACTCCGGCGAGCGCAACGACGTCGAAGCCGGTATGGCGAAGCTGCTGGCCAGCGAGTACTGCGCCGAGGTGGTCCAGGAGTCGTTCCGGATCCACGGCGGCTACGGCTACTCCAAGGAGTACGAGATCGAGCGCCTGATGCGCGAAGCCCCGTTCCTCCTGATCGGCGAAGGCACCTCGGAGATCCAGAAGACCATCATCTCCCGCGGCCTCCTCAAGGAGTACAAGCTCTAGGCTCCGCTGACCGGGAACGGTGGGGTGCCGGTGCCGGCGATCCGGTAGCGGCCCCAGGTGTCGGGGTCGGAGACGGCGCCTTCGGCCTGTCCGTGCGGCGTGGTGAGGGTGGCTCGCGCCTTCCGGCCACCGGCCGCGTCGGCCACGGCCGGGTCGGCGGCGATCCTGCCGTACCAGTGGAAATGGCCGTCGATCGGCTGGAAGTGGCCGCGTAGCCTCACCTCGACGGCGAGGTTGTCGTCGCCGATCCGCAGGGTCGCGGTGCCGTCGTATCCGTCATCGGTCATCAGGCCCTCCTCATCGTGGCTCAGTGGCGCCGGAGCTGGACCACCTTGTTCAGGTCGAGCGGCTGGGTGGGATCGAGCGTGATGCCGTGCTGGCGGGTGATGCCGTCGATCGCCGACCAGATCAGCTGGGTGAGGTATTCCACGACGCTGGCCCGGCTCATCGAGCGCCGTTCCAGCCACCATTCGCCGGTGCTCTGCACCATCCCGACCAGCCCGTACGCCCACGGTTCGGCGGGGCCGGAATCCAGGTTCAGGGTGCGCAGGTAGTCGCCGAGCAGCCGGGCCAGCGCGGTGGCGATCAGCTCCTTGTCCTCGGCGACGATGTCGGAGTCGACCGTACGGTCGGCGAAGGAACGCCGGGCCAGCAGCCGGTACACGTGCGGATGCTCCTCGATCGCGGAGAAGAACGCGTCGAGGCTCTTGCGGATCCGCGGCACCGGAGCTTCCTCGCTGTTCATGGCGGGGATCAGCCGCTCGAACAGCAGCTCGGTGCCGTGCTGGCCGATCGCCACGAACAGCTCCGCCTTGTCGGTGAAGTGCCGGTACAGCACCGGTTTGGTGACTCCGGCCTCGGCGGCGATCTCCTCGATCCCGACATCCGGCCCGTGGGCGTCGACCGCGCGTACCGCGGCTTCAGTCAGCTCGCGGCGGCGGGCCGAGCGGTGCGCGCTCCACCGGTCGCGCCGCGCGTCGCCACCCTCCCGCCGCGCGTTGACACACTCTCGGCGTGCGTCGCCACCGTCGCGGCGCGGGGCTGGTTCGGGTCCGGCCCGCTTGACATCCCTGGGCATGCGGCACATGCTACCGGTAGTAACTGTTACTGGAAGTAACATCTCCGCGAGCAGGGGAGTTGAACCGATGAGCCGCGCGCTGCAGATCGCCCAGGACGCCGATCGTGAGAAGACCGCCGAGCGGCTGCTGAGGTCGTCGGCGGACAAGTTCTACGACCCCGACGTCGACATCGACTGGACGGCGCCGCTCGCCGAGGGCAAGGGCTACCAGCCCGAACACCGGATCTCGCTGTACGGCACGCCACTCTGGGATCGGCTGACCCCCGAGCAGCGGATCGAGCTGGGCAGACACGAGATCGCCAGCGTGGCCAGCGTCGGGCTGTGGTTCGAGATCCTGCTGATGCAGCTGCTGCTCAAGGACGTCTACCGCACCGACCCCACCAGCCGGCACGCCCAGTACGCGCTGACCGAGGTGGCCGACGAGTGCCGGCACATCACGATGTTCGCGCGGGCGATCGAGCGGTTCGACGTGCCGGCGTACGGGCCGCCCCGCTCGCTGCACCAGCTGGCGCGGGTGTTCCCGGTGATCGCGTACGGGCCGGCGGCGTACGGGGCGATCCTGGTCGCCGAGGAGACCCTGGACCGGCTGCAGCGCGAGGCGATGGCCGACGAGAGCCTGCAGCCGCTGATCCGGATGGTGAACCGGATCCACGTACTGGAGGAGGCGCGGCACGTCACGTTCGCCCGCCAGGAGGTGGTACGCGGGATGCGGACGCTGCGCGGCCCGGAGCTGGCGTACCAGCAGTGGCTGATCGCGCTGATCTCGTTCTGCGTGATGCGCAGCCTGATCAACCCGCGGGTGTACGCGGCGGTGGGGCTGGATCCGCGGGAGGCGCGACGGGCGGCGATGGGCAATCCGCATTACCAGGAGACGGTGCGCTGGTCGGGTGAGCGGATCATGCCGTTCCTCACCGAGGCCGGCCTGGTTGGCGCTCCCGGCATGCGCTGGTGGCGCCGCTCCTTCCTGCTCCCCGCGGCCGGGTGATTTCGGCGCGGCCCGGTGGCTGCGCCACTCGCATCAACAGCTCGAGGTCGCGCCGTCGCGCACAGGTCGCAGTCGATCAAGGGGCCAGGCTGGGCCCGAGTGCTGGTTCGGGGAGCGGGAACAGGGTCAGGAATCGTTCGGCGACGGCGGGGTCGCCGCTGACGGTGGCCTGACCTGTCCGCTGCGCCTCGTCGAGCGGGAGGCCATCGTGCAGCAGTGCGCTGAGGACACCGGTGTCCACCTGGAGGGTCGTCTGGGGTACGGCCGTCTCGTCGCGTGCGATGTCGATGTGGTCGCCGGTCACGTGCACCTGATAGCGGGCGTCCCCGATCGCCAGGGTGATGACGGCGTCGAACCCGGCCGCGGTGTAGGGATCGAACAGCGCCTTGAGAGACAGCAGCAGCGAGTCGGCGCCGATGGGTGCGTCGTGTCGCATCGACGGTGACCGGCCGGCCCAGCGGCCGAGGTGGGTAACGACGGGCTCAAGCTCGGCACCCCACTCGGTGAGCTCGTACACCCATGCGCTGGCGGGTGGTGGGAGCTTCCGGCGCTGCACCACTCCGGCTTGTTGCAGCTCACGGAGTCGCTGTGTGAGTACGTCCGGGCTGGCACCGGGCATGCCTGCCCGCAGGTCGGTGAACCGCTTCGGCCCGAGCAGCAGCTCGCGTACCACCAGCAGTGCCCAGCGCTCCCCGATCAGGTCCAGGCCGTGCGCTACCGCGCACCCGTCGTGGTATCTCCGCCTTCCGACCATGATCGCCATCGTACCGGCAAAGGTCGGTGATCCAACTATCTAGTTGTTGTTTCCAACTAGCTAGTTGTAGTGTCCTATCCAAGGACAATGACCGCCACAAGGAGATGAGCAGCCATGCCCCAGTTCTTCATCGAGGCTCCCGAGGGAGTCCGGCCGGAAGCCAAGCGCCAGCTGATGACGACGATCACGGAAGCGATCGACGAGGCCTACCAGATCCCCGACGTACGGATCTGGCTGCGCGAATACTCGCCGGAGAACGTCGCCCAGGACGGTAAGGTCGCCGCCGAACCGATCCGGCCGGTGTGTTTCCTCGAGGCGCCCGAGCTAGGCGATCTCGACGCCAAGCGGACCATGTCCGAGAAGATCCACGGTGCCGTTGCCGAGGCGTACCGAGGCCTCGCGAACACCGACGAGACCCTGGTGCTGATGAACCGCTACCCCCTGGAGAACGCCGGGTGGGCCGGCCGGCTGCAGTCGGACAACCCGGAGATCGTCGCCGTGGTGCGCCAACTCAACCCGTAACGGCGGATGCGAGATCGGCCACCAGCGCGTGTCGGGGACCGGTCGCGGTGCGACGATGGGTACGTGGACCCGATCTTCCTGTACGACGGCGACTGCGCGTTCTGCACCAGCTGCGCGCGGTTCATCGAGCGCCGGATGCGTACCCGGGCAGCGGTGGTGGCCTGGCAGTTCGCCGATCTAGACGCGCTCGGGGTGACCCGGGAGCAGGCCGAGGCAGCGGTGCAGTGGATCGGGACCGACGGCACCGTGGCCAGCGGCCCGGATGCGATCGCCGTACTGCTGAAGGACGCGGGGTCGTACTGGCGGCCGCTGGGGTTCCTGGTCAGCCTCACGGCGGTGCGGTGGCTGGCGTGGCCGGTCTACCGGCTGATCGCCCGCCACCGTGACAAGCTCCCCGGCGGTACGGCGGCCTGCGCCCTGCCGCAGGCCGAGCGCGACAAGCTGCGCCGCGCCGGCGCCGCCTGAGCGCTAGCGCCGCCTGAGCGCCGGCGCCGCCTGAGCGCCAGCCCACAGACACAAAGCGGCAGCCCCACAGACACACAAGGGCGGGCTCCCAGCCACCGGGAGCCCGCCCTTGTCGTGTGCGCTAGCTCGTCACCGCGCGGTACGCGTTGACCTCGCCGCGGCCGTAGAAGCCGTTGTTGGCCGTACTGCCGGAGCAGAACGCGGTCCAGTTGCCGGAGCCGGGCGGGGTGTACTCACGTCCCTCAGGGCAGGCGGTCCGGTCCGCGCTGGACTGCAGCTTCGCCGCGATCGCGGCCGGCGACAGCTCCGGGTGCACGCTGGCGATCAGCGCCGCCACGCCGGCGGCGTGTGGGCTCGCCATCGAGGTGCCCTGCTTGTAGCCCCAGCCGCCGCCGGGATAGACGGTCGAGAGCACCCGGCCGTTCGGCTCGGTGCCGGGGACCCGGGAGTCGCCACCCGGTGCGGCCACCTCGACCACGCCGAGCCCGTACGAGGAGTAGAAGGACTTGACCCCGGTCGGGCCGGTGGCCGAGACCGTGACCACACCCGGCGCCTCAGCGGGCAGGTCGACGCAGGCGCCGTTGATCAGCCGCTCCTCCGGCGGCGCGGAGCCGTCGTTGGGGCTGCCGTCGTCGATGAACTTGTGCGCCAGGTCGTCGTTGCTGTTGCCGGCCGAGGACACGTTCAGCACGCCCTGGCTGTTGGCGTACCGGATGGCGCGCTGCACCGCGATCCAGATCGGGCGCTGCCGTACGTCGTTGCGGCAGTTGTAGTTCCAGGGGTCGATGAAGTAGCTGTTGTTGGTCACGTTGAAGCCGTGCTGCCCGGCCCACATGAAGCCGCAGACCGCCGCCTCCGGGAAGATGAAGCCGTCATCGTTGACCACCTTCACCGAGGCCAGCTTCGCCCCGGGCGCCACGCCGACGATGCCGACACCGTTACGGGCGGCGGCGATGGTGCCGGCGACGTGCGTACCGTGGTCGCTGGTGGTGGGCAGCCACGCGGCGGGAGAGGTGTCCGGGGCACCGGTCAGGCAGCCCGCGGACTTCGCCGGGTCGACCTGGCCGGCCAGATCCGGGTGCGAGGTGTCGATCCCGGAGTCCAGGACCCCGACCACCACATCGGAGCTGCCGGTGGTCACCGTGTGCGCCTGCGCCACGTCGATCGCCCGCATGTCCCACTGCTGGGGCCAGAGCGGCTCACCGGTGGTCGCCGGGTCCTCGCCGGCCTCGGTGAGGGTGGCCTCCTCGGCCGGCAGCGGTGCGCCGAATCCGGCGGTCGGTGCCGCGCTCTGTACGCCACTGCCCTTCACCGCGGTGGTGAAGTCCGTGCGGTCGGAGCGCACGATCAGTACCCCGATGGCGTCGTACCGGGCGACCAGGTCGGCGCCGAGGGCGCGTACCCGCTGCGCCGCCGGACCGGTGCTGCTGCCCTGCGGCGCCAGCACGATGTAGTTCTGGGCGTCGCCGGTAATCGCGGGCGCGGCGTTGACCACGCTGGTGCCGATTCCGCCGACCGCGGCGGCGGATGCCAGCGCGAGCGCGGCCGTCAGCCGTGGGAAGGTTCTGCTCAGGGCCATGATCTCTCCAGTGAGATGCCGTCAGAGGACAGCGCTCCCCCCGGAACGTGGCCGTGAGTCGCCAGCCACAGCGCTGGCGTGACGATATGCCGCCGCCCGGTCGCTCACAAGGGCCGTACGGGTGGATTCGATCAGGGCTCGGCGGGCTCGGGTAAACCCGCGGCGGGTACCGGGTCGCGGGCACCGGGCAGCCGGTGGCGCAGCCACGCCAGCGGGCGCAGCTTCTCCAACGGCAGGAAGCACAGCATGGCGACCAGGTGCGGCCAGAACGCGATCCCCAGTGCGAGGTACGTGACCACGTGGAACACGTAGAAGTAGCCGATCAACCAGTATTGCCAGCGCCGCTTGACGAAGAAGATGATCGGGCTCATCAGCTCGAAGCCGACGATCGCGAACTGGCCGAAGATCAGCAGCCCCGGCACCTCGACCGTCCACAGCGAGAACTCGGTGCCCCGGCGCAGCACCGCGCGGGTCAGGGTGGCCCCGGTGAGCCAGTCGATCCCGGCGTACCGCAGCTTCGCCCAGGCCGCCAGGAAGTAGGTGGCGATCACCGCGATCTGCACCATCCGCAGTGCCCAGCCACCCGCCTCGGTGGGGGTACGGTCGCCGTGCCGGGCGCGGCCCAGGGTGGGCAGCACGGCGAGCGCCATCAGGAAGGCGATCCGGTCGTGGTCGACCTTCCCGTAGCTCATCGCGATGATCATCCACTCGAAGTAGAGCGCGAAGATCGTCCAACCGAGCAGCCGCGGGAACCGCGCCGTGGCCGCCACCGCCGAGGTGATCAGCAGCGCCCACCAGACGCCGTGCACCAGCCCCTCGGTGGGGACCGGCAGCGGCAGGATCCGTCCCACCAGCAGCGGTTGGTACAGCTCGCCCGGCACGTCGGCGTGCAGCCTGATCCAGGTCGTGAAGAACACCAGGTCGGCGATCACGAACAGGTAGGTCACGGTGCGGAACGCGGCGATCCGCCCCTTCGGCACCGGCTCGGTGAACCAGTCCGCCACCCGTCGCCACACCAGCGTCGCGGTCATGGCGCCGGCTCCGCGGACCAGCTCACCGTGACCTCCTCGGTGTACGCCCCCGTGGCCCGGCCGCCCTCGAGCTGCCACCACCGGATGACGATCTCCACCCGTACGATCTTCGGCCGGGTCGGGCGCCGCTTCTCGTACGCCTGCGCGATGTACCGCAGCAGCGCCGGGTCCTCGCGGAACCGCGGTAGCTGACCCTCGACCTCGGCGCGGCGGAACCCGGAGTTGCCGAGGTTGGCCTTGAACCGCTCACCCCGCGCGTTGGTGAAGTCGACCCGGGTGTCCGGCACCGGCTTGTTGAGCGGGTCCGAGCTGGAATACATCTTGAACGGCCCGAACGGGAAGTGGTCGTCCTCCAGCCAGGTGCCGGCGATCAGCCCCACGATGACCACGAGGGCCACCAGGACCCGGACGGTACGTCCGGCGGAGCTGAGCCGTTCTGCGGCGGGCCGCGTCGCGTCGGTGGTGTCTGTCTGCACGGAACGCAGTTTGCCACTTCGCCACCGCGGTACGCGTACTGGATCCGGCGCCCGCCAGGGCTTGTTGTTCACATTTAGGTAACTGCCGTCCGGTCGTGTGACCTCGGTCGCAGCGTAGCGCTGCGTAACTACGGCAGGATCTCCCCATCAGTTGCGTGGGCGGTGGGTTGCCGTAGGGCCCCAC
>JBOGDE010000251.1:0-8360 GCA_050701695.1 Micromonosporaceae bacterium
GTCCACCACCGTGATGCCCGCCGGCGCGATGCCCGCCGGAGCGATGCCACCGGCGGCCGGCGCGGAGTCCTGGCGGGTGGGGCGGGCCACCGTACCGTCGGGGCAGCCGGAACCGATCTCGGCGCCGCCGCAGAGCCCGCACCACGCCGTCCCGCAGCACGGGACGCCGCCGCGGGGCTACCCGCAGCCGGTCGCCTACCCCACAGGTGCGCCGTCGCGGATGAGCCGGATGGGGGCCTGGATCTTCGGCGCCGGGGCGGTGCTGGTGGCACTGACGATGGTGCTCGGTGCGATCGGCTTCTCGGCCGGCTGGTTCGACAGTGACCCGCCCCCCGAGAAGCCACCCGTCGACGCGAAGCCGAAGTTCGAGGTGCGGCAGTACGCCGGCCAAGGCCTGACCGTCAACGTGCCGGCAGGCTGGAAACGCCGCGACGTCAAGTCGTACGTGCAGTTCCACGACCCCAAGGACGACAACAACTGGCTGCGCATCAACGTTTCCAACGACGGGCGTAACCCCGACAAGATCCTGACCGCCGCGGACCGCAGCTTCGAACGGGGCTGCTGCGGGCTCACCGACTACCAGCGGGTGGAGCTGCGCGACGCCACGCTGGCCGGGCACTCCGGCGCCGAGCTGGAGTACACCGCGAGCAAGGCGCGCGGCGGCCAGAAGCGGCGCGGGATCTGGCGCATGATCGTGGTCGGCAACCGCAACTACCAGGTCTACATGTCGATCAACGCGGACACGTTCGACACCCACAAGCCGGTCTTCGACGAGGCGGTCCGCTCGATGAAGCTGGCCGGCTAGACGTGGCCGAGCTCAGGGCACGGGCCGAGGCGTGGCTGGCCGACGACCCGGACCCGACCACCCGCGACGAGCTGCGCGCCGTGCTCGACGGGCTCCCCGGCACCGAGGCCGACCTGGCGGACCGGTTCGCCGGCCCGCTGCGGTTCGGCACCGCGGGGCTGCGGGGCCCGCTGCGGGCCGGTCCCCACGGCATGAACAAGGCGGTGGTACGCGCCGCAGCCGCCGGCCTGGTGCGCTGGCTGGAGTCCCACCGGGCCAGCGGCCCGCTGGTGATCGGGTACGACGCCCGCCACGGCTCCGCGAAGTTCGCCGGCGAGACCGCCCGGGTCGCCACCGGCGCCGGCCGGCGCACGATCCTGCTGTCCCGTCCCGTCCCCACCCCCGTGCTGGCGTACGCGGTGCGCGCGCTGGACGCCGCGGCCGGCGTGATGGTGACCGCGAGCCACAACCCGCCCACCGACAACGGCTACAAGGTCTACCTCGGCACCGAGCTGGGCGGAACGGCCGGCGGCGGCGCCCAGATCGTGCCGCCCGTCGACGCGGAGATCGAGGCCGCAATCCGCGCGGTGGGGCCGCTGGTCGACGTCCCGCTCGGCGAGGTGCACCTGGACCCGGTGTTGAGCGACGGGATCGTCGACAGCTACCTCGCGCGGGCGGCGGCGGTGATCGGCGATCCGCCGCACGACCTGAAGGTGGCGTACACCCCGCTGCACGGGGTCGGCGGCGCGGTGCTGGCCGCCGCGATGGAGCGCGCCGGCTTCCCGCGCCCGGTGGTGGTGCCCGAGCAGGCCGAGCCGGACCCGGACTTCCCCACCGTGGCGTTCCCGAACCCGGAGGAGCCCGGCGCGATGGACCGGGTGATCGCGCTGGCCGGCGAGTCCGGCGCCGACCTGGCGCTGGCCAACGACCCGGACGCCGACCGGTGTGCGGTCGCGGTCCGCACCTGGAACGGCGGCCACCCCATGGTCGACTGGCGGATCCTGTGCGGCGACGAGGTCGGCGTGCTGCTCGCCGACCACCTGCTGCGGCGCGGCGTCACCGGGCGGTACGCCACCACGATCGTCTCCTCCTCGCTGCTGCGCGCGCTGTGCCAGGCCCGGGGGGTGCCGTACGGCGAGACCCTCACCGGCTTCAAGTGGATCGTGCGGGCCGGCCAGGACCTTGCCTACGGCTACGAGGAGGCGCTCGGCTACTGCGTCGCCCCCGACCTGGTACGCGACAAGGACGGCATCACCGCGGCGCTGCTGATCTGCGAGCTGGCCGCCTCGCTGAAGGCCGAGGGGCGCAGCCTGGACAACCGGCTCGACGAGCTGGCCCGCGAATTCGGGGTGTACGCCACCGACCAGCTCTCGGTACGGGTCACCGACCTCTCCGAGATCGCCACCCTGATGAACGGGCTGCGCGACGCGCCCCCGGCGAGCCTGCTGGGCGCGCCGGCGGAGTTCACCGACCTGCTCCCGGCCACCGACGGCGTCCGCGTCGCGTCGCAGCATGCCCGCGTGGTGGTACGTCCCTCCGGCACCGAGCCGAAGCTGAAGGCGTACCTCGAAGTGATCGAGCCCGTCGCCGACGGCGACGTCCCCGCGGCGCGCGCCCGGGCCGCCACCGCACTGGCGACACTCCACGCGGAGACCGCCGCCGCGCTCGGTGTCTAGCGCCGCGTACGACCCAGTCGCGGAAGCGGCGTATGCCTCAGTCGCGGAAGCGGCGCATGCCTCAGTCGCGGAAGCGGCGCATGCCTCAGTCGCGGAAGCGGCGCATGCCTCAGTCGCGGAAGCGGGGCATGCCGCCGAACTGGCGGTCGCCGGCGTCGCCGAGGCCGGGGACGATGAAGGCCTTGTCGTTGAGGTGTTCGTCGATCGAGGCGGTGACCACCCGCAGCGGGAGGCCGCTCGCTTCTAGGCGACGCAGGCCCTCTGGGGCCACCAGGACGCAGATCACGGTGATGTCGGTGCAGCCGCGGTCGGCGAGCAGCCGGCAGCAGTGCTCCAGCGAGCCGCCGGTGGCGAGCATCGGGTCGAGCACCAGCACCGGCAGCCCGGTCAGGTCGGCCGGCAGCGACTCCAGGTACGCCCGGGGCGCGAAGGTCTCCTCGTCGCGGGCCAGCCCGACGAAGCCCATCGACGACTCCGGCAGCAGCCCGAGCGCCGCGTCGGCCATCCCGAGCCCGGCGCGCAGCACCGGCACCAGCAGCGGCGGGTTGGCCAGCCGGGTGCCCTCGGTCTCGGTCAACGGGGTCCGGATCGGGTAGGTCTCCACCGGCAGGCCGCGGGTCGCCTCGTACACCAGGAGACTGGACAGCTCCCGCAGCGCGGCCCGGAAGGTACCAGGATCGGTGCGCTCATCCCGCATCGCGGTGAGCCGGGCAGCGGCGAGCGGATGGTCAACCACAAGTACGTCCACGGCCAGCAACCTAGCCGATCCGCGCCCAAGATCGCGGTTTGGGGAGCAGATGCGCCGCTCCGTGACCCGTTCCGTTCCCAATCAGCGATCTTGTGTGGACGGCGAGTGTGTCGCGCCGCTGCGTAGACTCGCGGGTATGACGGCAACGGCGCTCGCGGACGGCATCGCGGCCTCCGACAGCTCGCTGCGCAAGTTCCTGCACGGGCTGCCCGGGGTGGACGCGGTGGGGGCCGACCAGCGCGCCGCGATGCTTGCCACCCGCTCGATCAAGACCACCGCGAAGCAGTGGGCGCTGGAGCTGGCGATCCGGATGGTCGACCTGACCACCCTGGAGGGCCAGGACACCCCCGGGAAGGTACGCGCGCTCGCCGCCAAGGCGCGCCACCCCGATCCCGAGGATCCGAGCTGCCCCAGCGTCGCCGCGCTCTGTGTCTACCCGCACCTGGTGCCGGTCGCCGCTGAGGCCCTCGCCGGCTCCGGCGTACACCTGGCAAGTGTGGCGACCGGGTTCCCGTCCGGGCAGGTACCGCTGGACGTGAAGCTGGCGGACACCCGCGCCGCGGTCGAAGCCGGTGCCGACGAGATCGACATGGTGATCGACCGGGGCGCGTTCCTGTCCGGCCGCTACTTAGAGGTGTACGAGCAGATCCGCGCCATCAAGGACGCCGCCGGCGCCGCGCACCTGAAGGTGATCCTGGAGACCGGCGAGCTGGCCACCTACGACAACGTGCGCCGAGCGAGCTGGTTGGCGATGCTGGCCGGCGGCGACTTCATCAAGACCTCCACCGGCAAGGTGCAGCCGGCCGCCACGCTCCCGGTCACCCTGATCATGCTGGAAGCGGTACGTGACTTCCGCGACCAGACAGGGCAGCAGATCGGTGTGAAGCCGGCGGGTGGGATCCGTACGGCGAAGGACGCGATCCGGTACCTGGTGCTGATCAACGAGACCGCCGGTGAGGACTGGCTCGACCCGGACTGGTTCCGGTTCGGCGCGTCCACGCTGCTCAACGACCTGCTGATGCAGCGCACCAAGATGCGTACCGGCCGCTACTCCGGACCCGACTACTTCACGCTGGACTGATACAGATGGCTTTCGAGTACGCGCCCGCGCCAGAGTCGGCGGCGATCGTCGACATCAAGCCGTCGTACGGGCTGTTCATCAACGGGGAGTTCGCCGACCCGGCGGACGGTGCCGGGTTCAAGACCGTCAACCCGGCCAGTGAGCAAGTGCTCGCCGACATCGCCGAGGCGGGCGCCGCCGACATCGACCGCGCGGTTGCCGCCGCGCGGCGGGCGTACCAGAAAACCTGGCGGGACATGCCGGGCGCGGAACGGGCGAAATACCTGTACCGGATCGCGCGGATCCTCCAGGAGCGCTCGCGGGAGCTGGCGGTGCTGGAGTCGATCGACAACGGCAAGCCGATCCGGGAGTCCCGCGACGTGGACCTGCCCCTGGTGGCGGCGCATTTCTTCTACTACGCCGGCTGGGCCGACAAGCTGCCGTACGCCGGGCTCGGGCCGAATCCGAAGCCGCTGGGCGTGGCGGCGCAGGTGATCCCGTGGAACTTCCCGCTGCTGATGCTGGCGTGGAAGATCGCCCCCGCGCTGGCCTGCGGCAACACCGTGGTGCTGAAGCCCGCTGAGACCACCCCGCTGACCGCTCTCGCCTTCGCCGAGATCTGCCAGCAGGCCGAGCTGCCGCCCGGCGTGGTCAACATCGTGACCGGCGCCGGTGACACCGGCCGGCTGCTGGTCGAGCACGACGACGTGGACAAGGTGGCGTTCACCGGCTCCACCGAGGTGGGGCGCGCGATCGCCCGCGGTGTCGCGGGGTCGACCAAGAGGGTCACCCTGGAGCTGGGCGGCAAGGCGGCGAACGTCGTCTTCGACGACGCCGCGCTCGACCAGGCGGTCGAGGGGATCGTGAACGGCATCTTCTTCAACCAGGGTCACGTGTGTTGCGCCGGGTCGCGGCTGCTGGTCCAGGAATCTGTGTACGACGAGCTGCTCGCCAAGCTGAAGCGCCGGATGACGCTGCTGCGCGTCGGCGACCCGCTCGACAAGAACACCGACATCGGCGCGATCAACTCCTCGGCACAGCTGGAGCGGATCCGCGCCCTGTCCGAGATCGGCGAGTCCGAGGGGGCTTCTCGTTGGACGGCCCCCTGCCCGCTGCCCGAGCGGGGCTACTGGTTCGCGCCGACCCTGTTCACCGGGGTCTCCCAGGCGCACCGGATCGCCCGCGAGGAGATCTTCGGCCCGGTGCTGTCGGTGCTGACCTTCCGTACCCCCGCGGAGGCGGTCGAGAAGGCCAACAACACCCCGTACGGCCTCTCCGCGGGTGTCTGGACGGAAAAGGGCTCCCGGATCCTCTGGCTGGCCGACAGACTGCGCGCCGGAGTCGTCTGGGCCAACACGTTCAACAAGTTCGACCCGGCCAGCCCGTTCGGCGGCTACAAGGAATCCGGTTACGGCCGCGAGGGCGGTCGCCACGGCCTGGAGGCGTACCTTGCCTGACGCTGGGGGGCGGCTCGCCGTCCGCAAGACCTACAAGTTGTACGTGGGCGGAGCGTTCCCGCGCAGCGAGTCGGGGCGGTCGTACCAGGTGACGGACTCCAAGGGGCGGTTCCTCGCCAATGCGGCGCTGGCGTCTCGGAAGGACGTCCGGGACGCGGTGGTCGCGGCGCGGAAGGCCTTTCCCGGCTGGGCGGGGCGCACGGCGTACAACCGGGGCCAGATCCTCTACCGGATCGCCGAGATGCTGGAGGGGCGCGGCGACCAGTTCGTCGGTGAGTTGGTCGATGCCGAGGGGATCACCGCCCGCAAGGCCGAGGTGGCGGTGGAGGCGGCGATCGACCGCTGGGTCTGGTACGCCGGCTGGGCCGACAAGATCGCCCAGGTGTACGGCAACGCCAACCCGGTCGCCGGCCCGTTCTTCAACCTCTCCGCCCCCGAGCCGACCGGCGTGGTCGGCATCGTGGCGCCGCAGTCCGCGCCGCTGCTGGGGCTGGTGAGCGTGGTGGCGCCGGCGATCGTCACCGGCAACACCGTGGTGGTGCTCGCCTCGGAGCGCCACCCACTGCCGGCGGTCACGCTCGCCGAGGTGCTCGCCACCTCCGACCTGCCGGGCGGCGTGGTCAACCTGCTGACCGGACGCCCCGCCGAGACCGCGCCCTGGCTCGCCTCCCACATGGACGTGAACGCGATCGACCTCGCCGGTATCGAGGATGCCGAGCTAGCCACGTCGCTGGAGCGGGCGGCGGCGGAGAACCTGAAGCGGGTGGTACGCCCCGCCCCGCAGGCCGACTGGCGTTCCGATCCCGGCACTGGTCGGCTCACCGCGTTCCTCGAGACCAAGACCGTCTGGCACCCCAAAGGAACCTGAGAGGGGTGCGCCCCGCCGGATCCGTCCCGGGAGTCTAGGGTTTGCGGGGGCCGGTAATCCGGCACACAGACTCCCTGGGGCGAGGCCCCGCAGAACTAGTACGGAGGACCCATGGCTCGCCACCGCGCCGACCAGCCGGAGGACCAGCTCGACTCGGCCGACGAGGGCCGCGTGGACGAGCTCGACACGGACTCCGACGCCGAGGCCGAGAACGACGCCGAGCTCGATGGCGACGCCGAGTCCGATGACGACGGCGACGCCGCGCTCGACAGCGGAAGCGACGAGGACGACGCCACCGAGCGCCCCGCCGCGGTAACGAAGTTCTGGGAGAAGCTGCAGGTCAGCCCGGTCGAGATCGCGCTTCCCCGGGGCACCGGGTACACCCTGCGCGCGTACCGGATGAGCGACACCCTGACCGGCGACGAGGAAGACGTCGAGACCGAGGGCGTCGACGCCGAGGCCGTCGATGCCGAGGTTGCCGATGTCGACGCCGAGGAGACCTCGAAGAAGTCAGCGTCTCCGCTGACCAAGCGGCCGGCGAAGGATCAGGTACGCGCGAAGGTCGAGGACGACGAGGACGACGAAGACGACCTCGATGACGACGACTTCGACGACGACTTCGATGACGAGGACCTCGATGACGAAGACGACGACCTTGATGACGACGAGGACGAAGACGACGAGGACGACGAGGACGACGAGGACGACGAGGACGACGAAGGCGAGGACGACGAAGAAGCAGAGGACGAGAAGCCGGAGCCTGAGGAGGTGCCGGTCTTCCTGACCCGGGACCGTAAGCTGCTCCTCTTCCGCAGCCCCGAGGGGCTGGCGGAGTTCGTACGCTCCGGTGCGTCGTGCGACCTGGACGTCATCGACGAGTGGGACACCTTGCGCGAGGAGCTCACCGCCGAGCAGGTCGTGGTCGCCGACGACGACCGGTACGAGCTCGACCTGGTGGTGGAGAATCTGCGCGGCGGCCACGACGCGTGGGACCCGGAGCTGCTGATCAAGGCTGGCGAGATCGCGCGGGATCTCGGGCACGCGCTGCGGATCGAGTCGGTGATGAACGCCCTGTCAGCGGGATCGCCACTCGATGATCTGGACGAAGCGCTGCGAACCACTGAAAACGGCCGCATCACCGCATTTTTTGCTCGCCGCAAGCTCCGGCGAATCGGGGCACAACAGGCAGCGCTCGCCTGGCGTTCGATAATTGGCAAGATCTCTACCTCCGTGGACTGGCGGGATTGACCTCTGACCAGGGAGCATCGACCCTGGTCAGTGAAAACGATTCGGCGGAGCACGGTCGGGGGCCCCACCTCAAGTGGCGCTGTCGAACTAGTCTCGGTCGAAGCGACATCGCCGCCCCCTCGGAGGTGTACCGGTCGTGCGTCTGTACTGCGGTCTCGCGTCTGCTGGACAGCGGATCCCTGTGGCGGTCGTCGACGACGCCGGCAGACTGCTTGCCAGCGTCGAGGTCGACGACACCCCGACCGGGTACGCCGCCGTCCGCGCGCTGATCGCCGAACGCTGCGCCGAGACCGGCCCCATTCACGCCGTGATGGCCACCGACAGCGAGATCGCGCTGGTCCCGCTGCTGCTGGCCGCAGCCGGGGAGCCCCTCGCCGTCGCTGACGACGCCACCATCGCCCAGTTCGTCGCAGACCAGCCCTTGGGCGTTCCCGTGGGCCAGCGGCGCGCCGTCGCACTCGCGCGGGCACTGCAGGCCGGCGCGCTCGCCGCGAGCACCCAACCCGCGCCGCGTGACCT
>JBOGDE010000252.1:0-8352 GCA_050701695.1 Micromonosporaceae bacterium
CGCGTCACCTCACCCGACGGCCGGGTGGACGACGCGGCCTGGATGCGCCGGTGCGCCGCCGTACGCGATGCCCTGGCCCGGGCACGGACACGCCCGACGGACCCGCACACCGCGCTGACCGCACTCGGCGGCCCCACCCTCGCGGCGGCCACCGGCCTGGTGCTGGGCGCGGCCGAGCGGCGTACCCCGGTGGTGCTGGACGGACCGGTGGGGCTGACCGCCGCGCTGCTGGCGCGCGACCTGGCAGGGCAGGTCACCCACTGGTGTCTGGCCCCCGACACCTCCCGGCACCCCACCGCGAGCATGGTGGCGCGCCGGATCGGCCTGGAGTCGTACCTGGACCTGCGGCTCGACCTCGGCGAAGGCACCGCCGCGCTGACCGGGCTCGGGGTGCTGCAGTCCGCGCTCGCGCTCGCCCACGACACCACACCGGCCACGCCGTGATCGACGGCCTGCGGCTGGCGCTGACCACGCTCACGATCGCTCCGGTGAAAGCCGGCGCGGTGGATCGCCGTACCGCGGGGATCGCGATGGCGCTGGCGCCGCTGGTGGGTGCGGTGCTCGGCGCCCTCGCGGCCGGTCTCGGGCTGCTGCTTCTCCAGGTGGGTACGCCGAGCCTGCTGGCCGCCGCCGTGGTGGTCGGGTTCGGGGTGATCGCCACCCGGGCGCTGCACCTGGACGGGCTCGCCGACACGCTCGACGCACTCGGCTCGTACCGGGACCGGGAACGCGCGCTGGAGATCATGAAGCAGCCCGACACCGGCCCGTTCGGGGTGGTCGGGATCGTGCTGGCGCTGCTG
This sequence comes from Micromonosporaceae bacterium, assembly GCA_050701695.1. Taxonomy (GTDB): domain Bacteria; phylum Actinomycetota; class Actinomycetes; order Mycobacteriales; family Micromonosporaceae; genus WHSM01. The sequence continues at coordinate 801 of JBOGDE010000252.1, forward strand.
GTCCAGGTCGCCGCGGTACAGGCGCTGCTCGCCAAGCCGGCACTGACCCTGCTGCTCGCACTGGTGCTGGCGGCGGCCACCGCACGGCTCGCGGTCAGCTTCGGCTGCGCGCGGGGCGTACCGGCGGCGCGGCCGGACGGGCTGGGCGCCACCGTCGCCGGTACAGTGCCGTGGCCGGTGCCCGCGGTGTGGCTGTGGCTGCTGGTGCTCTCGGCGGTCGGGTTCGCCACCAGCCGCCCCTGGCACGGCCCGCTCGCGGTGATCGCCGGACTCGCCGTCGCCGCCGTGCTGATCCGGCACGCGGTACGCCGGCTCGGCGGCGTCACCGGCGACACCCTCGGCGCCGCCCTCGAACTCACCGCCACCGCCACCCTCGCCGCACTAGCACTAGAGCCAGGCGCTACGACTGGCTCGGGATGAGATCAACCGAGACCCGCAAGCATTGGACACTTACGTACGAACCTGGGAGACAAACTCGTAAGCAGCCGTCCAATGCCTCCCCGGCGAAGCCGGTCGACTACGCCCTCCGGTCGATGGGCTTCTCCATGCGTACCAGGGGTACGGGGACCCCGCCGGTGTCGTCGGTGAGCCGCTGCACGGCGCGGAAGCCGTACGCCGCGTAGAGCGGCTCGCCCGCCAGGGTCGCCATCAGCGACAGCCGGGTGAACCCCTCCGCCGCCGCGGCGCGCTCGCACACGACCAGCACCAGCCGCCCGATCCCCCGCCGTACGTGTGCCGGGTCGGTGTACATCGCCCGGATCCGGGCCGGCTCCGTCGCCGGGTCCAGCAGCTGGGGGTCACGCCCCGGGGTGGCGTTGCCGCCGTAGAGCGTCGCCCGGCGGGACCAGCCGCCGCAGCCGACGATCTCGCCGCCGTCCTCGACCACCAGGTACGTGCCGTCGGCGATCAGCTGGTCGTCGATCCCCATGATCGCCCGGCTGGAGGCGATCTGCGCGACGTCGAGGAACCCCTTCTGGAGCTCCCCGATCGCCGCGTCCATCAGCCCCCGCAACGCAGGCCCGTCCGCCTCCGTCGCCCACCGGTACGTGAAACCCACGTTCCGATCATGCTCCCGGAGCCCGGGCCGGCCAAACCTACGGACGGCCCGGGCGTTGCGCTAGGAGTGCGGGCCGTCGGGAGCGCCGTCGAGCCGCGTGCCGCTGCCGTCGTACAGGTCGATCTGGATCTCGGACACGGACACCCCCTTCGGTGCCACCACCCACCAGATCCTGACCTCGGGGTCCTCCGACCAGGTCGCGGTCTTCACCGGGTACGACCGACCGTCCAGCGTGGCGGTGATCCTGGCGAACTGGCCGACCGCCATCCCGAGCGCCATCCGGTTCCCGTTGACCAGCGGATACTCCGACCGCCAACCGCTCAGCCCGGCCTCGAACTCCGGCCGCCAGGAGTCTTCGGGTGCGACCTTGTCGCGGTGCTGCCCGGTGCGCGGATCTCGCTGCGCTATCACCGCGCCGACGTCGGCGCCCTCGCCGTGGAATGACACCACCACCTCACCGTGGGTAGTGAACTCGCCGGTCCGGATCAAGGTGCCGCGCTGGGGCGCCTTCACCGGGTCGGCGTCGGGCGGTCGCGGCACCGCCGGAACCCACGGCCGGTCCTCCTTGAGGATCGCACCGTTGGCGTCGTACGCCCGGATCCCGAAATCGACCACGGCGTCCTCCCCCGCGCGGTTCTCGTCTTCGCTCGGCAGATCGGCCCAGAACGCGATCACGTTCGGGTGGGTGCTGAGTCGCCGCATCGACGCTGGGTAGACCGACCGTTCCCCCTCCTTGAGGTACCCGACCGGGGTGACGAACTCGATCCGCGCCGCGTCACCGACGAAGAGGCCGTGCCCTTCGCCCTCGGATGACCAGCTTTTAGTGGGCATCCAGGTGCCGCGCAGATGCTCCTTCGGCACCCCCTGCCCGCCGTCGGGAACGATCTCGACGACCTTGTCGGTCGCCCGGTGCAGGACGCCTTCCCGCAGGCTCACCGCGCCCTGATCGCTGACGGTGAACCAGAGCACCAGCTCCACCGGTCCACCACCGTCACTGGGGAGTCCGGTGCGGATCGGGTCGTCGACGATCCGCCAGCTCGGCCCGGGGTCAGGCAACCGCAACCCGTCCGAGGCTGCGGGGTTGGACCACAGCCCGGCCGACTTCAACAGGCCCGCGGGTGCGGCGATCGCCAGAACCGCGAGTACCGCGATCCCCGCCACCATTACTGACCGGCGGGTGCGCTGCTGGCCGGCGCGCTGGCGTACCCCCTCGGAAGAGATCGTGAACTCAGGCTCCGCGGCGTGCGCCGTCAGCGCCGCGCGCAGCTCCTTCAGATCGTGGCTCATGCCGTACCCTCCATCGCGATCGCGCCGGACTGCCCGCCGTCGGCGAGCGCTGGAGAGACGCGCAGCTTCCTGAGGGCGCGGAACGCGGTGCTCTTCACGGTGCCGACGGAGACCCCCAGTTCATCGGCGGCCTGTGCCTCGGTCAGGTCGAGGTAGTACCGCAGCACGATCACCGCACGCTCCCGGGGCGTCAGGACCCGCAGCGCCTGCGCCAACACCTCCCGATCGGTGACGCCGGAGGCGGGATCGCCCGTCGCCGCGCGATCGGGCGCCTCCGGCACGCTGTACTCGCGCCACCGTCGTCGCCACCAGTCGGTGTGCAGGTTGACCAGGACCCTCCGGGTGTACGCGTACGCGTCGTCGCCGCGTACCCGCTTCCAGGCCCGGTAGGTACGGGCGAGCGCGTCCTGAGCCATCTCCTCGGCCCGTGACCGATCCCCCGTCAACAGGTACGCCACCCGGCACAACCGGTCGGCGCTGCCCCGCATGAACTCGGTGAACTCGTCGTCTGCACCCATCACACCCTCTTCAGCCGTACGTCTCACCCTCCTGTACGGCCGAAGCACCGCAAAGGTTGTCAGCCCTTCACATGGGTGGTGACGAAGGGCGGCTTCACCACGGTCATCCGGCTGCGGCGGCCCCGGATGTCGACCTCGACCTCGGCGCCTTCCTCGATCCCGGCGGCGGTGTCGATCAGCGCCAGCGCAATGCCGACCTTCTGCGTCGGCGAGAACGTGCCACTGGTGACCTCGCCGATCCTGGTGTCGCCCGCGTACACGTCCATGTGGGCGCGCGGGATGCCGCGCTCGACGGCCCGCAGCCCCCGCAAGGTACGGCGGGGCTTGGCCTCTTTCTCGGCGAGTAGCACGTCGCGGCCCCAGAACGCCGGCTTCTTCCAGCCGACCGCCCAGCCGGCGCGGGCCTGCACCGGGGTGATCTCCAGTGACAGGTCCTGGCCGTGCAGCGGATACCCCATCTCGGTACGCAGCGTGTCCCGGGCGCCGAGACCACAGGCGCGCACCTCGATGCCGGTGCCGAGCAGCGCGTGCCAGACGGCGAGCGCGTCGCCGGCCGGCACCACCAGCTCGTAGCCGTGCTCGCCGGTGTAACCGGTACGGCACACCACCAGCGGCGCCCCGTCGACGGTGGCCTCGACAAAGCTCATGTACTCGTGGTCGGTGGGCAGCTTCAGCGCCGCCAGCAGCTCCGTGGAGCGTGGCCCCTGTACGGCGAGCACGGCGTACTCGGTGTGCTGGTCGGTGACCGTCACGCCGTCGGGGGCGGCGGCCCGCAGCCGGCGGCACACCTCGGCGGTGTTCGCCGCGTTCGGGATCAGGAACACGTGGTCCTCGGCGTACAGGTACGCGATCAGGTCGTCCACCACGCCGCCGGTCGCGTCGTCGCAGCACAGCGTGTACTGCGCCTTGCCCGGCTCGATCCGCCCCAGGTCGTTGGTCAGGCAGGAGTTGACGAACTCCGCCGCGCCCGGGCCGCGCACCGTCGCCTTGCCGAGGTGGGAGACGTCGAAGATTCCCACCGCCTCGCGTACCGCGGTGTGTTCGGCGATCACGCCACCACCGGCGTACTCGAGCGGCATCTGCCATCCGCCGAAGCCGGCGAACTTGGCGCCGAGCGCGACGTGACGATCGTGGAGCGGGGAACGCAGCAGGTCATCGGTCATGGCTGGAACCTATCGCGCCCGGTGGTCCAGCTCACCGGCCAGTCCACCTGGGCATCGTCAGCGTGACCAGAACCTCGTAGCATCGCGGGGAGCATCACCCGACCAATGCCGTTCGGATACCGCGGGTCACGTACGCCACGACCTGGCCGTACCCGCTGACAGAGGAGTGCCCGTGACGTCCGTTTCCCTCATCGATGGCGATCCCGCCGACCTGACCACCGACGCCCTGGTGGTGGGGGTCTACCAGGACGCCGACGGGCCGCAACTGGCAGCCGGCGCCCAGCCCATCGACGAGGCGTTCGACGGGCGGCTGGCCGAGACCGTGGCGCTGCTCGGCGGCACCGGCGTCGCCGGCGAGGTCACCAAACTCGCCACTCTGGGCGCGGTACGCGCACCCGTACTCGCGGTGGTCGGGCTCGGCGAGCGGGACAGCTGCACCGACGAGACGCTGCGCCGCGCCGCCGGCGCCGCCACCCGGGCACTCGCCGGCGCCGAGAGCATCGCGCTGGCACTGCCCACCACCGAGACCGAGGGCCACGCCAAACCGGCCGACACCGTCGCCGCGATCGCCGAAGGCGCTCTGCTCGGCGGCTACCAGTTCGCCGGCTACAAGACCAAGCCGGACCCGACCCGCCGCCCCGCGGTGCGGACGGTGTCGATCGTGGTGCCCGAGCGCAAGGACAAGGACGCCGGCGCCGGGGTGAGCCGGGCCGGCGTGGTCGCCGGGGCGGTCACGCGGACCCGCGACTGGGTGAACACCGCACCCAACGAGCTGCGCCCGCCGGCATTCGCCGACGCGGTGGCCGACGCCGCCCGCAAGGCGAAGCTCGAGGTCGAGGTGCTCGACGAGAAGGCGCTGCGCAAGGGCGGGTACGGCGGCATCCTCGCCGTCGGCGAAGGCTCCGCGGCGCTCCCCCGACTGGTACGCCTGTCGTACCGGCCGCGCGGTGCGACCCGGCACATCGCGCTGGTCGGCAAGGGCATCACCTTCGACACCGGCGGCGTGTCGATCAAGCCGGCGCAAGGCATGTGGGAGATGAAGAGCGACATGGGCGGCGCCGCCGCGGTCGCCTCCACGATGCTCGCGATCGCGGCGCTGAAGCCGAAGGTGGCGGTCAGCGCGTACATCCCGATGGCCGAGAACATGGTCAGCGGTACGGCGTACCGCCCCGGCGACGTGGTGACGATGCGCAACGGCAAGCGGGTCGAGGTGCTCAACACCGACGCCGAGGGCCGGATGATCCTGGGCGACGCGATCGCCCGCGCCTGCGAGGACGAGCCGGACTACCTCCTGGAGACCTCCACCCTGACCGGCGGCCAGGTCACCGCGCTGGGCAAGCGGGTCGCCGGCGTGATGGGCTCCGACGAGCTGTGCGACCGGGTACAGCAGGCCGGTGACCGGGTCGGCGAGCCGTGCTGGCCGATGCCGATGGCCGAGGACATCAAGAAACTGATGGAGTCCGAGATCGCCGACGTCAGCCAGGTCGCCACCGGCATGGACCGCGCCGGTCACATGCTGCAGGGCGCGGTGTTCCTCTCGGAGTTCGTCACCGAGGGTGTGCCGTGGGCGCACATCGACATCGCCGGCCCCTCGTACCACAACAGCGAGCCGTACGGGTACGTGGTCAAGGGCGGCACCGGCGTCCCCGTCCGCACCCTGGTGGAGATGATCACCGACATCGCTACGAACGGCTGACCGCACCCCAGCGGTAGCGGCGCTCGGGGCGGCCGGCGGTGCCGTACTTCAAGGCGACCTGAGCGCGGCCGGTGTCGACGAAGTGTTCCAGGTAGCGGCGGGCGCTGACCCGGGACAGGCCGGCCTGCTCGGCGCACTCCGCCGCGGACAGGTCGGCTCCGGCGGCGCGCAGCACCTCGGCGATCAGCTCGGCGGTCTCGACGGTGCCGACCCAGGAACGGCCGGAGAGCACCTGGCTGTCGCCGAGCCGGATCCGGTCTCCGGTGTCGGGGCCGGTGAGCAGCACCCCGTCGGCGTCGGCGATCAGCACGTACGACTGGCCACCGAATCCCCGGGCGGTCTCGGCGATACCGGGCAGCGCCTCGCGAGCGTCGGAGTCTTCGAGGTTCTGCACCGTGCGGGTGGCGGCGACGGTCTCGGCGACCGAACGCAGCCGGGCGCCCTCGGTGCGCTGGAACGCCGCGTTCTGCTGAGCGATCGAGACCCCGGCGACCACCACGACCACGGCGGCGACGATCGCCAGCTGCAGCGCCAGGAACTGGCCGGCGAGCGAGAGCTTCGGACGCACGTGCCACCTCCTCAGCCCGAGACCACAGCGTGACCACTACGAACACAACGACATCGCTGACCACAACCGTGACAGGCGTCACAGCGGTTAACAGGATCCTTACATCCAATCACTTGCGCCTGATCCCTCCCCGGAAGCTAGGCGTACGACAGACGGAGGCACGATGCGACTCGGCAAACTCGCCGTCGCCGCGATCCTGGTAGCGGTCGCCGCTGCCGGCTGCGGCCAGCCGGCCGGCGGCTCCCAACAGCAGTTCACGGGGCTGCGGATCATGGTCCCCAACACCCCAGGCGGCGGGTACGACACCACCGCCCGTACCGCCGGAAAGGCGATGGAGGGGGCGAAGCTCGCCCGCAATGTCGAGGTGTTCAACCTGCCCGGCGCCGGCGGCACGGTGGGGCTGCAGCGGGTGGTGAACGAGAAGGGAAACGGCAAGCTGCTGATGCAGATGGGGCTCGGCGTGGTCGGCAGCGTCTACACCAACAAGTCGAAGGCCACCCTGGGCGACACCACCCCGATCGCCCGCCTGATCCAGGAGCCCGACATCGTGGTGGTGCCGAAGAACTCGAAGTACCAGACCCTGGACCAGCTGGTCACCGCGTGGAAGGCGAACCCGGGCAAGGTGACCGTCGGCGGCGGCTCCTCCCCCGGGGGCCCGGACCACCTCGCCCCGATGCTGATGGCGCAGGCGGTGGGCATCGAGCCGAAGACCGTCAACTACGTGTCGTACGACGGCGGCGGGGAGCTGCTCGCGGCGCTGCTCGGCGGCCAGCTCGGATTCGGTGTCTCCGGCGTCAGTGAGTACGCCGCCCAGATCGAATCCGGTCAGATGCGGGTGCTCGCGGTGACCAGCGCGGAGCGGGTCGACGGGGTCGACGCGCCCACGCTGCAGGAGTCCGGCATCGATGTGGAGTTCAACAACTGGCGCGGCCTGGTCGCCCCACCCGGCTTGAAGGACGCCGACCGGGAGAAGCTGCTCACCCTGGTCGAGGAGCTGCGCGGATCGGCGGAGTGGAAGGTGGCGCTGAAGAAGAACGGCTGGACCGACGCGTACCTCGCCGGCGAGGAGTACGGCGCGTTCATCGAGTCGGAGAACAAGCGGGTCGGTGAGGTGCTCACCAGCCTGGGCCTGGCATGAGCACCATGACCAAGCCCACCACCACCGGGTCCGCGGCGCCGGCCGCGGGCCCGGCCCCGGGGCCGGATCCGGGCGGTCGCCGCTGGCTGCGGGGTCGCTCGGAGCTGCTGGTCGCGGCGCTGCTC
>JBOGDE010000253.1:0-8341 GCA_050701695.1 Micromonosporaceae bacterium
GACATCGGCATGCTCGACGCGCTCATCCAAGCCGCCGCCGGCCAACCCTGGATCCCCACCACCGCCTGACCATCAAGCCCCCACACGGCTCCCAGACGCCTCGATTCAGGGACCTATCCAGTTACCGATGAGCTACGCCAGCGCAACGAGAAGCTCAGGAAGATTCAAGACGAGTTGAATGAGTCGGAAGTAGAGGTCAGATCGGCCGATGGCTCGGCGATGGTTGTGGCTTCACCGAACGGGCAGGTTATTGAGGTGCGGATTCTGCAGGACCTGAACCAGCTCGACCGAAAGACACTCGAAGCCACTTTGGTTGCGACGATTCGTGCGGCACAGGACGCCGGAAGAAGAGTTAGTGAGCGCGCGATTCAAAGTGCTATTCCGCAATTCTCATTCGAAGCGTTGTTGGCGAAGAGCAGGGAGCTCACCCTATGACGTCCAAAACGTTGGAGGTATCTCTGGATGCTCTGGATATGCATCGCAAGTACCTCCAGGAACTATACGACAACTTTATGAAGTCACTGAAGGCTCTGGATAAACTCGAGCTGTCTAGCGCCCATTTTGGTGATCTAGAGAAATCGGGTCAGCTCGCGAAGCGTTGGAAGTCCGCGCTAGCGGCACGCGACGACGACATCGCAGCAACCGGTAATCTGCTGCGATATATCATGAACAGTCTCATCGAAGTGCGAGAGCTGTATGACGGCACCAGACGAGCGGAATAAGTCGAGGCTAGATCGCAACCGACCGGAGTAGTCGCAAGAGACAACTGCTGCCGTCACCTCGAGGGATTGACATGGGAAAGAAGTGGCAAAAGAAGGTAAATGAGATACCGGACATCGACAAGGTGAGCAACTTCCTCTATTACTGGGGGATTACGTCGCCGCGCGAATATGCCGACCAGATGGATGCAGATCCCGACAAAATTGGCACAGCTTCAGATGGCGTCGCAAAAGTCAAGGACGCGTACGATACCTTGATGGAAGGTATCACCAAGGGAGTTGCGAAGCTGGACGCCCATTGGGACGGTGACGGCGCTGCCACCTACATGTCTGAGTTCTTGCCCCGCGTTGATAAGCATCTAACGAGGTTGCAGGCCAAGTGTAAGGATCAGTCCGACGATGCGTCGAAGGTCTCCGGAACACTGCAAGCAAGCCAGGATAAACTGTATCCAATGCTCGTGAATCTCGTCGAAGTCACCCAACACGCTGCGGCCGCCTTCCTCGTCTCACTGATGGGTGGCCCAGTTGTGGCAGGCGGTTCCCTGCTGGTTAACGATGCGCGGATCATAATGGCAAGCTATGACTGTTACAAACTGGTCAGCGAAACAGAGGGCGAGCTAGGTAAGCATGAATGGTTCAATGATCTCGGGACCGTTCCGGTATTCGACTATGGTTCGAGCGGCCTAGATGGTGATGACATGAGTCGTGCTGGATGGGAGCCAGAACCCTAACGATTCTAATCAGCTGGCTGTTGACGTGCGTTGACTCGCCCTTGCGACGGGATGTGGCTTGCGGATGACTGGATGCAATGTTGCTGATTGGGGCTATTTCGCGATCTACGTGGCGATCGCCGTTGGCGTACTGATCTTGGGTGTGACGAGCCCATGGATCCACGCGCGGCACAAGGCTGCGCTCCGCCGGGAGGTGCTCGACGAACTCGATACGCTGCGGGGTCATTGTGCGGAGTGCCGCGACAAGGACGGGGTGGGTTACTAGATGGGCGCGTTCTGGGCTGAGCTGACAATGTTCGCTGTGACGACCGCGCTGCTGCTAGGTCTGTTGGTGCTGCTGTTCGTTGTGATCAAGGCGCGGCTGGCGGACCACCGTGCGGAATGGGCGCGGACGATGGCGCGGCAGCTGCACGAGGACCTGCATCGGTGCGCCACCTGCCACGCCCCCATTCCGTGACGCGAGCGCCCATATAGCCTCGGTTGGCATCGCAACTCGGGGTCGCGGCCGCCCGCTACGTGAGGGATTTGTGCGACGGGGTGACTGCGAGGGTGTCTTTGGACTCGTCCAGGTCCACCCGTACGGTGTCGCCGTCGCGGACCTCGCCGGCTAGCAGGGCGCGGGCGAGCTGGTCGCCAATCGCGGTCTGGATCAGCCGGCGCAGCGGGCGGGCACCGTACACCGGGTCGAATCCACTGACCGCCAGCCACTCCCGGGCGGCGCCGGTGACGTCGAGCAGGAGCCGGCGGTCGGCCAGGCGGTTTCCGAGCCGGCGCAGATGGATGGCCACGATGGACTTAAAAACCACCCCGGTCACCGTGGCCCGTTCGAGCCCGAGCAGCCGTGCCCATACCCTGGATGCACACACGCCATCCCTCCTCCTTCTGGCAGCTGTTTCTCAACAACTCAGAGGCTAGGAACGGGGACGGCGTGCCCCACCTCGTTCCACCAAACCCCCAAACCAGGACGGCCCACACCACCATCGACATGCGGGCAGCGGCGCCCCACGGATCAGTCAGAAGCGCCAGTTATCCACAGATTTGCCGGGGATTCCGGCCGGCGTGTAGCGCCGAGACGCGGACCGCCCGTAGTCTGTCGGGCGACCACGCGTAGCCGGACATGAAGTACGGGGAGGCAGCCGGTGGCCGACACCGAAGGACTCAACAACGACCGCAAATGGGACGGCGTCGAGGTCGAGGTCGACACCCTCGACGCCTGGGCGGCGCAGCTGGCGAAGCTGGCGTCGATCGGCGACCAGCGCGTCGACCTCAAGGGCGTCGAGTACGGCTACGACGCCCGGCTGACCTCAGCCCCGGCGCTCGGCAAGCGCGCCAACCCGGTCTGCCAGCGCGGGTACGAGGTGGCCCGGTTCGTCGACGAGGCGTTCGCCGACCTGGCGCGGGTCACCAAGGCGATCGCCGATGGGTATCGCACCACCGAGGCGTACAACGCCGCGTCCGTGGACGACGTGCGTGCCGAGTTCGCCCGGGACGAGGCGGCCGACGGGGCGATGGACTGATGGTCGAGTTCGAAGGCAACGAGAACACCTACGCCGCGTACAGCTACGACGAGCTGTGGACAATGCTGTGGAGCAATGAGCCCACCCCGCTCTACAACGCCGCCAAACAATGGCACGGGTACCGGCATGACCTTGCAGACGCGGCGAACTTCCTGCGGCGTGGCGCGTCCAAGCTGCGCACCAAGTGGCGCAGCGCCGGCGGCGAGGCGTACCTCACCGAGCTGCAGCGCCAGGCCAAGGTGCTCTCCGACCAGGCCGACCTGGCCGATCAGAACTACCACGCGCTGCAGGGTGCGGCCGACGCGTGGGCGGACACCCTGGCGTACGTCGAGAAGCTCGGCGAGCCGCGCACCCACGACGGCGGCCCGGTCGACCCCGACGACCCTTCCTCCGACGTACGCCAGCCCGCCTTCGCCAAGGCCATGCGCAAACTCGCCAAGGAGCAGGCCGCAGCCCGCGAATCCCTCGTCTACCTCGACGCCAGCCCGCTTGCGGCACCATACGATGATCTGGCTCCTGGCGAACCTCGCGCTGGCGAGAACGACCAGGGTCCGTCCGAGGGTTCGCGTGGCGCAGGTACCGGGGCCACACCCCCGGTGGGCCCGGTGAGCGGCCGCAGTGGGTTCACGCCGAGTAGGGGTGGAGCGCCGACCTCGGTGAGGCCCGGCGGGACTGTGCCTCGTCCAGGGGTCGGTGGTGTTCCAGGAAAGCCGGCTACCAGATCGCCTGCGGCCTCTGGCGGCCGGACGCCGGGAGTGATCGGCGGCCGGCAGCAGCCGGCTGGCGTCTCCGGTCGGGACGGGCAGGGATCTGCCAGGCCCGGTGCCGGTGGCCCGCCAGGCGGCGTGCGCGGCGTGGGTGGCGTCGGACGGGGTGGCCCAGGTGGCGGTGCCAGTGGCGATTCCGGCGCGCGGCCAGGCGGCGGCCCCGGCACCAATCCGCCACGGCCGGGCGTACCCGGCGCTCCGGGGGGCGGCGGACTGGGTGGACCGGGTGGACCCGGCGAGGCCGCACCGGGCGGCCATCCACCGCGTGGCCACGGTGGCGTTTATCCGCCCGGCGCAGGCGTGGGAGGCGGTGGCGGTGGCGGTGGAGCCGGACGTTCGCGCCGCAAGCTCGAACGGGGCGAGTGGATGGAGGGGGCCGCGGGACGGGCGAATCCGGCCGGTGGTGTGCTCGGCGGCGAACCGACGCGGCGGCAGTCCTGGGACCACCCCACCTCCAAGCTGACGCCCCAGGCCCGGCCCACCAGGGAAGACGTCGATCCCGACGTGTTGCCGGACCCGCAGAAGGTGCGGGAGACCGGTCGCAAGCTCAACGCCGAGTACCGCAATCCCGACGGTGCGCAGGTCAGCTTCAAGTTCCGGGGGTCTCGTGGCTAGTGTTCATCGCCAGTCAGCACCGGCACGGTGGTCACCGCTGGCAGCGGCGCTGTTCACGGTCGTGCTCACCGCCGCCCCTGCGCCCGCACTCGCCGACGACATCCGCGACCAGCAGTGGCACCTGGATTCCCTCCAGGTCAGCGAGCTGCACAAGATCACCCAGGGCGAAGGTGTCACCGTCGCGGTGATCGACACGGGTGTCGACGCCACCCACCCCGACTTGGCCGGGAGCGTGCTACCTGGAAAAGAATTCCCGGACAAGGGCGGTGATGGCCACACCGACAAGGACGGGCACGGGACCGGCATGGCCTCGCTCATCGCCGGCCACGGCCACGGCACCGGCGGCCGGGACGGCGTGCTCGGCATGGCACCGAAAGCCAAGATCCTCCCGATCCGGGTGCCGCTGGGCAAAGACCAGAAGTCGCAACCCGACGACGCTGCGGATGCCATCAACTGGGCCGTCGCGCAGGGCGCAAAGGTCATCAACCTGTCAATCGGTCAGGGCTCCTCCCACTATCTGTCGGAGGCTGTGGAGTCCGCACTCGACCAGGGCGTCGTCATCGTTAACGCCGCTGGCAACTCCGTAGACGTCGCGGAGATCTATGGAATCGGTCTCATACCTGGTGTCGTCGTCGTTTCCGGGACCGACGTTGACGGGAACCCCTCCACAGGGTCGGTCACGGGCGCGGAGGTATGCCTGGCGGCGCCGATGGAGAAGGTGATGGCCGCCGGCGCTGGAAAGCGGGGTCGGTACGCAGCGGGCACCGGAACGAGTGACTCGGCGGCGTTGGTGTCGGGGGCGGCGGCGTTGGTGTTCTCGAAGTATCCCGGCATCGACGGCAACAACGTGATCAACCGGCTCATCAGCACCGCCGACGACAGGGGCCCCGAGGGCCGGGACGAGCAGTACGGCTACGGCGTGATCGACCCGCTCGCCGCGCTCACCGAGGACGTACCCGAGGTCGACGCCAACCCACTGATCGACCCACCGTCACAGCCCAGCGTGCCGCCCACCGGCCGCGCCAACTCCAAGGCCCCCGCCGAGGAGCCGGGATCCTCACCGGGCGCCCGCGCCGCCTTCATCGCCATCGCGCTGCTGGTCATCGCCGGTGGCGCGTACCTCCTGCTGCGACTCGCCAACCGGGACTGAACAGCCTCGCCAACCGGGACTGAACGGCGCCGGGCGGGAGTGACCAGCGGCACCGGGAGCGGGCCGGACGGGTCGCTCGCGTGACAGGCTGCAACAATGGTCGACGCTGTGACCGAGTCGTTTCCCCCCGGCGGCACCGCGTCCGCCGACCTGTTCACCCGCGCCCAGGTCGTCACCCCGGGCGGGGTGAATTCGCCTGTACGCGCATTCCGCGCCGTGGGTGGCGTACCGCGGTTCATGGTGCGCGGCGAAGGACCGTACGTGTACGACGCCGACGGCGACCGCTACGTCGATCTGGTCTGCTCCTGGGGCCCACTACTGCACGGCCACGCCCACCCCGAGATCGTCGCCGCCGTGACCGAGGCCGCGGCCAGGGGCACCAGCTTCGGCGCGCCCACCCCGGGCGAGGTCGAGTTGGCCGAGGAGCTGGTAGGACGTACCCCGGTCGACCAGATCAGGCTGGTCAACTCCGGCACCGAGGCGACTATGAGCGCGATCCGGCTGGCCCGGGGCGCCACCGGGCGCGACAAGGTGATCAAGTTCGCCGGCTGCTACCACGGCCACGTCGACTCGCTGCTGGTCGCCGCCGGCTCCGGCGCCGCCACCCTCGGGGAGCCGGACTCCGCCGGGGTCACGCAGTCCGCGGCCGCCGAGACGATCGTGGTCGACTACCACGACCTGGCCGGCGTGGAGGCCGCGTTCGCCGACCACCCGGGGGAGATCGCCGCGATCATCACCGAGGCGGCGGCCGGCAACATGGGGGTGATCGCGCCCCGGGACGGCTTCAACCAGCGGCTCGCCGAGATCGCCCACGACCACGGCGCACTGCTGATCCTCGACGAGGTGATGACCGGCTTCCGGGTCGGCCCCGCCGGCTGGGCCGGTCGCGATCCGGTCGACGCCGACCTGTTCACGTACGGGAAGGTGATGGGCGGCGGGCTGCCGGCAGCGGCGTTCGGCGGCCGGCAGGAGATCATGCAGCGGCTCGCCCCGCTGGGGCCGGTCTACCAGGCCGGCACGCTGTCGGGTAACCCGCTCGCGACCGCCGCCGGGCTGGCCACGCTCAAACTCTGCACGGACGAGGCGTACCAGAAGCTGGACACCACCGCCGCGACGGTCGCGCAAGCCGCGACCGAGGCGCTCACGAAGACCGGGGTCGCCCACCGGCTGTCGACCGCGGGCAACATGTTCAGCGTCTTCTTCACCGACGCCGACGTGGTCGACTTCGGCACCGCACAGACCCAGGACACCGAGGCGTACGGGCGGTTCTTCCACGCGATGCTGGAGCACGGGGTGTACCTGCCGCCCAGCGCGTACGAGGCGTGGTTCCTGTCCACCGCGCACGACGACGAGGCGGTCGAGCGGATCCTCACCGCGCTGCCAGAAGCCGCGGCCGCCGCGGGGGAGACAGCATGACCGTCGTACACGTGTTGCGGCACGGTGAGGTGCACAACCCGAAGGGCATCCTGTACGGCCGGCTGCCCGGCTACCACCTTTCCGAGCTGGGCGCGCAGATGGCGAAGGCCGCCGCCGACGCCGTCAAGGACCGGCCGATCGTGCACCTGGTGGCGAGCCCCCTGGATCGGGCGCAGCAGACCGCGCGGCCGGTCGCCGAGCAGTTCGGCATCACGATCCACACCGACGACAACCTGATCGAGTCGGCCAACTGGTTCGAGGGCAAGCGGGTGGGCGTCGGCGACGGGGCGCTGCGCGACCCGCGCAACTGGTGGGTGCTGCGCAACCCGATGATCCCGTCCTGGGGCGAGCCGTACGTGAAGATCGCCGCCCGGATGTCCCGCGCGCTGCACGCCGCCCGGGAGGCCGCCGAAGCCGCCGGCGGGGAGGCGTTCTGCGTCTCGCACCAGCTGCCGATCTGGACCCTGCGCCGGTACGTCGAAGGCAAGCGGCTCTGGCACGACCCGCGCCGCCGGCAGTGCGACCTGGCCAGCCTCACGAGCTTCCACTTCGACGGGGCGAAAGTCGTCGACATCAGCTACTCCGAGCCGGCGGCGCACCTGGTCGCGCAGTCGCACCCCGCGAAGCAGGCCCGCGGTGCGTAATCTCGCTCTGCTGCTCGTGGTCACCGTGCTCGCGCTCGCAGGGTGCGGCACCGGGCGCGACGCGGTCGACACCGGCCCCGGCCAGAAGCGGTACGTCGACGGCGACGGCACCTCGCAGGTGTTCGCCGCCGGCGACCGTGGCAAGGCACCGGCGATGACCGGCACCCTGCTCGACGGCGGTACGTTCACCCTCGCCGACCACCGCGGCCAGGTCGTCGTGATCAACTACTGGGCGTCGTGGTGCGCACCGTGCCGGCTGGAAGCCCCCGAGCTGGAGGCCGTCCACGACGCCACCGCCGACGACGGCGTGGTCTTCGTCGGGGTCAACATCCGTGACGAGAAGGACAAGGCGCTCGCGTACGAGGACAGCTTCTCGGTGTCGTACCCGAGTGTGTTCGACCCGGCGGGGCGGATCGCGCTCAGCTTCCGCGAGGTGCCGCCCAACACCATCCCCGCCACCATCGTGATCGACCGTCAGGGCCGGGTGGCGGCGGTGTTCCGCAAGGCGGTGCTGCGCGACGAGCTGCGTCCCGTGATCGACAAGATCGCCGCGGAGAGCTGACCATGTGGGCCGAGGTCGCACAGTCGGGTCCGCTGGTCGCCGCGATCGCGGTCAGCGCGCTGGCCGGGCTGCTCAGCTTCCTCTCCCCCTGCATCCTGCCGCTGGTGCCGGGCTACCTGTCGTACGTCACCGGCCTCGGCGGCGCGGACCTCGACGCCGCACTCGGCACCGACCCGTCGGGCCACGAGGTGGCCGCGGCCGGCGGGGGCGCGGCCGGCAC
>JBOGDE010000254.1:0-8338 GCA_050701695.1 Micromonosporaceae bacterium
TAACCGTGGGCCCAGTAACGCCAGAACAGCGGCAAGTGCGGCTAGCACCATCAGCAGGCGGACTATCACGCCGCGGCCGGCCCACAGGCCAATGGGGGCGAAAAGCTGTATAGCCACCGACATCCATGTGGTCGCGATCACAGCCGAATGAACCCACCGCTGCATCGTGGCCACCTCGGTCGACCCCACGTCCACATCAGTCACCGGAATTCATCGCCCAGTTGGATCGATCAACCTTGTTACTCAACTCGGGTAGGGAAATCTCCACCAACTCAGCCAGGCCGCCCTTGTTGTCAGCCAGCGTCTTATTGAACGCCGCGCATTCACGCTTGAGCGCCTTGTGATGAATGCTTAGGAGACCGACCAATCCAGCCACCGCTGCTGCTAACGCGGCGGCGCCACCGGCAGGCCCTCCTGCAACGGATGCCACCCCCACTCCAACCACTGCCGCGACGTAGCTGGCTACGACCTGTCGCACCATGCTCTCGACCTCAGAAACTATGTTGTCGTGGCTCTCCTCCATGCCGGCGCGCATCTTCCCAACGATTGCGCGTTGCTCATTGCGAGTCTCATCGAGCTTCTCCAAGGCCTGGTCAAGCTTGACAAGAAAGCTGTCAGTGAACTGTTCGGAGGCGTCGCCCACCCAGTGAAGATCGAGTTCGTGGTTGTCTTTGGCTCTTGACAACGCGCCCCTGATCTTGGCGTAGGTTGTCGTGTCAGGATGCAGCGCGGCTTCCGCCTTCTTCAGCCCGGCCAGGTCGCCGTCGACCTTAAAAGCATACTCTTCGGGATCTGGATATGTAGTGCCGCTCAACATGCTGATGTCGCCGACAGCGACTCGATACGGGTCCAGGCCATCAATTTCTCCTATTCGCTCCCAACAGCTCTTAATCATGGGTGACCTCCATTTCTGCCGTCAAAGAGCCGACTCAGGTCTGGTAAGCCCGGTAGGTCAGGCAGGTAGCGCCGCACGAGATCTTGGCTGGCTCGCGTAACGGCGGTCCGAGCAGTCTGTATCACGGCCAGAATTGAGCGCGCGACTTCTTCGGGACTCTTGTCGTCGATTGCCTTACGCTCCAGCCGCAGATCCGTGATCTCACCAGACATCGACATCGTGACGGTGATGGATCTATCCGATGACGTGACGTCGACATCTGTTGACGCCATCTCCCGCTGAAACTGCCGACTGCGGTCGATCAACGACTGCGCCCGCTCCATCACGGTATCTGAGTCAAAGTCGTCCGGGTCCATGTCGGTTCTCCTCAGGTTGTTAGACGCCATGCCTTTCGGCATCACGCAGCCGCTTCGCCAACTGGGTGTCGGTGTAGCCGTACAACGCCAAGACGTCGCCCAACGCAGTATTAACCTCTTCCGCGAGATCATGCAGGGCCTTTATCTCTCTTTGACGCGCGTCAGATGCGTCATTCCACGCGGTGAGCGTCGCACTCGAATTGGAGACCTGCCCGAATGCGTACTCTCGCAAGTCAAGTTTCGCTAGCGATTGTTTGATGTAGTTGGTTGCTGCCAGGCATTCCTTGACCGCAAGTTTGTATCCGTAAAGCGCCCACGCCTCAACCTTGATCGTATCTGCCATAATTCACTCCATTGCTTCAGTGCTTGTGATGCGTCCAAGCTTCGTGCGCACCCCAGTTGTATGCCCAGCCGATAGCGGGCTTCCTCTGCGAGGTTTCGCGTAGTCCCATCTCCTCCTGTCGGGCACCGGACCAACCGAATGGCCTACCGGTGGCGGATGGCGAGGATGGCCAGCCAGCCGCTGAGGACGATCATGATGAGGACCGCGGCGGAGGCGAGGCCGATCGTGAGGTAGTCGCCGCCCGAGTCGGACGGGCTGGTGGGTTTGGGTGTGAACGGCTCGGGCATCAGCGGGTTGTGCTTGATCGGCTTGACGTCGGCGGTGAGCGCCTTGAGCGGGTTGACGATGCCGTAGCCGTATTCCGGGTCCCGGCCCTTGGTGCCCTTGTCGTCGGCGGTGGTGATCAGGCGCTGGATCACGCTCGCGGCGTTCAAGTCCGGATACTTCGCCCGGATCAACGCCGCCACCCCCGAAACAATCGCCGCCGACGCACTGGTCCCCGTCCCGACCGCATACCCCTTCTTGAGATCCGCAACCATGATGTCCACACCAGGCGCAGCAAGCACCACCTCGCGACCGGTCACCGAATCCGAGCTGATCTTGCCATCGCGGCCGATAGCCGACACCGCCACCACACCCGAATAGTTGGCCGGTGCTGCGACCCGGGAGTACAGCTTTGACGTGTTGCCAACGGCGGCCACAACCACCACATCGTTGTCGATCGCAGACTTCACGGCTTGCTGAAGCTTCTCGCTGCCCTGCGCGCGGTAGCCGAGAGAAACGTTGATCACGTTCGCGCCCCGCTCGACCGCCTTCTCAATGGCATCGGCCGCGTAGTCGACGTTCCCATCGTCTGAGTCACCGGCTTTGCACGTAAGGATCTTGACGCCCGGTGCGATCCCGAGCACCCCATCCCCGCGTGAGGGCCCATGACCATGCCCGGCGATGATTGACGCTATCCCGGTGCCGTGGCCCTCCTCGTCCTGCCAGCCGTTTCCGAACGCCATGTCGCTCGCGTCGTATCCCTCGGGCATGACCGTGCCGATCAGGTCGGGATGATGGCCGTCCACACCGGTGTCAACCACCGCGACGGTGACACCCTCACCTTTGGTGATCTGGTGCGCCTTGGCGATCTGTAGGAAGGCGTGCTCCCACTGCTCGTCGCGGATCGAGTCCGCGGACGCCGCAGGCGCGCCACCGAGCGCCACTGTCAGCGCAATGATTCCGCACGCACCGACCCGGGCGGTCCATCGCGCCAGGCGCGTCCTGGTCTTATTTGCCACGTCGCCGCTGCCTGAATGACACCTGATGATCCCCTGCATCCGGATACCGCACCTTCGACCAGTCCACATCCTGCTTGCGTTCGGGCTGCCGCACCGTCGGAGCATCCCCCGCCCAGTCGTCATCGGGCTTGGCGGCGGGACGCTTCTGCGACCCGATCATCGGACCCGGATCGACCGGTGCCGGTGGTTCGGCGAGGCGACCCTCATACACCGGGGTCACGCCGGGTTGGTCCTTGACCGGGAACGGCTCACGGCCACCGCTCCTGCGACGGGCACCGCGACCCGAGCCACCGCCTGTCGCCGCGCCACCGGGCGCACCCATCCCCGGATGGAGTGGGGGAGCCATACCGTGACGCCCAGGCGTACCAGGCTGATGCGCCCCACCAGGGCCGGTGCCGGTGCCGGGCGGTGGCCCACCAGGGCCATGCGCACCGGGACCCCCGACTGCCGGTCGTGCCGGCGTACCGGGTGCGCCACTACCGCTACCAGAGGACGGCGCACCAGGACGTGTCCCTCCGATCACCTTCCCAGGATTCGCCCCCGACCCACCAGGCCCGCCGGAGTTGCCTCGACCCGGGAATAGGGGCGTACCCATCCGCGGCTGGGTGCCACCGCCTCGACCCGGGCCGTTCGCCCCACTCGGCGCCGCCCCAGCAGACGAGCCAGGTATACCGGGGACCGCTGGTGACACGCCAGGAGAACTGGCCGGCGGCCAGGGCGGGCCTCCGTAGCCAGGCTGACCAGGGCTTGGCCCGCTACCAGCAAGTGACGGCCCACCGGTGCCCCCTGGTCCGTTCGACCCACCAGCGCCTCCCTGCCCCTTCGGCCCGCCACCTGTACCGGATGGCGCACCGCCAGGTGATGGCGACACGGGGGTTTCGACACGCCTTGGGTCGCTGTTGCCGAAGTCGGGCTTGTTCATGGCGGTGGCGGCGCCGGAGATCAGGGCGTCGGCGGTCTTGACGATGTTGAACGCCTGCTGCCACTTCCTGCTCCGCCAATCCTCGTACTGGTAGCCGGTCAGCCCCTTCGGCGCGCCCTCGTCGAACAGGGCTTTCATCCTTGCCCGGGCGGTAACCAGGGTGCGGTACGCGTCGTTCATAGCCGTGGCGTTGGCCTCCGCGTCCGAACGCAGCCGCTCCATCTTCCGCGCGGTCTCACCCAGCAGCTTCACGCACGCCGCCCCGGCCGGGCTGGCCCACACCGGCGCCAGCTGCGAGACACCGATGTAGATCACCGGCAGCCGCTGCGCCACCGAACGCTGCAGATACGCCCACTGGTTGGCCGCCACACGCATCCAGTCCGGATCCGCCGCCATCACCACCTGGTACAGCTCAGCCAGCGACATCCCCCAGAAGGTCGCGGAGTCGCCGCCGTCACCACCGCTGTCGTTCTCGACCGCCATCGGGATGCCTCACTTACCCTTGGCGGTCGCGACCAGATCACGCCGCAGCCGCTGCAACACCGCCGCGTTCCCGGCATCGGTGTCCGAGTACGACACCGCCGCCGCCGCCACCCCCGACGCCGTACCCGACCACAACCGATCCAACGCACCGACCAGCTCCAACGCGGCCGTCGAGGCCGACGCGTGAGCCGTACCAGCCTTCTTCACCGCCGGCAGCGCACCAGAGGTGCCCTTGTAGCCGCACTCACCGATGTCGCTGTTGCGGGCCGCCATCGGCTCCCACCGGGCGAACTCCTTCGCCCAGTCGCCCAAGGTGTCGATGTCGACCGACACACCCTGGTAGCCCTCATTGCCCGAACCGTCCGTAACACCCACGAATCCTCCCCGTACCCATAGAAGCTCGGCTCATGATGCCACAACGGAATGACCCAACGGGACCCCCGATTCACTCCCTGTGGATAACCTCGGCGGCGACTCGCCGGGTGGTGAGGAGGTCATTCACCGTCCGGCTCCGGCGTGCCGTTTTGCCAGATGCACGGCGAGGCTGCCTTGATTGTGAGCACTTCCCCGCTGCCCGTGGTGCCGAACGACAGTACGAATCCTTCCGGATCGGCGTACGCCATCGTCCACATGGCATCTTGCTTGTCGAAGCGCACCTTGCGGTAGCCGAGCTCCCTCCAGTGCCGGCCGATGGATTCGAAGTACGACGGATATTCCGCGACGGGAAGGTTCTCCACCCGGTACCAGGACTCCACGATGACCCGCTTATCGGCGTCGGGAGCATCCGACCAGGTGCAGGGCAACCCGTCGACCCCGCCTCTCGACTTCGGCTCGGCGTTGTCGGGCAACTGCGCGATGATGTCCTTGATGTGGCGGTCGATCATGACCTTCGCCTCGCGAACCGACACGGTCGGCTGCATGTAGTCGGCGTCCTTCCCTCCCACACAGCCGGCCAGGGTCGCCAGCAGCAGCACCGCCATCAGGCACGATGTGGCGCGCGTAGTAACTCGCCACCGGCGGTGGAACGTCATCGCTCCGACACCTCGGAGTATTCGCCGGTGACGATGGCGGCGATGCTGGTGCGGGCCTTGCTGCCGTCTTCCTTCCAGTAGTCGGAGTGTCCACCGGGCTCGCTGTCGAAAGCTCGACCGCCGAAGCCGTCCGCCGTTGGATCGCGGCCGTGCACCATCTGCTCGTCCGAACCGAACAGTGGCATACTGCCCCAGCCCACCTTGGCCATCCCGATGTCGTCACCCTGCGCTCTGGTCGCCCAGACATGGTCGGAACCGACCCCGAGCGCGTCGGCGTTGTCGACTCCGACCCCCGGGCTGGCCACGAACACCAGATCATCGGCCTGGATGTCGCCGTCCTTGGCGGCGTAGCCGACCACCGTGGTGCCGTAGCTGTGCCCGATCACGGTGTTGTGGGACGGCTCGCCCTCGTGGGTGACCCGCAGCCCATCCTGGAAGCGGCGCAGGTCACCCGCGGCGTCTTCGGCGTAGTCGTCGGATATCGCGTGGGGATTCACCTCGTCGGGTGCGTCATAGCCCATCCAGATGACCACCGCGGTCTGCTCATCGTCGGCCATGTCGCTGGCGTCTTCCGCCATCTTGTCGGCCCGGTCCATGGCGCCGCCGAAGCTGTCCAGGTCGGCGCCGGTGCCGGGGACGTATGTCGCGACGTTGTCCGCGGTGTCGGGGTTGCCGATCGCGAGGACCGCCTTGCCGTCGTCGTCGGGTTTGCCGTTCCCGTCGACGTCGTCCACGGTGCCGGGTGCGAACCCCATCAGGTAGGCACGCGGTTTGTCGGGCTGGTGGTAGAGGCGGTCCTCGATCGCGTTCATGCCCTTGAGATTGCGATCGAGCACCGCGAGCTCCTCGTCGATCTTCCGGATCTCGGCGTGGTGGTCGTACCGACCCGGATACTTCGCGACTTCCTCCTGAAGCTCCCGCTTCCGGTCGGTGAGCTGGGTCCTGCGGGTCTCGGCCCTTTCGTGTTCGTACGCCAGCCGCACCCGGTTGGCCTGGTCGCGGGCAGATACCGGCACTCCGTCGAGCCAGCCGACCCGATCCGGGTGCTCGTGGATCAGGTACTGCTGCTCCGCGGGCGTCAGGCTGGCCCACCATGCCCGCGCCTTGGCCGGAGGCGCACCACGCGGCGGAATCTCCGCCTTCGGCACGTAGCCCTTGCCGGAGCTGGTCGGGTCGTACCCGGGTCGCAGCTTCGCCAGCTTCTGCGCCGCGGTCTGGTCGGCGAGGGTCGCATACTCCACCGCCGCGTCGATGTCGCCGAGCACCCGCATCATCTGGCGGCCGACGGAGATCTTGCGCTCCTTGTCGAGATTGGTCTTACCGGTGTACGTGATGCTCCCGCCGTCCTCGCTGACGGTCGCGGGGATCAGCTTCGCCTTGTCGAGGGCGTCGGAGACCATCCCCTTCGCCTTGCGCAGGTCGTCGGCCAGGCCGTCGAGCAAGGAGTCCACAGTGCGCAGCGGCGCCTCGGCGTCGGCCAGCGTGTCGGCGTAACCCCCGAGCTGGCGCGCGGCGGCCTCGTACGCCTTGCCTTCCCAGCAGTTGCCGAGGCCGGACCGTGCCGTGCTGACGGCATCGACCCGGTGATCCACCCGGTCGACCCAGAGCCTGCTCCACGCGGCGCCCCACTGCCGGAACTGTTCCGGGTCGCAGGCACGGAGTCTGGCGTAGCTGACCATCAGAACTCACTGTGCCCGGGTCGGCGCCGTGACGGCTCGTCGCGCGGCAGGGCCACGCCCAGCGCCTCGGCCGCCTCGGCGTCCCGCCGCTGGTACGCGTCGGCCACCTTCACCAACCGGTCAGCGGCCCCGTCCAGAGTGCTGCCCCACCCCGACAGGTACACCTCCCAGAGCGAGGACAGCGTGCGTGCGGCAGCCACCGCGCCGAACCCCACGCCCTGGTGTGCGGCAGGCTTCAGCCCTGCTCTCGCCTTGGCGAAATCCCCGGCCAGGCTCTCGGCGGCCCTGCCGATCGCGCCCGCCTCCTCGCGTACGTCGTCCGGCCGGACCCACAGCGTCTCCTCGACCACGGCCACCTCCCCATAACTAGATGTAACTGGCTCCACGCAGCTGGTGCATCCAGATCTTCGCCGGGTACGCCGGGCCACGTCAATCTCAACGTGACCGCCTGTGGATAAGTGGGTCGGTTGGGTTCGGGGCGGGGAGCGGATGCGTAGGCTGCCCGGTCTATGTGTCGCACATCAGGAAGGAGATGTGCCGCCGTACCTCCGCGAGTGGACCTTCTCCGATGTGGCCGATGTGCTCGACAAGCCAGTGGCGGGGTGCATCGCGAGCCGGTCGGCGTAGGCCCGCAGGCCCGGACCCAGCGGCGCGGCGATGGTGACGGCGAACGGGTCGAACCCGTCCTGCGGTGCGGCTACCACGGCGCTGATGACCCGGTCCAGGGCGCTGGTGTTGTATGTGGGATGCGAGAGCACAACGCGGTACGTCCCGTCCTCGAACCGCCAGACTTCGCCTGGGTTCACCGCACCGAGTCCGGGCTGTGCTGGAAGGTGAGCGTGCGCTTGATCCTGTCCTGCTCAGACTGCGGAAGGGGTGCGGGCGTGGCCCTGGCGAGTAGCTGTCGGTAGTAGGTTTCGCGCAGCGCGCGCTCCACGTACTCCGAGCGGGAAATGCCGGCGGCCCGGGCGGCCTCGTCCGCGTCCGCGAGCACCTCCTGATCAACAGTGACAGTCATCTTACTCTTCGCCATAAGATCAGCTTATCACTTGTCTTATCGTCGTCTCCTGGCGTGCGCCGCCGGGCTAGGCCCTCCTCAGCCATGGCTGTCTCCGTGCCGGGGCGGCGGCACGGCCGTGCCGGCTAGGAAGCGCGTCGACTGCGGATGGCGAGGATGGTCAGCCAGCCGCTGAGGACGATCATGATGAGGACCGCGGCCGAGGCGAGACCGATCATGAGGTAGCCGCCGCCGGTGTCGGACGGGCTGGTCGGTTTGGGGGTGAACGGCTCCGGCATCAGGGGGTTGTGTTTGATCGGCTTGACGTCGGCGGTGAGCGCCTTGAGCG
>JBOGDE010000255.1:0-8330 GCA_050701695.1 Micromonosporaceae bacterium
GGGCCGCCCACCGGGCGGCCCCCGCACCCGCCTTGGGACACCGCTATCCGGCGCGGCTGCGTCTCGCGGCGGCGTCCTCGCCGCGCCGGCTGGCGGTGATCCCGATCGGCGTCGCCCCGCTCGGTGAACCGATCCTGATCGGCCTGGCAGTAGATGACGGCCGCCTGCACGTGCACGTGCTCGGCCCGACCGGGGCCGGCAAGTCCACCCTGCTGCTGATCTGGTGCCTGTCACAGGTACGCGCCGGGCGCGGCCTGGTGCTGTTCGACCCCTGGGGCGACCTGGCCCGCAACCTGCTCGCCCGGCTCCCCTCCTGGGCCGCCGACCGGCTCGTCCTCATCGACCCCGACGAACGCGAAGCCCCACCAGCGCTCAACCTGCTCGACCTCGGTGACGACCCCGAAGCCGTCACCGACCAAGTCGTTGGCGTCATGGCGAAGGTCTGGGCGCAGTACTGGGGACCGCGCACCGACGACCTCGCCCGCCACGCGGTGCTCACCCTCGCCCACAACCCCGGCGCGACCCTCGCCGACATCCCGACCCTGCTCACCGACACCAGCTACCGGCGCCGCGCCGTACGCGCCGCCCGCGCCCACCCCGGCACCGTGGCCGGACCAACCCTCGAAGGATTCTGGAACCACTACGACACCTGCGGCACCGCGCAACAGGCCAACCAGGCCGGGCCACTACTGGCCCGGCTACGCGCCGTGCTGTCCCGCCGATTCGCCGCCGGACTGCTCGGCACCGCCGCCTCCACCTTCCGGCTCGATGACATCCTCAACGGCGGCATCCTCATCGCCCGCCTCCCCAAAGGCGTCCTCGGCGACGACACCATGCGCCTGGTCGGCTCCCTACTCCTCGCCGCCCTCTGGCAGACCGCCGGCAAACGCGCCGACCTGCCCGACCACCAACGCCTCGACACCGCACTCGTCCTCGACGAGTGCCACAACTTCCTCAACCTCCCCATCGGCATCGACCACGCCCTCGCCGAAGCCCGCGGCCTACGACTCTCCCTCGTGCTCGCACACCAGCACCTCGGGCAACTGACCCGCTCGGCATTCGAATCCATCGACGCCAACGCCCGAAACAAGATCTACTTCTCACTCTCACCGCGCGACGCCAAAGAGCTGGAACGACACGTACAGCCGTACTTCACCGCCGACGACCTCACCGACCGCGACGCCTACGGCATCGTGTGCCGACTCATGCGCGCCGGACGCAAAATCCAACCATTCAGCCTCGACACCCGACCAGCCCCACCACCCATCCCCGGACGCGAACAAGCCATGCGCCGGGCCGCCCGCGCCCGCGGCCTCCCGGTCGAGGCTCGGGAAGCCCTCGCCGAAGCACGACTGTCCGGCGCGGACCCTAACCAACCCTCCGAGGCAGTCAGCGACGACCGCCGAGACAAGACGGGCGGGCCGGAACCGCTACCACCGCCGAACGCGGCGTGAAACCACCAACGTGCCCACACCGACACCGAACGGAGGACACAACATGCACAGCGCATGCCTACGACCCTCACTACGACGTTCACTGCGATCCTCACTGCGACACGAGCGTCGCAGTGAACGTCGCACCCTCACACTCGCGAAACCGCAGGTCAGACCGCCTGACCCGCCGACCCACCACGGAGGTGACTGGTCTACATGACCACCCGAAAAGACAGTCCGACAGGCCCCAGCGCGGGCCGACCCGGCTCAGCCGGGCTCGACGTAGCCGACGAACTACGCCGACTTACCGCCCGCGACAGATGGCTGCTCGACCTTCTCGACGAGCACCAGGTTCTGTCTACCGAGCAGATCACCGCACTGGCGTTCGACACCGCGCACACCGCCCGCATCCGGCTCGCCCGGTTGCACCAGCGGCGCGTGCTGGCCCGGTTCCGCGACTGCGTGCGCCCAGGCTCGCAGACCTGGCGCTGGTGCCTCGGCCCGCTCGGCGCGGCGTACGTCGCCGCCCGCGACGGTGACAGCACACCCCGGCCGTCAGCGGTGGCCGCCCGCGCAGCACGGCTCGCGACCAACCCACAACTCGGGCACCTGCTCGGCGTGAACCAGTTCTTCGTCGACCTCGCCGCCCACACCCGCAGCCACCCGAACGCGAAGCTGTCGGTCTGGTGGTCGGAGCGCACCGCCGCCCGCCGCGTCACCGGTCAGCTTGCTCGCCCAGACGGACACGGCGTGTGGACCGACAACGGCCGACAAGTCTCGTTCTGGCTGGAGTACGACTCGGGAAGCGAGCCGATGCGCCGCGTCATCGGCAAACTCGACGGGTACCACCGACTGCACCGCGCCACCGGCATCGGCCATCCCGTGCTGTTCTGGCTGCACAGCCGAGGCAGGGAAGACTCCCTGCACACCCACGCCAGCGGGCACCCGGCAGCGCACGACCTCATCATCGCCACCGCCACCCGCGACAGCGACCCGCATCCGGCCGGGCCGGTGTGGCTGCGATTCGGCCATACCGAGCGGCTGCGTCTTGCGGACCTGTCCGGCACCTGAAACGCCAGTCGCAGCACTACCGACACGGCGAACCAACCCGAGCGGACCGCCTATCAGCGGTCCCTTTTTCATGCCCGATATCCGGGCTCGCACAACAAATCAGGAATCACAGCAACAGAAGGGAGCACGGAAATGAACCACACGACGCAAGTAGCAGCGACAAACGTCACCCATCTGGAGGACTATGGCCGCCAACACCGGCGACGAAAAGCCGCACACCAGGTACGATGTAACTAAACGGTCGCGATCGCGAATACCGCACCCGCGACGCCCACCGGACGACCAACCACAGAAGCACTGTCGACCCGAGCGAGCAATCGCCGACGTCGACATCGGCAAGGTCGAAACGGTTCCCATGACCGCCGACGAGTTCGAGAACGCAGTCGAGGCATTGGCGGTCCTGATAACACAATGGTGGGACAAGCACCCACCGGGCAGCTGCGAAGATCCACCCGCAGTCAACAAGGCTCGCCAGTTGGAGGATTCATGACAACTACCGCACCTCGACAGAAACGCAAACGCGCACGACCTACATTCGGCGACGCAGCCACCGACACCCGCCGGATAGCCATCTACGTTCGCCGTTCCACCGACGACGAGCACCAGCCGTTCTCCATCGACGCCCAGATCACAGCGCTGAAGTCATATGTGAACAGCCAACCTGGCTGGGTGCTCGTCAACGAGCCCTACGACGATGACGCCTCCGGCGCTACCACCGACCGGCCCGGCCTGCAACGCGCCCTACGCGCCGCGCGGGCCGGTCGGTTCGACGTCTTCCTCGTCTACCGGGTCGACCGGTTCTCCCGACGCCTCTCAGATCTACTCGACCTACTCACCGAACTAGACGAAGCCGGTGTAGCGTTCGCCTCGGCGACCGAGCCCTTTGACACCTCAACAGCCATCGGCCGAATGCTCGTGCAACTGCTCGGCGTGTTCGCCGAGTTCGAACGTGAAACCATCATCGACCGAACAATCAACGGAATGAGCGCCAAGGCACGCAAAGGCAAGTGGCCCACAGGCGCGAGGCCCTATGGCTACACCGTAGATAAGGAAACGAGCAAGCTGACCATTAGCGAGGACGAGGCACCAGTCGTTAGAGAAGTATTCCGTCTCTACACGCAATCCCGCCTCGGCACTCGCGCCATCGCCACCGAGCTAAACCGGCGCGGCATCCCCAATCGGATTGGCAAACAATGGTCCGGCCTCGTCGTGAGTCGAGTTCTCGAAAATCCGGCCTATCTCGGCGCCATCGCCTTCCGCGACGTGTACGTCGAAGAGGCACATAAACCAATCATTGACAATGCCACCTGGAATCGTGCTCGCCGCATCGCCAACGCGCGCACTGACGCACAGACCCACCGAGCCATGAGCGATTCCGAGTACCACCTCACTGGGCTTATCACGTGCCCGGAGTGCGGCAAGAAATACATCGGCACGTCCGCCAAGGGCCGAGGACTGCTGTACCACTACTACACGTGCTACTCCCGTGTCCGCTACGGGTCCTCAGGTTGCGGCGCTCCCCGCCTCAAGGCCAGAGCAACCGACGCGGCGACGCTCCAAGCCCTGTACGACTTCTTCAGTCAGGCCGAACCGCTGATCACCATGGCGGCCAACCGCGCCCGGCAGAACCACCGAGAGGCACACGCCGACCGGCGGGCCGAACTCGTAACCATCGAGCGCCAGATCACCACCAAGACCGCCGCGATCGACCGGTACCTCGCAGCATTCGAGGCGGGCACCATGAGCGACGCGGTCTGCGGCCCTCGGCTTACGTCGCTTCGCGAGGAGATCGCGCAACTTGAAGGCCGCCGCGACGAGATCGCCGACGCCATCGACACCGCGCCGTCCGCGCCGCCAGCCGACCTGCTCAAGCACCTCAGTGACTACCTCGCCGAGGTCATAGCGAGTGGCACGCCCGCCGCCCGCAAAGCCATAATCGAGGCGCTGGTCGCAGAGATCAGCATCCACGAAGGAAAGGTCATCCCCGTGTTCAAGATCCCCGTCGCGGGAGCCACGAGCGTAGACAGCGAACCGAGGGCCGTCACCGGCCCCCGGTTCGCGCAATGCTCTGGGAAGCTCCCGCGACTGGACTCGAACCAGTAACCCTTCGGTTAACAGCCGAATGCTCTGCCAATTGAGCTACGCGGGAATGTCGCTGCCGTGCGGCGGCGCCCGGACAAGAGTACAGGACGCCCCGGGGTGTACGTGAGCGGGTTATCGCCGCGCGTCGCGCGGTTTCGGTGGTCCCGGTCGCGCCGTACCCAGGGTCGGGGCAGGATGGGGTGTACGCCGGCCGGAAGGGGGCCATGATGCGCGGCAGGATCATGTTCGTGGCGGGGCTCGCCATCGGGTACGTGCTCGGCTCCAGAGCCGGACGGGAGCGGTACGAGCAGCTCGCCCAGGTGGCGCGGAAAGTGAGATCGAGCCCGACGGTGCAGGAGGCCACCGGGCTGGTCCAGGCGCAGAGCACCAAGCTGCTCAGCACCGGCCGGGACAGGGTGCGGGGCAAGCTCAACGACCGGTTCGGGGACTCGCGTCTGGGGCACTCCCGGATCGGGCAGCGGCTGCTCGGTGACAGCGACCCGCTGCTGGTACGCGATCCCGACCTACCGTCGGGCCCTCCAGACCTGTGACCCGCACCGGGCTCACGCGCACACCTCGCTTCGCTCGGCGGCGCGCTCGCGCGCGCTGCTGAGCCGACTGGCTCGCTCGCTCACGGGGTGAGCATGCGGGTCATCCGCCGCCCCGCGATCGCCAGTCCGGCGGCCGTCAGCGCGACCAGGTACGCCACGTGCCAGAGCAGCTCCGGTGACACGGCGCCGGTGGTCAGGCCGCGTACCAGCGCGACACCGTGGTAGAGCGGCGTCGCGGCGACCACCCACTGCAGCCAGTCGGGGTAGACCGTGATCGGCGCGAACGTGCCTGAGAACAGGAACAGCAGGAAGATCATCACGGTGATGTAGTCGAAGTCCTGCCACGTGCGCAGGTACGTGGTGAACGCCATCCCCGCCGCCGCGAACGCCAGCCCGATCAGCACCGCGGCGGGCAGCGCGGCCAGGGTCCACCACGACGGCGCCAGCCCCATCGCCACCATCGTCACGACGAAGAACGCGGCGTTGACCGCGCTGCGCAGCAGTGCCCAGCCCACCTCACCGAGAGCGATCCCGGTCGGGGTCACCGGGGTGGCCAGCACGCCCTCGTACAGCTTCATGAACTTCATCTTCCCGAACACGTTGTACGTGCTCTCGGTGAGCGCCCCGGTCATCGCGGCGGCGGCCAGCATGGCGGGGGCGACGTACACCGCGTAGTCGACGGTGCCGCCGGCGTACGGGATCTCGCCGACCAGCGCGCCCATCCCGATGCCGAGTGAGAGCAGGTACAGGAACGGTTCGACAATCCCGGAGACCACCACCCACAGGTCGGCGCGGTGGACGTACGCGTTGCGCCAGATCAGCGCCCCGCCGCCCCTCGCGTGCCCACCGAGCGTGCCTAGCGCGCCGGTACGCAGCAGCAGTGCGGTAACCATCTACACCACCAGCCTTCGGGCCAGCAGGCGCCGCGCGGCCAGGAACCCGAGCCCCGCCCACAGCCCCAGGTACGCCACGTGCAGCGCCGGATGCAGCGCCGGCGGGACGCCGAGCACCGCACCCCGGCTGAGCTCGACGCCGTGCCACAGCGGGGACAGCCATGCCAGCGGGCGGACCACGGCGGGGAGCTGGTCGATCGGGAAGAACACGCCGGAGAACATCGTCACCGGGACCACCATGAAGCGGTGCAGCAGGGCGAACCGGTTCTCGCTGGTGATCGTGGTGGCGTAGGCGTACGTAGTGGTGCCGGTGGCGAGCCCGGTGAGCACGGCGGCGGCGACCGCCAGCGGCGCCCACGGTGAGTGCACGACGCCGAAGAGCAGCATCGCCACGAAGAACGCCACCCCGGTCATCGCCATCCGGACGGTGGCGAACCCCAGGTGGCCCGCGACCACGTCACCGGTCCGCAGCGGGGTGGCGAGCATCGAGACATACTGCTTGTTCCACTTGATCGCGCCGTACACCGGGAAACTACCCTCGCCCACCGCGGTGTGGAACACGACCGTGGCGAGCAGCCCAGGTGCCAGGTACGACAGGTAGGCATACCCCAGGGTGGCCGGGCCCGCGTCGATGAAGCCGCCGACGCCGTACCCGATCGCGGCCAGCCACAGCAGCGGGATCACGAAGCTGGAGTAGATGCTGGAGCGCCAGGTGCGCCGGTACTGGGTGAACCAGTACGACAGCGCCGCGCTGACGGGGTGGTCGATGACCGTCATCAGTCGACCAGAGTCCGGCCGGTCAGGTGCAGGAACACGTCTTCCAGGCTGGAGCGACGTACCAGCAGGCTGGCCGGGGTGAGGTCACGGCGGTGGATCTCGGCCGCGGCGGCGTCGCCGTCGTCGGCGTACACCAGGAGTCGGTCGGGCAGCACCTCGACGCGACCGAGACCGTCGAGCTTGCCGGCGTAGTCAGCCAGCGGCTCGTCGATGCCGAACCGCAGCTCCACCACCTCGCGGGTGGAGTAGCGCTCGATCAGACCCCGGGGTGAACCCTCCGCGACGATCCGGCCGCCGTCCATCACCACGAGGCGGTCGCAGAGCTGCTCCGCCTCGTCCATGTAGTGGGTGGTGAGCACCAGGGTGGTGCCCCGCTGTTTGAGCCGGAACAGCCGCTCCCAGACCAGGTGCCGCGCCTGCGGGTCGAGCCCGGTGGTGGGCTCGTCGAGCAGCACGATCTCCGGCTCGTTGACCAGGCTGCGGGCGATGGTGAGGCGGCGCTTCATGCCGCCCGAGAGCGGCTCGACCTTGTCGGTGGCGCGGTCGGCGAGCTGGACGAACCGCAACAACTCGTCCGCCTTCGGCCGCGCGTCACGCCGCCGGATGCCGAAATACCGGGCGTAGATCAGCAGGTTTTCCCGCACCGTCAGCTCGACGTCGAGGGTGTCCTCCTGCGGCACCACGCCGAGCCGGCCCCGGATCTTCGCACCATCGGTCAGCGGGTCCATCCCGAGCACCCGCAGCTCGCCGCCGCTGGGCGGCGACACGCAGCCGATCATGCGCATCGTGGAACTCTTGCCGGCGCCGTTGGGACCGAGGAACCCAAAGGCTTCGCCGCGGCGTACCTCCACGTCGATGCCGTCGACCGCGACCCGGTCGCCGAACCGTTTCACCAGGCCGCGGGCACTGATCAGGATGGGCGAAGACACGGCCCGACCCTACTGTCGCCGTACGACAATCGGCCAACAGGTTTCTACAGCGCGCCGACGGCCTGCTCCCGCAGACCCCTGGCCTGAGCCTCCAGGGAGATCAGCTCACCGAACATCTGCCGGTACGCGTCTTCCTGTGTCACCGGGTTGGTGCGCTGCAGCTTGGACTTGATCTCCTGGATCCGCGCCTGTACGGCGGGCCACTGCAGCCGGGCCAGGGTGACGGTGACGTAGCGCGGGTCAGGGTCGCCGTCGTAGCGCAGCGGCTCCACCGACAGCTCACCGACCAGGGCCTTCGCCGCCAGGTCGGCGCAGGCATCGCGTACCTTCTCGACCCAGTCAGCGCCGGCGGTCGCCGAGGCGGCACCCCCGGCCTCGACGATCGACGACCGTACCGCCGCGTGCACCGGATGCCGGTACGGCGTGACGTCCACCGCGTCGAACAGCGGCCCGGCGAGCACCGGGTGCTGGATCGCGATCTTGAGTGCTTCGCGCTCCACGATGCCCTGCGGGTTGTCCGGCGGCGGTACCGGTCTGGTCTGCGGTACGGCCGGCGCGGTCTCGCCGTGCTCCCGGCCCCGGCCGGGCTCCCCC
>JBOGDE010000256.1:0-8257 GCA_050701695.1 Micromonosporaceae bacterium
GTCGCCAGCTCGTCGCTGTCGGCGTCGGCGGCGGCGGTCGCGGCGGCCCGCGCCACGGTCAGCACGGTGCCCTCGACCGGCTCCGCGACCGCCGCGTACCCGGCGTCGGCGGCGACCGCGAGCGCTCCGGCGACCTGTCGTCCCCTCGCCTCGGGCGCGGCGGCCAGCGCGTCGGCGATGCCGCGCAGCAGCTGGGAGAGGATCACACCGGAGTTGCCCCGCGCCCCGAGCAGCGCCCCGCGCGCCATGCAGCGCAGCACCCGCCCCAGCGGGGTGTAGTCGGTGTCGGCCCCCGCCTCCGCTTGGTCCGGCCCGCCCGGCCCGCCCGGCCCGCCCGGTGCATCCGACTCATCCGACTCATACGGCTCGTCCGGCTCGGCGGCGAGGGCGCGCTGCGCGGAGCTGACGGTGAGGACGAGGTTGGTGCCGGTGTCGCCGTCGGGCACGGGGTACACGTTCATCTCGTCGATCTCGCGCTGGTGCCGGCGCAGCGCGTCCAGCCCCGCCTCACACCAGCGGCGGATCGCGGCGGCGTCGAGTCGCTCCAGCACGCTTGGAGCCTAATGCGTGCCACCGACGGACCCCCTGGTTTGGCGTCCCGGACGGGGCATCAGGTACGCTTCTCGGGTTGCCCACCCTCGCGTGGGCGCCCGTCCAGCAAGATCACCCCAGGAGAGTTCCCGTGGCTAGCGTGTGTGACGTCTGTGGCAAGAAGCCCGGCTTCGGCCACAACGTGCCGTGGTCGAAGACCAAGACCAAGCGCCGGTGGAACCCGAACATCCAGACCGTCCACGCCGCCGTCAACGGTGCCCGCAAGCGGATGAACGTCTGCACCTCCTGCATCAAGGCCGACAAGGTCACGAAGGCCTGAGGCTTCAGTCCAGTCCGAGCCCGTAGCTGACCGCTTCGGGCTCGTCCTTGTAGTGACCGAAGTTCGGGATCAGGGTGTAGCCGCGAGCCTCGTACAGACCGATCGCCTCGGGCTGCTTGGTGCCGGTCTCCAGGATCATCCGGCGTAGCCCCGCCGCCCGCGCGGTGGTCTCCAGCTCTGTCAGCACCACCTTCGCGACGCCACGCCCGCGTGCCTGCGGCGCGGTGTACATCCGCTTGATCTCCGCGTTCTCGCCGCGCGCCCGCCAGGCGCCACAGCCGACCGGATCACCGTCCAGCCACGCCACCAGAAACACCCCGCTGGGCGGTACGAAATCCTCCGGCGCGATCGGCGTCTCGTCGCCTTCGCCGCCGTACCGCTCGGCCAGGTCCGCCAGCGCCGCCGCGATCAACCGTTGCGCCTCCACATCGGTGTACGCCGCGCGCGTCACCGTCAGCCCGATTCCCGTCGTCGTCACGCCGCCGACGCTAGCCGTGAACCCCCCGCCGTCCGCCACCGGATTTCCCGAAACGTGGCCACCACCACGCTGACGCTGCGGTGGTGGCGCGCCTTAGAACACGCCGGAGGCTTGGGCGAGTAGGCGTAGCGGGCGGTCGGCCGCCTGGTTGCGGGCGCGCCGCATCAGGCCCGCGACCGTCTCCCGGACAGCCGGGTTGGTACGTACCCGCTGCGGGGCGATGTGTTCAGCGTGGACCAGGTGGGCGATCGCCTCGGCGTCGCGGCGTTCCTGAGCCAGTCCCCGTCCGAGATCGCTGTAGTAGGACGCCCGTCGCGACGCACTCGCCACCGCCTCGGGATGCAGCTCCCGTGCGATCTCCCGGACCCGGCCACCCTCACCCAGTTCTACGGCGAGCCCGGCCTTCCAGAACCCGACGTTCGTCGGCCCGAACCACATCGCGGCGAACCCACCGGCCGTGTCGTCGCCCAACCGGTCGGCCAGCTCGGAGGCCTCCGCGAGATGGGTACGGACCGTCGGCTGATCGTTGGCGACGGCGTACGACCAGGCCGCCGTCAGGTGCAGCATCCCGATCACCTGGAGCACGTTGCGATCGTCCGAGCCCGCGGCGAGCTGATCGATCGTGGCAACGGCCCGGGAGGCTGTCACCGGGCGTAGCTCTGGCGGCAGGCAGTGCAGGCGTGCGAAGTCGGACACCGCCTGCCACGCCGGATCCTCCAGATCCCGCGCCTCGAGCCAGCACTGCTGCGCCGCGGTCTGGGCCAGATCCGCGAAGCCCAGGTACTTCAGCACGAACGCGGTGACGTACAGCGCCTGCACCAGCAGGCCGTGCACTTCACGGTCGCCGCTGCCGAGGGCACGCAACAGCGGCGGGAGCCGCTGCGCCAGTGCCGCGTAGTCACACGCCGCGCGCAGCCGGTGCACCGTAGCGACTTCCTCGGCCAGCTGGGCAGTCGGCAGCACCCGCGGCTCAAGACCGAGCGCGATCTCGGCCAGCGCCGCGCGTACCTCTGGCACCGCCGCAAGCGCCGCCGAGTGGTCGGGTGACAGCGGCTTGCTCGGGTAGCGCTGCAATTCCGCCACCGACACCCGCAGCGCAGCGGCGATGGCGGCCAGGTGCGACATCCGGTCCACGATCCGCTTGCCGTTCTCGACCATGCTGAGGTAGCCGACCGACAACCCCGCGAGCCCCGCCAGGGTCTTCAGCGGCATCCCCCGGTAGCGACGCCACTCCCGGATCCGCTGGCCCACGATCGGCGCATCACTCACGGTGGTCACCCCTCGAAGTATCGCCAGATTTCGAGGGTACGGGTTCACGACGGTGAACCCCATGATCGGCTACTGCTCGTACCGTCGCCGTCACAAGAACCTCGTCGGGCGTACGACAAGGAGCATCGGTGACCGAGAGCGGAGCCAGGCGATGGGACCCCACCGACCTGATGCTGGATGTGGGCCGGCGTGTCGAAGCCATGGCGCTCGCGATGCGCAAGCACCGGGTGGTGCCCGAACAGCAGGTGTGTACGTGCGGCCAGTTGGCGACCCGGATCCTGCCGGTTCGGGTTCCGCTGTGACACCGCCTGCGAACTGTGGGACCTCGCCCAGTCATCGATGCGGATCGCGCTGCAGCACATGGCCGAGCCGCAGTGTCGCCCCTTCCATCGGTGATCGTTGTTTCGGGAACAGATCGGACGGTCTGGCGGCTGGTTTGTTCCCGGGATGGCGATCTTGGAAAGGCCCGGAGCCTCAGCGGAAGTGGTCCCAGCCGGCGGGGCCCTCGTACAGCTTGCCGTCGACGGTGACGCCGGCGCCGTCGCGTACCCGGCCGATCGGGGTCCACTCCTCCGGCAAGTCGACCGCGGGTGGGAAGGTGGCGGCCAGCGCGTGGTCGTCGCCGCCGGTGAGGATCCACTGGTACGGGTCCGCCCCCAGCGCCGCCGCCGCGTCGGCCATCACCGGCGGCACCTCGAAGGCCTCACGCCGGAGCTCCATGGCGGCGCGGCTCGCCTCGGCCAGGTGTCCGAGGTCGGCGAGCAGCCCGTCGGACACGTCGATCATCGCGGTGGCGCCCAGCCGGGCAGCCGCCGGCCCCGCCCGATACGGCACAGCGGGCCGGCGGTGTGCGTCCACCAGCACCTTCGGTGACCGGAACCCGCGGGAGAGCACCGTGTAGCCGGCCGCCGCCCAGCCCAGCCGTCCCGCCACCGCGATCACGTCGCCGGGACGGGCGCCGCCACGGGTCACCGGCGCCGCATTGCCCAGCGAGCCGAGCGCGGTCACCGCGATGGTCAGCGTCGGGCTGGCGGAGATGTCGCCGCCCACCACCGAGGCACCGACCAGCGCACACTCCTCCCCCAGCCCGTCGGCGAGCTGCTCGGCCCACGACACCGGCAGCTCGGGCGGCGCGCAGAGCGCCACCAGCAGCGCGGTCGGCACCGCCCCCATCGCCGCGATGTCGGCCAGGTTGGCCGCGGCGGCCCGGTGGCCCACGTCGGTCGCGCTGGACCAGTCGCGGCGGAAGTGCCGTCCCTCCACCAGTACGTCGGTGGAGGCCACCACCCGGCCGTCCGGTGCGGCCACCACGGCGGCGTCGTCTCCCGGCCCGAGAAGCACGGACGATCCCGCGCCGAGTCGTGCGATGATGCTGGAGATCAGCCCGAACTCTCCGGTCTCGCCGACGGTCATGACGGGATCATCCCCCAGAGTGATCCTCCGGTGTTGCCCTCGGGGCGCTGCACGTACGGTAGTTTCTCCATTTCGGGCGCGCTGATGAATGGGAGCGGTGACGTGGTGCAGGCGTACATCCTCATCCAGACCGAAGTCGGCAAGGCCAGTGACGTGGCCACCGCGATCGGAGGGATCGCGGGGGTCGCCCGGGTCGACGCGGTCACCGGGCCGTACGACGTGGTGGTACTCACCGAGGCACGCAACGTCGACGAACTGGGCAAGATGGTGGTCAGCAAGGTGCAGGCGGTGCCCGGCATCACCCGCACGCTGACCTGTTCCGTCGTACACCTTTCGTGACCGACCCGGAGCTGCGGCGCGCCGCCTGGATCGCCACGCTGATCGCCGTGCCCGTGGCGGTGCTGGCCGGGTTGGCGCTGTGGCCGCGCGATCCCGGCCCACCGAAACCCGACGCCTCCCGGGCTCCCCAGCCCACCACCTCCGCGTCGGTGGACGCCCGCGAGCTGTCCTCCCGCGCCGCGCTGATCTGCCGTGGCCTGGTCGCGAAGCTGCCCGAACGTGTCGGTGAGCTGCCCCGCCGGGCGGTGAGCGCCGGCGCCGAGCAGAACGCCGCGTACGGCCACCTGCTGCTGCGGTGCGGGGTCGATCCGGTGACGCTGCCGGAAACCTCCACCGAGACGGTGTACCCGCTGTCGAAGGTGTGCTGGCGCGCCGTCACCGACCGCGACAGCACCGTCTGGACCACCCTGGACCGCGAGATACCGGTCTCGGTCACCGTCTCCGGGCCGCCGGAGGAGACCGGACAGCTGATCGCCGCGCTCTCCCGGTACGTCGCCGAGACCCCCACCGGCGGCGACCCGCCCTCGGGCTGCCGCAAGTGACATCCGGCCGCCGCAAGCGAGATCCGACTCCAGTAGGTAGCGGGCGGGCGTACCGGCGGGTAACCATGACCGCATGCCGACACCCACCGCGCAGAGCAGCATCGAGATCGCCGCACCTCCCGAGCTGGTGTACGACCTGGTCTCCAACGTCCCCGACACCGGCAAGTGGGCCGCCGAGACCGACCGGTGCCGCTGGCTCGGCGGCGCGGACGGCCCCGCCGTCGGGGCCCGGTTCCAGGGGCGCAACCGTCACAAGGGCCGGGTGTGGGCGACCACCTGCGAGGTGACCCACGCCGAACCCGGCCGCCGCTTCGAGTTCCGGGTACGCACCGCCGGCGTGCCGAGCGCGTCCTGGCGCTACACCATCGAGCCCACCGCCGCCGGCTGCCGGGTCACCGAGAGCACGCTGCGGCTGGCGCCCCGCCCGGTGGCGCTGCTGGTCAACCGCGCCCTGCTGGGCATCCCCGACCGGGACAGCCACAACCAGGCCAACATCGAGCGCACTCTCGCCCAGCTCAAGACGTACGCCGAGTCAATGCACCGCTCAGTGTGAGTGCAGGGCGGTGCGGATCAGGCGGGCCAGCAGCTTCGGGTACTCCAGGCCGCTGGCGGCCCACATCCGGGGAAACATCGACGTCGGGGTGAACCCGGGCATGGTGTTGATCTCGTTGAGGTAGATCTCCAGCTCCGGGGTGAGGAAGAAGTCGACCCGGGCCAGACCGGCGCAGTCCAGTGCGGTGAACGCCCGGCAGGCCAGGCCGCGGATCCGCTCGATCAGCTCGGCGGGCAGCTTCGGCGGCAGGTCGAACTCGCAGGCGTCGTCGAGGTACTTGGCGTCGAAGTCGTACCAGTCGTGGCCGGAGACGATCCGGATCTCGGCGGGCAGGCTGGCCTCCGGTGGGCCGCCGTGCTCACCTTCCAGTACGCCGCACTCGATCTCGCGTACCCCCGGGAACGCCGCCTCGACCAGCACCTTGGAGTCCGACTCCCGGGCCAGCGCGACGGCCCCGTCCAGCGAAGCCCAGTCGGTGACCTTGGAGATCCCGATCGAGGAGCCGCCCCGCGCCGGCTTCACGAACACCGGCAGGCCGAGCCGCTCGCGGTCGGCGGCCGACAGCGACTGCCCGGCGCGCAGCACCGCGTACGGACCGCCCGGCAGACCTTCGGCGGTGAACAGCTTCTTGGCGAACTCCTTGTCCATCCCGGCGGCACTGGCGAACACCCCGGAGCCCACGTACGGGATTCCGGCCATCTCCAGCAGCCCCTGGATGGTGCCGTCCTCGCCGTACGGGCCGTGCAGCAGCGGCAGCACCACGTCGACGCCGGAGAGCGCCGCGACGCCGTCCGTCGGCGTGAGGGTCACCAGCCCGCCCGCGGTGGGGTCCGCGGGCAGCACCACCGCGGAGCCGGAGCCGTCGGTGATCTCCGGGAGCGTCCGCCCCTCGATGGCCAGACCAGCGGTGTCGCGGGTCAGCACCCAGCGACCCTCGCGGGTGATGCCGACCGGCACCACCTCGAACTCGTCCGGGTCCAGAGCCGCGATCGCGCTGCCGGCGCTGACACAGGAGATCGCATGCTCGGTGCTGCGACCTCCGAAAATGATCGCTACCCGGGGCTTTGACGGCTGATTCATCCGGCTGACCCTACAACCGCTGGTCGTGGGCCGGGGCCTCACCGCCCGACCCACCACTTACGACTTGGT
Source organism: Micromonosporaceae bacterium (assembly GCA_050701695.1). Lineage (GTDB taxonomy): Bacteria > Actinomycetota > Actinomycetes > Mycobacteriales > Micromonosporaceae > WHSM01. The sequence goes on from JBOGDE010000256.1 coordinate 6,615, forward strand.
GCACGATAGGCGTCGAGGCGAGCCGAGGCCCATTCGTCGATCCGGCAAGGCGGAGGTTTGTCCGGATACCGGTGTTGTATCCGGACAAACCGACAACGCGGCCGGTCGGCGAATGGGTCCGGCGCAGCCCGGCGGCTATCGTTGTACCAAGTCGTTACCGTGGTGCCCGGCTCACTCGGACTTCATGCTGCGCTTCATCAGGTCGGCGATCGCCTCGCGCGGGTCGACCCCTTCGTGGCAGATCCGTTCCACCTGCTCGGTGATCGGCATCTCCACCCCGTTGGCACGGGCCAGGTCACGGATCGACAGGGCGCTCTTGACACCCTCGGCGGTCTGCTTCGTCGCGACCTGCGCCTGCGCCAGCGTGAGCCCACGGCCGAGGTGCTCGCCGAACGTACGGTTCCGCGCGATCGGCGACACGCAGCTGGCCACCAGGTCGCCGAGCCCGGCGAGCCCGGCGAAGGTCAGCGGGTCGGCGCCCAGCTTGTTGCCCAGCCGGGCGGTCTCGGCCAACCCGCGGGTGATCAGTGTCGCCTTCGTGTTGTCCCCGAAGCCCATCCCCGAGACCAACCCGTACGCCAGCGCGATCACGTTCTTCACCGCGCCGCCCAGCTCGCAGCCCACCACGTCGAGATTGGTGTACGGGCGGAAGTAGTGGGTCGCGATGGTCCGCTGGATCAGCTCGGCGCGTACCGGATCGGCGCACGCCACCACGGTGGCGGTGGGCTGGCCGGCGGCGATCTCGGGCGCCAGGTTGGGGCCGGTCACCACGGCCACATGACCCTCGCTGGCTCCGGTCAGCTCGGTGATCACCTGGCTCATCCGCAGCCCGGTGCCCAGCTCGATCCCCTTCATCAGGCTGACCAGGGTGGCGTCCGGCTCGATCGCGCCCGCCCACTCGGTGAGGTTGCCGCGCAGCGTCTGACTCGGCACCGCGAGCACCACCAGATCGGCCCCGGCGAGCGCGGCGGCGGCGTCGGTGGTGGCGCTGACCCGCTCCGGCAGCCGTACCCCGGGAAGGTAGTCGGGGTTCTCCCGGTGTTCGGTGATCGCCTCGGCCACCTGCGGCCGGCGCGCCCAGACCACCACGTCGGTGCCGCCGTCGGCGAGCAGCTTCGCGAACGTCGTACCCCACGAGCCGGCGCCCATCACCACCGCGCGGCCGAGCCGGTCCACACGCCGGTCCTCACCCATCGGCGACCCTCCTGACCTGGGAACTGACCACAGCTTATGGCCGACGGTGTACCCCGGCACAGACGGCCAAGGTCCCCACCGTTCAGGATGGTCGGGTGGCGCGGTGGTCGGTGGTGGTCCCGGTGAAGCGGCTCTCGCTGGCCAAGAGCCGACTGCGGGGGGCGCTGCCCGGCGTACCGCACGAGGAGCTGGTGCTGTCGCTGGCCACCGACACCCTGGCCGCGGCGGTGGCCTGCCCGGCGGTCGCCGCTGTTCTGGTGGTCACCGACGATCCTCTGGTACGCCACGCCGCCGCCGACCTGGGTGCGGCGACGGTCGCGGACCTGCCGGATGCCGGATTGAACCCCGCACTGGAGTACGGCGCCCGCCAGGCCGCCCGGCGCCGGCCCACCGCCGGGGTGGCGGCACTGGGAGCGGACCTGCCGGCGTTGCGCCCCGCCGAGCTGGCC
>JBOGDE010000257.1:0-8212 GCA_050701695.1 Micromonosporaceae bacterium
CACCGGTATCCGGGCAAACCTCCGCCTTGCCGGCGAGGGTGCCGAGTCCCGGGCGTGAGGCATCGAGGGAGTCGGCACCCTCGCAGCCGCCTGGACTCCGCCTCGCTCGACCCGAGGCATCACGACAGCCTCAGGCGTTGGGGCGCTTGCCGTGGTTCGCGCCCTTCTTCTTGCGTGCCCGGCGCTTGCGTGCCTTCTTCGCCATGAATTCGTCTCCCAGCTCTCTCGCGGGTGTCCCGCGGCAGTGCCACGAGGTCGTGACCCGCGCAGGCGATGGTAGGCGATACGGTGTCAGCGTCGCACGGCGAGGCCCCTGCGGCACGGCAACAATGCGTCGCAGTGGTGCGCGCGAGTACGAGGAGGACGGCGATGGCCGAGGAGATCCGGGCCGAGATGGTGGCCAACGTGTGGAAGGTGGTCGCCGCGGCCGGCGACTCGGTGGACGACGGCGACACGCTGGTGATCCTCGAGTCGATGAAGATGGAGATCCCGGTGCTCGCCGAGTCGGCCGGCGTGCTCAAGGAGTTGGCTGTCAACGAGGGCGACGTGGTGCAGGAGGGCGATCTGATCGCCGTGATCGAGTGACCCTGGACGCCCGCGGCGCTTCGCCAGACACCAACCCCACGCCCGGTGCCGCGCCGGGCGTGACGGTCCGGGCGGCGACACCCGAGGACCACCCGGAGATCGCGCGGGTGACGGTCGCGGCGTACCGGGCGGCCGACATGATCCCGCCCGGCACCCGGTACGACGAGCGGCTGGCCGACGTCGCCGCGCGCGCCGAGGCGGCACAACTGCTGGTGGCGGTCGGCGCCGGCCGGATCGTGGGCGCGGTGGCGTACTGCCCGTACGGATCGGCGTACGCGGAGATCTCCCGGCCGGGCGAGGCGGAGTTCCGGATGCTGGCGGTGGACCCGGGGGCGCAGGCCGGTGGGATCGGCGCCGCGCTGGTGTCCGCCGTGCTCGACCACGCCCGCGCCGACGGCGCCCACACCGTGGTGCTCTCCACGCCCGACATCGCGCACGCCGCGCACCGGCTCTACCGCAAACTCGGCTTCGTACGGCTCCCCGACCGCGACTGGCGCCCCGCGCCCAACGTGCTACTGCTGGCGTACCAACTCCCGCTCTGAGCTTCCAAGATCGCGATTTCGGGTACGAATCTGCACGCGGAACAGCAGGTGGTGACCCGAGATCGCGATCGGCATTCCGCCGCAAGTTGGCACGCGCTGGACGTGCGCGGTTTTGCGCGTAAGATGCATCCATCGCGCGTTAGTGAGCACAGAGGTGAGCACAGCGTGCGCGGCGGCTGCGTATGGAGGTGGCGGTGACCGAAGCGGTGACGACGAGCCGGGATGGTGCTGGAGGCGGGGAGCCCGGTGCGGGGATGGCCGCGGACATCGCCGAGCAGCCAGCGACGTACGCCCGGCTGCTGGACGAACGGGCGGACGCGATCGCCGAGGTCGCGGCGACCATCGCGCGGCGGCGGCCCCGTACGGTGTTCTACGCCGCTCGGGGCACCAGCGACCACGCCGCGCTGTACGGCGCGTACCTCACCGACATCCGGCTCGGCATCCCGGCCGGGCTCACCTCACCGTCGGCCATCACCGTGTACGGCGCCCGCCCCGACTTCGCCGGCGCGCTGGTGATCGGGGTGAGCCAGAGCGGTGGCTCCCCGGACCTGGTCGAGGTGCTTAGCGTGGCCCGCGAGCGCGGCGCCTGCACGGTGGCGGTGTGCAACAACCCCGACTCGCCGCTGAGCGAGGCGGCCGAGATGGTGGTCGACGTCGCCGCCGGCCACGAACGCGCGGTCGCCGCGACCAAGACGTACACCGCGGAGCTGTTGGCGCTGCTGCTGCTGATCGAGGGGGTACGCGGCGGCGACGGCCGGCTGCCCGCCGAGGAGCGGGACGCCCTCGCCGTGCTGCCCGCGCTGGCCACCGCCCTGGTCGAGGACCCGACAGCGAGCCAGCTCGCACCCCGGTACCGGTTCGCCGAGCAGCTGATCACCACCGGTCGCGGCTACGCGTACCCCACCGCGCGGGAGACCGCGCTGAAGCTGATGGAGACCAGCTACCTGGCCGCGCTGGCGTTCTCCGGCGCGGACCTGCTGCACGGTCCGCTGGCGATGGCCGACCCGGACGTACCGGTGCTGGCGCTGGTGGGGGACGGCCCGGGCGGCGAGGCGATGCGCGCGGTGGTGGCGCGGCTCGGCGAACGCCGCGCCGACGTGCTCACCGTCGGCCCCACCGCCACGGCCACGGGACTGCACCTGACCACCCCGGCGGTCGACGAACGGTACGCCCCGCTGCTGGACATCATCCCGCTGCAGCGGCTCGCGCTGGCGCTGGCGCTCTCCCGTGGGGAGGATCCCGACGCCCCGCGTGGCCTGCGCAAAGTCACCGAAACCCGCTGACGCAAAGTCACCGAGACCCGCTGACGCAAAGTCACCGAGACCCGCTGACGCAAAGTCACCGAGACCCGCTGACGCAAAGTCACCGAAACCCGCTGACCCTAGGCGAAACACGCTGACCATAGACTCGCAGCGTGTCCACGCTGCGCGATCTGGTCGAAGAGCACACCGAGCTCGACGCTCCCGGGATCGACCACCTGCACCGGCTCGCCGGCGACTGGCAGCTGCTCTCCGACCTGTCCTTCGCCGACCTGCTGCTCTGGGTACGCGCCAGCGAGCCCGTCGGTCCCCGGCCGGAATGGGTGTGTGTGGCGCAGTGCCGGCCCAGCACGGCGCCGACGGCGTACCACGACGATCAGGTGGGGCGGATCCTGTCCGGGCCGGAGGTGAACCACCTGGAGGTGGCGTACCAGCAGGGAAGGATCTGGCGGGAAGGCGACCCGGTCTGGTACGGCGACACCCCGGCCCGGCACGAGGCGATCCCGGTCCGGACCCTGAAGCAGGACGCGGTGATCGCGGTGCTCGGCCGCGACACCAACCTGTCCACCGCGCGCAGCCCCAGCCAGCTGGAGCTGAGCTACCTGACCACCGCCGACGACCTGGCGCAGATGGTCACCGACGGCACGTTCCCGCCGCAGCGGCACCCCGGCGAGACCACCAGCGCGCCCCGGGTCGGGGACGGCTTCTTCCGGCTCGACGGCAACGGCAAGGTGGTCTACGCCAGCCCGAACGCGCAGTCGGCGTACCGCCGGCTGGGGTTTCACGGGCACCTGGTGGGAGAGGATCTGGCGGCCCTCACCGGCCGGTTCGCCGACGACCCTTTGGAGGGTACGGAGGCCGCCGAGCGCATCATCTCCGCGCTGCGTGGCGAGTCGCCGCCGCGGATGGAGGTCGAGGCGCGGGGCGCCACCGTGCTGACCCGGGCGCTGCCGCTGTCCCCGGGCGGGGTGCCGATCGGGGCGCTGGTGCTGGTGCGCGACGTCACCGAGGTGCGCCGCCGGGAACGCGCCCTGGTCACCAAGGACGCCACCATCCGGGAGATCCACCACCGGGTGAAGAACAACCTGCAGACCGTCGCCGCGCTGCTGCGGCTGCAGGCCCGGCGGGTCGGCGTACCCGCGGCGGCCGAAGCCCTGGAGGAGTCGGTACGCCGGGTCGCCTCGATCGCGCTGGTGCACGAGACGCTGTCGTTCTCCGCCGACGAGGCGGTGGAGTTCGACACCATCGTGGACCGGGTGGCGTCGATGGCCGCCGAGGTGGCGACCGCCGAGTCCCAGGTACGGCTGCGCCGCGAGGGCACCTTCGGGATCCTGCCGGCGGAGATCGCCACCCCGCTGGTGATGGTGCTCAACGAGCTGCTGCAGAACGCCGTCGAGCACGCGTACGCCCCGGGGGAGACCGGCGACGTGGTGGTGGCGGCACACCGCTGGCGGCGGCAGCTGCACGTCACCGTCGCCGACTCCGGGCGGGGTCTGCCGGAGGGCTTCGACATGGCGGACAGCCAGCGGCTGGGGCTGCAGATCGTATGGACTCTGGTGACCGGTGAGCTGCGCGGCACGATCGAGCTGCGCAACCGTACCGACGGTGGCACCGAGGCGGTGCTGGTGGTGCCGCTCGCCCACCGCCGGTAGCGGGTCAGGCCCAGACCGGTAGCGGGTCAGGCCCAGATCGGCGTGCCGTCGAGGGCGCGCGCCGACAGCACCCGGCAGCCCATCGCCGCGACGGTGGCGCGTACCGTCCGGCGGGCCGCGGGCTCGTCCCCGGCGGGGAACGCGACCCGCAGCTGGTGGCCGTACATGGTCTCGTACGTCACCAGCCAGTCCCGGTCGACGGCCTTGAAGTGATCCTGCCGGCGCCCGTCGTGGGTGTAGCTGCCGCGGTCCGCGGTCGGGGCCAGCGCGTCCCGCAGGATCCGCAGCCGCTCCGGGTACGGCCGGTCGCCCTCGGCCAGTCTCAAGTACACCTGGACCCGCTCCCGGTACGGGTCGAACCACGGTTCCCGCGGCGCGGTGCCCCACGCCTCGATCGTCCGCCGCCCGCTGAAGTGGCCGTGCAGCAGCTCGACCGCGCCACACTCGTACCGCTGTGACCAGCCGTCCCGGATGTTCCACAGGACGATCGGCCAGCTTTCCTCGCCGGTGAGCCAGGACAGCAGGTCGGCGTTGCCGGTGACCGCCCAGGTCAGCGCGCCCCCAGGCTCCGGGAACAACGGGTACGGCACGCTCTCGGGAAACTCCCGCCGCAGCAGCTCCAGATCGCCGGGCAGCGCGCGGGCGCGTACCACCAGGTTGGTGTCGCCGTGGTGCGCCGGCGCGAACGGCGACAGCAGCGTGATGTCGTCGAAGTCGCCGACGCCGTAGCGGGTGACCAGGGCCCGGTAGTCGGCCGGCAGCCGCAGCCCCAGCGTGGCCTCGACCGCGCCCCAGTCGCCATCGGCGGCGACCGGTACGGCGGGCGGCGGCACCAGCCGTACCAGCTCCTCGATCGTGGCCATGGCGGGCAGCGTAGCGCCGGCGGTCTCACCATGCGGTACGCCGGCTGAGAGACCGGTCACGAGCAGGTGGCCCGACGCCGCCGTCCGTGAGATAGTTCTCGGCATGACCGCAGCTGTGCAGCCCTGGCTCGTGGCACGCCGCCACGTAGACCACTGCCGCGTGCGCAGCGCCATGTGTCGTTCCGTCGCCTGACGCCGCCCCGAGTCTGTATTCCGGGCGCGCGAGAGCGCCGGTCCCCTTCGGCTTGTCAGCCGCTCTACGTGCGTCCTCACGTACCCACAGCAGGTTTTGAAAGGACGCACCATGGCGGTCACCGCCACACCACCACGCCGAGGCCGCAACCGCGGCGGTCAGGGCCAGTGGGCCATGGGCCACCGGGAGCCGCTGAACAAGAACGAGCAGGTCAAGAAGGACGACGACCCGCTCAACGTACGGGCCCGGATCGAGGGCATCTACGCCCACCGCGGCTTCGACTCGATCGACCCCGCCGACCTGCGGGGGCGGTTCCGCTGGTGGGGGCTGTACACCCAGCGCCGGCCCGGGATCGACGGCGGCAAGACCGCGGTGCTGGAGCCTGAAGAGCTCGACGACAAGTACTTCATGCTGCGGATCCGGATCGACGGCGGCCAGCTCAGCCTGGAGCAGCTGCGCGTCATCGCCGAGATCTCCGAGAAGTACGGCCGCGACACCGCCGACCTGACCGACCGGCAGAACGTACAGCTGCACTGGATCCGGGTCGAGGACATGCCGGCGATCTGGCAGGCGCTGGAGGCGGTCGGGCTGCACACCCAGGAGGCGTGCGGCGACTGCCCCCGGGTGATCCTCGGCTCGCCGGTGGCGGGCATCTCCGCCGACGAGCGCATCGACGCCACCCCGGTGATCCGGGAGATCGAGCAGCGGTTCATCGGCAGCAAGGAGTTCTCCAACCTGCCGCGCAAGTTCAAGTCCTCGATCGGCTGGCTGCCCGACCTGCCGTACGAGGCGAACGACATCTCCTTCATCGGCTCGGTGCACCCGTCGCACGGGCCGGGATTCGACCTGTGGGTCGGCGGTGGGCTGTCCACCAACCCGATGCTGGCGCAGCGGCTCGGGGTCTGGGTGCCGCTGGACGAGCTGCCCGAGGTGTGGCGCGGCGTGGTCAGCATCTTCCGCGACTACGGCTACCGGCGGCTGCGTACCCGGGCCCGGCTGAAGTTCCTGGTCGCCGACTGGGGCGTGGCGAAATTCCGCCAGATCCTGGAAGAGGATTACCTGCAGCGTCCGCTGATCGACGGACCGGCGGTCGAGGCGCCGCCGGAGGTGATCGACCACATCGGCGTACACCAGCAGAAGGACGGCAACTACTACGTCGGGGTGGCGCCGGTGGTGGGCCGGGTCTCCGGCACCCTGCTGGCTCGCGTCGCGGATGTGGTCGAGGCGCATGGCTCGCGGCGGGTACGCACCACAGCTCACCAGAAGCTGCTGGTACTCGACGTCGCAGAGGACCGCGTCGCGGGGCTGATCGCGGCGCTGCGGGAGCTGGGGCTGGACGCGGAGCCCTCGGCGTACCGGCGGGGCACCATGGCGTGCACCGGCATCGAGTTCTGCAAGCTCGCGATCGTGGAGACCAAGGCGGCCGCCGCGTCGCTGGTCGACGAGTTGGAGCGGCGGGTGCCGGAGCTGGACGTACCGCTGAGCATCAACGTCAACGGCTGCCCGAACGCGTGCGCCCGCACCCAGGTCGCCGACATCGGGCTCAAAGGCATGCTGGTCACCGACGAGTCCGGCGCCCAGGTCGAGGGCTTCCAGGTCCACCTGGGCGGCGGGCTCGGGCTCACCGCCGGCTTCGGCCGCAAGCTGCGCGGCCTGAAGACCACCGCCGCCGCGCTGCCCGACTACGCCGAGCGGCTGGTCCGTACCTACCTCAAGCAGCGCGCCGACGGCGAGAGCTTCGCCGCGTGGGTGGCCCGCGCCGACGAGGGGGAGCTGCGATGAGTCGCATGGTGCCGTACCACTGCCCGTACTGCGGGGAAGAGGATCTGCGCCCCAACGAGGCGGCGCACGGTGCCTGGGAGTGCCGCAGCTGCGCCCGGGTGTTCAGCGTGAAGTTCGTGGGATTACTGGCGAGTCCGAGGCAGGGAGAGAAGCGATGACTCAGGTGTACGAGCGGCTTTCGGCCGTCGATCTGCGTGACCTGGCGACCGCGGCCGGCCGTGACCTGGAAGACGCCTCCGCCGAGCAGATCGTGGAGTGGGCCGTCGGTACGTTCGGCGAACGCTTCGCCGTGACCTCCTCGTTCGCCGACGCGGTACTGGTGCACGTGGTCTCCCGGGTCGCCCCCGGCATCGACGTGGTGTTCCTCGACACCGGGCTGCACTTCCCGCAGACGCTCGCGATCCGCGACCTGGTCGCCGCCACCATGCCGGTCAACGTACGGTCGATCACCCCGGACCGGACCGTCGGGCAGCAGGACGGCGAGCACGGGCCCCGGCTGTTCGCGCGGGACCCCGACACCTGCTGCTACCTGCGCAAGGTGGAGCCCCTCGAACGCGGCCTGGAGCCGTACGACGCCTGGGCCGCCGGGTTGCGCCGCGACGAGGGCCCGAGTCGCGCCAACACCCCGGTGGTGGGCTTCGACGCCGGCCGCCGCAAGGTGAAGGTGGCCCCGCTGGCGCGCTGGACCCAGGCCGAGGTGGACGCGTACATCGCGCGGCACGACGTACCGGTCAACGAGCTGATCCGGGACGGGATCTACCCGTCACTGGGCTGCTGGCCGTGCACCCGCCGCCCGAAGCCGGGAGAGGACGCCCGCGCCGGTCGCTGGGCGATGTTCGAGAAGTCCGAATGCGGCATCCACGTGTGACCTCTCCCGCGTCTGCCGCGCGCTCCGCCGGTGCCGTGGGGCCCGGGTCCGGCGACAACCCCGCCCTGGTGCTGCTGGCACATGGGAGTCGGGACCAGAGGTCGGTGCGCGCGACGCGGGCGTTGACGCGGGCGGTCGCCGCCGCGCGGCCCGACGTGGTGGTACGGCATTCCTTCCTGGACCTGTCGTATCCACGGACGGCGCCGGTGCTGGCCGGGCTGGCCGCCGAGGGGTACCGCGACGTGGTGGCGGTGCCGCTGCTGCTGACCGCGGCGTACCACAGCCGGGTGGACGTACCGGCGGTGCTGGCCGGGGCCCCGCCGTCGCTGCGGATCCGCCGTGCCGAGGTGCTCGGCCCCGACCCCCGCCTGGTGGACGGCCTGATGCGCCGGCTCGGTCCGACCGGGTTCGACGCCCTGGTGCTCGCCGCGGCCGGATCGTCCGACCCCGCGGCGGTGGCGACGGTGG